>JBKOWN010000148.1:0-21910 GCA_046724435.1 Actinomycetota bacterium
GGTCGCCTGATCCCGCTGCCGATCATCCAGCTGTGGGACTCACAGCTCGCCGGCGAGGAGATCCGGCGGAACGCGGCGCGAGGCGGCCGTGCGGTCGCGTTCACGGAGATCCCGCCGTTCCTCGGCCTGCCGTCGGTCCACGATCCCGACGGGTACTGGGACCCGTTCTTCCAGGCGTGCGCCGAGACGGGGACGGTTGTGTGCATGCACATCGGCTCGTCGTCGAAGATGCCGTCGACGTCGAAGGACGCGCCGCCGGCGGTCGGCTCGACGCTGACGTACATGAACGCAGCGATGTCCTTGACGGACTACCTGATGTCCGGCGTCTTCGAGAAGTTCCCCGACCTCGTGATCGCTTATTCCGAAGGGCAGATCGGGTGGATCCCCTACGTGCTCGAGCGCGCCGACGCGGTGTGGGACCACAACCGGGCGTGGGGCGGTGTCGCCGACAAGGTGAAGAAGCCGCCGAGCCAGTACTACCGCGAGCACGTGTTCGGCTGCTTCTTCGACGACCCGCACGGGCTCCGGTCGCTCGAGGACATGGGCGTCGACACGATCACGTTCGAGACCGACTACCCGCACAGCGACTCCACCTGGCCGAACAGCAAGGAAGTCGCCGAACGGCAGATGAAGGACCTCGACGACGAGACGATCCAGAAGATCGTGCGCGGCAACGCGATCCGCATGCTGCAGCTCGACTTGCCCTAATTTTTCGCCCTCGCAAGCTCGGGCTCCTGCTCCGGCGGTCGGCAAAGCCGCCGCCTCCGCGGCCGAGTAGCCATCAGGGGTAGCTGAGCTGCTCTTCCCAGTCGGCCGGCCGCCCTTCGGGCGTGAGGTCGAAGAAGTTCCACAGCGGCTCGAGCGTGCCGACGTGGCGGGGATCCTGGCCGGGCTCCGTCGGCGCGGACAACAGCTCCGAGGCCCAGAAGTGGCGGATCACGTCGCCGTCGCGGTGGAAGACGTTCAGCATCGGCAGCTGGTCTCCCTCGGGCGTCTCGGAGAGATAGTCCCGGTTGTAGGTGTTAGCGGCCGAGGACAGGATCCGGAGCCGGCGCCAGCCGCGCTCGGCGGCGAAGGCGACAACGCGCTCGAGCGGGGCCTTCGCGACGACGGCGAAGTTCATGCGCTGGGCGACGTGCTCGGCGGCGCCGTCGAGCTGATCCAGGAACGCGGTGCAGGAGGGGCACGGGCCCTCGGCGAGCGGGAGGCGCGCCGTCTGACCACCCTCGGGCCCGGGCCGGTCGTCCCGGCGGTCCCGGGGGAACATCATGCTGTAGATGGCGAGCGAGCTTCTGGCCGGCGCGAACAACTCCGACAACCGCACGTCGGTCGGCGCGCCGTCGGCTCCGATGCCCCGGAAGACGTAGTCCTCCGGGACGGTCCCGCCCGGTGGGAGGGCGCGCCGCGCTTCGGCAACCGCCTCCATCTCCCGCCGCAGCCGGATCTCTTGGTCGAGCAGCTCATCGCGCGCCGCCCTGTACTCCGCTGACTCTCCCGGATACTTGGTCATGGTGTCTCCGACCGGGCTCAGGCCCGGAACTCATCGCGCGCTCGAGTGTCAGATCATCCCGACCCAACGCGCCGTTCGGTGCTCAAATTCGGGCGGACCTAGCCGACATTCGGTGTCCAGATTCTGTGATGGCTCGTAGACCGTTACACACTCGCGACGCGATGTAGAGACCCAAGAAGCCGAACTCCTGCCCGTAAACGGATCGCCGCGACGGTGGCCACCGGCCGGCGGTCGACCTTCAGGACGAAGAAGCCATGCGGGTCGGCGGCGATAAACGCGTCCCCATCGTGCAGACCCGGATTCCACCCCTCCCTCGCCGCCCACTCGAGCGTCGCGCCAACGTCGTCCCGTGTCATCTGCTCGATGTCGGCACCAGACACGAGCGTCATTCTTTCACCAGGCGTCCAAGCGCCGTGTGCCGGCGAATGCTCGCCCGTTAGCTCTTTGGCGGCATCACGAGAACCGTGCCTTGCGCGAGGCAGACGGTCCGCCCGTCGTTGTCGACTTCGATTCGTACAACGGCGGTGCGTTTCGTGAGCGACACGATCTGCGCCGCCGCCGACAGGCCGCCGGTCGTGACCGGCGCCAAGTAGTTGAGCTTGAACTCTGTCGTCGCCGCCCACGCACCGGGCGGGATCACCGGATAACAGACGGTGCCGAGCACGTGGTCGCACAATGCGGCGAGCACCCCGCCGTGCAGGTTGCCAAACGGGTTGAGCAAGTCGTCGCGCACGACGATGGCGGCGCGCATCCCGCCCGGCCACGTGTCGGTGAGGCGGATGCCGAGGTAGTCGGGCAGCCCTTCGCCGTTCTCATGCGCGCGCACGAGGCCGTCGGCGACGCGTTGATCGTACGTGTCGAACTCCGGCATCGCGATTGGACCCTAGAGCAACGCGGGTGCGAGCGCGCGCCACTCGTTGATCGGGATCTCGGTGCGGTGGGGCTTGAGGACCTGGACCGCAACGTGGTCGGCGCCGGCGTCGAGGTGCGCCTGCACGCGGGCACGGATCGCGTCGATGTCGCCCCAGGCGACGAGCGTGTCGACGAGGCGGTCGCTCCCTTCGTCGGCGATGTCGTCGTCCGTGATGCCGAACCGACGCAGGTTGTTCATGTAGTTCGGGAGGTCGCGGTAGATGGCCAGATGCTCGCGCCCGATCCGCCGCGCCTCGGCGGGATCGGTTTCGAGCAGGACTGCCTGCTCAGGCGCGAGCAGCTTCTCGGGCCCGAGGATCTCGCGGGCGCGGGCGGTGTGCTCGGGCGGGACGTTGTACGGGTGCGCGCCGTCCGTGCGCTCGGCCGCCAGCGCCAGCATCTTCGGGCCCAACGCCGCGAGCACGCGCCGGGGCGGCTCGGAGGGCTCGGCGGCGGCGTACATCGCCGTGTCCATTCGCTCGAGGTACTCGCGCATCGCCGTGAGCGGTCGCTCGTAGGTCCGACCGCGGAGACCTTCGACCATGGGCTGGTGACTCACGCCCAGCCCGAGCACGAAGCGGCCCGGGAACGCCTCGCTCAGGGTCTTCCAGCCCGCGTTCATCGAGAGCGGGTCGCGTCCCCAGATCTGGGCGATGCCCGTGCCCACCGTGATGCGCCCGGTACCTGAAAGCAGCAGCGCCGCGTGCACGAGGGGGTCGCGGCCGACGGCGTCGGGCACCCAGATCGCGCCGTACCCGAGCTCCTCGACCTCCGCCGCCAGCTCGCGAGCGCGGGTGGCAGGTTGCAGGTCGAGCGCGAACGTCCAGATTCCGATGCGGCCGAGGTCCATGTGGCACCACCGTTGGACATCAAATGAGAACACGTTCTAACTTGGGAATCGTAGCGGGGGAGAAGATGTGAGCGTCACGAAGGACAAGTCAGTCGAGCGGCTCCTCATCGGTGGCGACTGGGTCGTGGGCGGCGACGGCGGCTACGAGATCGTCAACCCGGCGACCGAAGACGTCGTCGGCGCGGCGCCCGAAGCGTCGGTGCAACAAGCACAGGACGCGGCGAGAGCGGCGCGCGACGCGTTCGAGTCGTGGTCGCAGACGACGCCTGACCATCGCGCCGAGCTGCTGTCGGCGGCTGCCGTCCGGGTGCGCGAGAAGCTCGAGGACCTCGTGCCGCTCGTGATCGCCGAGACCGGCTGCACGACCGCGGTCGGGCGCGCGATGCAGGTACCGGTGGCAGCCAGCAGGTTCGACCGGTACGCGCGCGGCGCGCTCGAGCCGAGTGTCATCCCCCTCGCGCCGCAGGAGATGCCGGCCACGCCCATGGCGCCCGCGGGTTTGATGGGCGCACTCGCCCGGCGTGCGCCGGTCGGCGTTGTGGCGTGCATCACGCCGTACAACTTCCCGATCGTGAACATGGCCGGCAAGATCGGTCCCGCCCTGGCGATGGGCAACACCGTGATCGTGCGGCCCGCGCCTCAGGACCCGTTGGCGGTCATCGAGCTCGTGCGCATCCTCGACGAGGTCGGCTTCCCGCCCGGCGTCGTGAACGTCATCACCGGGTCGAGCCCGGCCACCGGCGAGGCGCTGGTCGAGTCGCCCGACGTCGACATGATCAGCTTCACCGGCAGTACCGCAGTCGGGCTGCGGATCGCCGAGGCGGGGGGACGCACGATGAAGCGGCTGCTGCTCGAGCTGGGCGGCAAGGGCGCGGGCATCGTGCTCGAAGACGCCGACCTCGCCGCCGCCGTCACTGCCATCGGCTCCGTCTGGACCTTCCACGCCGGGCAGATCTGCACCGCGCCGACGCGGGCGATCGTGCACCGGTCGCGCTACCAGGAGTTCGTCGAGGGACTCGCCAAGATGGCAACGTTCCTGCCCGTCGGGGATCCGACCGACCCGAAGACCGTGGTCGGGCCGCTGATCACAGGGGCGCACCGCGAGCGCGTCGAGGGATACATCAAGGCCGGCGCCGGCGAGGGCGCAGAGGTTGCGGTCGGCGGCGGTCGTCCGTCGCACCTCGACCGGGGCTTCTACGTCGAGCCGACGCTGCTGGCGGAGGTGCGCGGCGACATGCGCGTCGCGCGCGAGGAGATCTTCGGGCCTGTGATCGTCGTCGAGACCTTCGACGACGACGAGGAAGCCATCCGCCTGGCCAACGACAGCGACTTCGGGCTCTACGACTACGTGTTCACGGGTAACTCAGCTCGCGGGATGCGCGTCGCTCGTCGCTTGCGGGCCGGCAACATCGGTATCAACACGATCCAGCGCAACCACGAAACACCCTTCGGGGGCACCAAGCGCAGCGGGGTCGGCCGGGACGGAGGGTCGTTCGGCCTCCACGCGTATTCGGAGCTCCAGAGCGTCGTCTGGCCCGGGTGAGCGCGGCGGATGAGCAAGCGGTCGTGAGCGACGACGTCGTCACCGTCGTCCCGGCCGGCAAGCTCGTGTTCGGGATCCAGCTGCCGGCGGTCGCGCTGAGCACGATGGTGGCGGCACCGTGGGAGCGGGAGAACGGCGCCGGGGTGCCCGAACTGGTCCAAGCCGCGCAGGCCGCCGACCGGGCCGGGTTCTTCTACGTCGCCGTGTGCGACCATGTCGCGATCCCGCGCTCGCTCGCACCGGCCATGTCGACGACGTGGTACGAGCCGATATCCACGCTCGGCTTTCTCGCCGCGAACACGGCGCAGACGCACCTCATGACGAACGTGTTCGTCGGTCCCTACCGGCACCCGCTGCAGACAGCCAAGGCGTTCGCGACGCTCGACACGCTGTCGGGAGGTCGGGTGATCCTCGGGATGGGTGCCGGGCACGTGGAGAAGGAGTTCGACGCACTGGGCCTGCCGTTTGCCGACCGCGGTCGGCTGCTCGACAACGCGGTCGATGGCGTGAAAGACGCCTGGCGGGACGAGTTCACCGGCGCGAGCGACGACCAGGTGGGCATGCGGCCGCGGCCAGTCCAGCGGCCGCGCCCGCCGATCTGGATCGGTGGGTCGAGCCGTCCAGCGCTTCGACGCGTCGCGGCGCGCGGCGACGGCTGGATCCCGCAGGGGACTCCGCGCAAGAAGATGCCCGACTCGATCGCGTACCTCCGCGCCCACCGAGACGAGGTACGCCCCGGCGCCGAGCCCGAGATCGGCGTCATTACCGAGGCGATGTACGTCGGCGAGCCCGATTGGGAGGTGGCGCGCGGCACGATCGCCGGCCCGCCCGAGAAGTTGGCCGAATCGATGAACGAGTACGGCGCGATGGGCGTATCGCACCTGCAGGTGCGCTTCCAGTCGCGCTCGATCCACGAGCTGTGCGACCAGATCGAGCGCTTCGGCGCCGAAGTCGGGCCGCACCTCACCCGCTGATCCTGGAGTCGCGCCATGGCGATGATCGGTCTCCGATACGACCTTCGGGCCCCGAGCTGGGGCTCGGCGACCCACGCCGAGATCTACGCCGCGTCCCTCGAGCAGTCGAGGTGGGGTGACGAGCGCGGCCTCGACTTCGTGGTCCTGTCCGAGCACCACGGCGCCGAGGATGGGTACATCCCCGCGCCGGTGACGATGGCGGCCGCCATCGCCGGCCACACCCGGCGGATCGGCATCAACATCGCCGCCATCCTCGTGCCGCTGCACGACCCGGTGCGGCTGGCGGAGGAGCTGGCGGTGCTCGATCTGGCGAGCGGGGGACGGGTCAGCTTCGTCGCCGGCGTCGGGTACCGCTACGAGGAGTTCGAGATGGCGGGCGTCGACCGGAAGCAGCGCGGCAAGCTGCTCGAGGAGTACGTCGACGTCATGCGCAAGGCGTGGACGGGGGAGCCGTTCGAGTGGCGTGGCCGGACGGTGCACGTCACGCCGAAGCCGGTGACGCAGCCGCACCCGATGATGATGATCGGCGGCTCCACCGAGGTGGCGGCGCGCCGCGCCGCGCGGTTGCGGCTGCCGATGTTCCCCGCCGTCGGGGATCCGAAGCTGGCCGAGTTCTACGAGGACGAGTGCGCCAAGGTGGGCTTCGCGCAGGGGTTCATCAGCCTTCCCTCCGGTCCGGGGTTCGTGCACGTGGCCGAGGACCCGGAGTCGGCATGGGTGAAGATCGGCCCGCACGCGCTGCACGAAGCGCAGGTGTACGAGAGCTGGCAGACACCCGGACAGCGCTCGGCCGTCGACGTGCACGCCAAGGACGTCGACGGCGTCCGCAAGAGCGGCGTCTATAGGGTCGTGACGCCCGACGAGTGCGTCGACTTGGCGAACGAGCTCGGCGCCTTCGGCACGATCGTCCTGCACCCGCTCATGGGCGGCATCCCGCCCGACGTCGCCTGGGAGAGCCTCGAGCTCTTCGAGCGCAAAGTGCTCCCACGGCTCAAGGGCGCCGCCGTTTCATGATGCATCCCTCGTGCGCACCTATTGCGCACCAGGGACGCACCTACCGGAGCTCGCCGGCGTAGCGGTCGGTGCCGGGGACGGTGGCGAGGAACGGCGACACGAACAGGATGCGGCCGAAACCGCTGGCGTCGAACTCCTTGCCCAGGCTGCCGAAGCGCTCGTCGAACACCTCGAGCGGGTCCTCGTCGAGGAAGTAGAGCTGCATGAAGCGGTCGGTGTCCTCGTTGCGGGGCACGTCGCTCGGCGCGTCCTGGAACAACGGGACAGGAATGAACGCCGTCATCACCTCGGCCGGGCAGGGTCGGCCGCGGAACCACTCGACGACGTCGTCGTGGGTCTTGCCCCCGGCGACCTCGCCGATCACGGCGACGAGGCCCGGGAAGTGGTGGTCGAGCGCGAGCTCGGCGGGCACGCCGTCCGGTTCGGCGTGCTGCTCGTCCAAGAAGCGATACATGAGCGTGTGAATGTGGTCGCGCTCCGCGAACATCCGGTCGTTGGCGTGGAGCCAGTTGACCTGCTCGGTGCCCCACTTCATCCACTCGCTGAACTTGCCGGCGAGGATCCAGTACAGCGCGAGGTACGACCCGACCATCGGGTCGGGGGTGATCGGCGAGTCGGACGGGTAGCGCTTCTCCTTACACGCTCGCGTTGCGACGTAGCGGGCGCCGGACACGGTCCACGCGCCGATCATGCAGCCGGCATAGAAGTGGTCGCGCTCGTACCAGCGGTTGTACGCGACCTCGTGCCCCGGGTGCGGCTCCACCATCGTGAAGAGCGCGCCGCCGAGCTTGATCGGCTTCTCGCTCGTGTCGCCGGTTCCGACGGGTTGGATCGCCGCTTCCGTCGTCATGTCCCCTCCGTTGTCCGCGCCATGAGCGCGCGCTTGTCGACCTTGTGCATCGAGGTGAGCGGCAGCTCGTCGACCAGCTCGAGCCGGTCGGGTGCCTTGTAATCCGCGAGCCGGTCGCGGCACCAGGAGCGCAACGCGTCCCGCGTAGGCCGCGACGAGCCCGCCACCGGCACGACGAACGCGACACCCACTTCGCCGAGTACCGGGTCGGGCGCACCGACGACCGCGGCACGCGCCACCGACGGATGCTCGGCGAGCACGGCCTCGATCTCGGCCGGGTACACGTTGTACCCGCCGCGGATGTACATCTCCTTCAGCCGTCCGGCGATGCGAAGGTTCCCGTCCGCGCCCACGAAGCCGAGATCGCCCGTGTGCAGCCACCCGTCGGCGTCGATCGCCTCGGCGGTGCGCTCGGGATCGCGCCAGTAGCCGCGCATCATCGCCGCCGAGCGGCACTGCACCTCGCCCACCTCGCCGGCAGGCTGCTCGCTCCCGGCGCCGGGATCGACGATGCGCAGCTCAACCTCAGGGGCGGGACGTCCGACGGTCGTCGCGACCACTTCGGCGTCGTCGTCCGCGAGCGTGCTCGTGCACACGCCTGCTTCCGTGCTCGTGTAGCGCGTGATGACCGGGCAGCCGAGCACCTTGCGAATCTGGCGCACGAGGTCGGGCGCGATCGACGCACCTCCGAGCGCGCCAACGCGCAGCCCGGAGAAGTCGGTCCGCTCGATGTCCGGGTGTGCCAGCACGAGCGACCACTGCGTCGGGACCCCGGTCGCCATCGTGATCCCCTCTTCGCGCACGAGGCGCAGCGACTCCTCGGCCGACCACGGCTCGCCGACGAGCACCAGGGTCGTCCCGTTGGCGAGCTCGTCCCACATGCGGGTCATGTAGCCGACGTGCGGGAACGGCAGCGCGAGGAGCCGGCGATCGCCGGGGCGGGTGAGCTCGCCGATGTTGCGCGAGATCACCTCCATCGACGCGTGGTCGTACACCGCGCCCTTCGGCTGACCGGTCGTCCCGCTCGTCCAAACGATGCACGCCGCGTCAGTCGGCGCCAGCTCGGGGAACGACGGCGGCGACTTGCTCCCGAACGCGCGGCCGAGCTCTGAGACGTCGATCCGGATGCCGGCCTCGATGCCGTCGGGGAGCTCGACGTCGTCGCCGACGACCGTGACTGCTGGCTCTGTGCGCTCGAGGATGCTCGCCTTCTCACCCGGGCCGAGCCGGAGGTTGATCGCCGACGTGATCGCACCGGCACGCAACGCGCCGAGGTAGCAAGCGGCGAACTTGATCGACGACGGCAGCAGCAGGGTCACGACGTCGCCGAGGTTCACTCCCTGCTCGAGGAGGGTCGCTGCGAACCCGTCGGCGGCGCGATCAAGCCAGCGATACGTGACCCGCTTCTCGCCGTGGACGTACGCCTCACGCTCGGGATGCGCGGCCGCTGCCGCCCGCAACAGATCAGCGGTCGTGCGCGGGGGACGAGCGCCGGTGGCCACGGTCGGTGACCGTACCCGACCTTCTGACGCCGGTCTGACGGGGCGTTAGATTCGGGCGTGGGCCGCCGGCGTCGGGGCCCAGGAGGGGAACGCATGTCGCGCTTCACGGGTCGCGTCGCGGTCGTCACCGGAGCGGGGTCGGGGCTCGGGCGCGCCACCGCGCATCGCCTCGCAAGCGAGGAAGCCGCCGTTGCGGCGCTGGACGTCGCCGCCGATGCAGCCGAGAAGACCGCCGCCGAGATTGGCGAACAGGGCGCCGCCGCCCGGGCATACGCGGTCGACGTGACCGATCCTGCCGAGGTCCGGCGCACCGTGGACGCCGTTGCCGCCGATCTGGGCCGGCCCCAGGTGCTCGTGAACTCGGCCGGCATCGGAGGCTTCGCCCACACGGTGGACGAGACCTTCGAGCGCTGGTCGGCGATCCTCGGCGTCAACCTCACCGGCACGTTCCTCATGTGTCAGGCCGCGCTGCCGTATCTCCTCGACGGCGGAGGCGCGATCGTGAACGTCGCGTCGAACGCGGGTCTCATGGGTCAGCCGTACTCGGCGGCGTACTGCGCGTCGAAGGGTGGCGTCGTCAACCTC
This sequence comes from Actinomycetota bacterium, assembly GCA_046724435.1. Classification (GTDB taxonomy): domain Bacteria; phylum Actinomycetota; class Acidimicrobiia; order IMCC26256; family JACDBD01; genus JALZAA01. The sequence continues at coordinate 9,741 of JBKOWN010000148.1, forward strand.
ACGCGGGCGCTCGCGGTCGAGTACTTGCGACGGCGGGTGCGTGTGAACGCCGTTGCACCCGGTGGCATGAACACGCCGATGATCGCGGGGTTCACGATGCCCGAAGGCGTGCACATGAAAGAGTTCGCCCGAGTGACGTCACCGCTCGGCGCCGCCGAGCCGGAGGAGCTGGCCGGGCTCATCGCGTACATCGCGTCCGACGACGGTGCGTACATGGTGGGAAGCATCGTCTCGATGGATGGTGGGATCACGGCGTGATCACCGACGCCGGGAGCCTGTGGGAGCTGATCGAGCGGCGGGTGGCGGAGACACCCGACACGACGATGTTGGTCGACGAGGACCAACGAACGATGACCTATCGCGAGTACCGCGAAGCCGCCGAGCGCGCCGCCGCCGGGCTCGCCGAGCTCGGAGTCCGCGAAGGCACGCGCGTCTCGTGGGCGCTGCCGACGTGGCACGAGTCGCTCCTGCTGGTCGGCGCGCTCGCCCGGCTCGGTGCGGTGCAGAACCCGATCCTGCCCATCTACCGCCACCGCGAAGTCGGGTTCGTGACGAAGCAGACCGGCGCGAAGTTGCTGATCGTCCCGTCGACCTGGAAGGGCTTCGACTACGAGGGCATGGCGCGCGAGATCGCCGCCGACCAGCCCGGACTCGAGGTGCTCGTGGTCGACCGCAAGCTGCCCGACGCCGATCCAGCGTCGCTCCCGCCGGTTGCGAAGCCGCCATCGTCACCCGACGATGCTCCGGTGCGGTGGGCGTTCTACACGTCGGGAACGACGGCCGACCCGAAGGGAGCGCAGCACACCGATCGCACGATCATGGCGTCCGCGTACGGCATGACGAAGGCGCTCGCGATCCAACCGGATGACGTGAGCGCGCTCGTGTTCCCGTTCACGCACATCGGCGGGATCGGCTGGCTGTTCAGCTCGATGATGGTCGGCTTCAAGACGATCGTCATCGAGGCGTTCGACCCTTCGACGACGATCCCCGTGATGCAACGCGAAGGCGCGACGCTCGGCGGCGCGGGCACGCCGTTCCACATGGCGTACCTGGCGGCGCAACGCCAGAACCCGGGCGAGAAGCTGTTCCCGAAGGTCCGGGCGTACCCGGGCGGGGGCGCGGCCAAGCCGGCGCAACTGCACTACGACGTGAAGAAAGAGCTCGGCGGAGTCGGAGTGGTGTCCGGCTACGGGCTCACGGAGTGCCCGATCCTCGCGATGTCGACGGTCGAGGACCCCGACGTGAAGCTGGCCGAGACCGAAGGGCGCACCACTCCCGGCGTCGAGGTGAAGATCGTGAAGCTCGACGAGTCCGTCGCGAAGCCGCTGGAGGAGGGCGAGATCCGCGTGAAGGGCCCGATGCTGTTCCGCGGGTACGTCGACTCGTCGCTCGATGCCGACGCCTTCGACGACGAAGGGTGGTTCCGCACCGGCGACCTCGGGTTCCAGGACGCCGACGGGTACATCGCGATCACCGGCCGGCTCAAGGACGTGATCATCCGCAAGGGCGAGACGATCAGCGCCAAGGAGGTCGAGGACCTGTTGTTCACGCACCCGGGCATCGGCGACGTCGCCGTGATCGGGTTGCAAGACGAGGCGTCGGGGGAGCGGGCATGCGCGATCGTCGTCCCCGCCGACAAGGAGGCACCCCCCACGCTGAAGGACCTGGTCGGCTTCTGCTCCGACGCCGGGCTCATGACCCAAAAGATCCCGGAGCAGCTCGAGATCGTCGACGTGCTGCCTCGCAACGCGACCGGCAAGGTTCTCAAGCACGAGCTCCGCAAGCAGTACTCCGCGAAGTAGCGAGCCGACCGCGTGCCTCTCCCCGCCGAGCTCAAGGCGCTCGCACAGCGGTTGTCGAACTGGGGACGGTGGGGCGGCGATGACCAGCGGGGGACTCTCAACCTCATCACGCCCGAAGCTGTGCGGCGCGGCGTGGCCACGGTGCGACGGGGAGTGACGTTCTCGCTCTCGATCCCGTTCGACGAGAACGGGCCGCAGACCGGCGCCATCCCCGGACGCGTCAACCCGAAGCGCACGATGACGGCGGTCAACGCCGCGTTCACCGGCGACCCGAGCGACTTCACGACGAGCGACGACGCCTTCGAGATGGGCGCGCAAGCGGCCACGCACTGGGACGCGCTCGCGCACGTCGGCTACGAGGGACTGCTCTACAACGACACGCCGGACACGGTCGTCACCGAAGCCGGTGCGGCGCGGCTCGGCGTCGACCAATTCGGCCCCATCGTGACGCGCGGCGTGCTGCTCGATATCGCCCGCCTCCTCGATGTCGAGTACTTCGAGGACGCCCACGCGATCACCGGTGACGACCTCTCCACTGCCGAACGTCAGGCGGGGGTGTCGGTCGAGCGCGGCGACATCCTTCTCGTGCGCACCGGGCAGATGGAATGGCTGCGGCGCGGTGACAAGCGCCGTTTCAGCGACCCGAGCCCCGGCATCGGCGTCGACGCCATCGAGTATCTGCACGACAAGGGGGTCGCGGCCGTCGCGACCGACACCCTCGTGTTCGAGGTGTGGCCGTGCGAGGACCCGGCGGCGCTCCTACCCGTGCACATGATCGACCTGCGCGACCTCGGCCTCGTGCAGGGCCAGCTGTGGCATCTCGACGAGCTCGCGGCGGACTGCGCCGCGGACGGGGTTCACGAGTTCCTCCTCGCTGCCACGCCGCTGCCGCTCACGCACGGGCTCGGCGGCCCGGTCGCGCCCACGGCGACGAAATAGGGGAAATCCGGCGACCCGACCTCACGAATCCGGCTCCCGGGAACGTTGAAAGAGTGTGAGTCCGCCGCCGTTCCAGACCTTCCTCGACGGTCATCGCGACGCCGTCTACCGGTTCCTCGTGTTCTCCGTGGGGCCCGACGACGCCGACGACTGCCTCCAGGAGACGTTCACCGCCGCGTTGCGGGCGTACCCGCGGCTCGAGGACGGATCGAACCTCCGTGCTTGGGTGCTGACGATCGCGCACCGGAAGGCGATCGACGCCCACCGCGGGCGCGCCCGCCGGCCGGTGCCGGCGGCCGAGCTGCCCGATCAGCCGGTCCCGGCGCCGACAGTGCCCGACCCCGGGTTGTGGAAGGCGGTCGGTGAGCTCCCACCCAAGCAGCGCGCCGCCATCGTGCTGCGCTTCGTGTCCGATCTCTCGTTCCGTGACGTCGGTCGCATTCTCGACACGTCGGAAGCGGCGGCGCGCCAGAACGTGCGTGAAGGGCTCGCGAACCTACGTAAGGAGTACGCAGATGACGAACAGCGACCTGTCTGATCTCGAAACCGCTCTCCGCCGCGCCGCCGCCGTCGACGTTGAGACGCAGGCGGAGGCGGCGACCATCTCCGCCATCGCCGCCGCCGATCGCCAGGGCCTGATCGACGTGGCCGTGGCAACGGTCGACTCGCCGGTGGGAGACCTGCTCGTGGCGGTGACCCCGACGGGTCTCGTGCGCCTCGCGTTCGACCCCGAGCGCGTGCTCGATGAGCTCGCCGAGCGCATCTCGCCCCGCGTGGTCGAAGCACCTGTCCGGCTCGACCCGGTTCGCCGTGAGCTCGACGAGTACTTCGAGGGGCAGCGGCGTGGATTCGACCTCACGGTCGACTGGTCGCTCACGAGCGGCTTCCGGCGCCAGGTCCTCGAAGCCACCGCACGCATCCCGAGCGGTCACGTCGCCACGTACGGCGCGCTGGCGGCCCAGGTCGGCAAGCCGACTGCGGCCCGCGCCGTCGGCAACGCCGTGGGCTCCAACCCGGTGGCGATCGTCGTCCCGTGCCACCGCGTGGTGCCCGCGAGCGGCGGCGTGGGCAACTACGGCGGAGGCCCGGAGCGCAAGGCCTACCTGCTCGACCTGGAGCGGGTCGCGTAGGCAACGACACGCCGTACAACCACTACTCGCTGCTGTGCAGCATCGAGGAGCTGTTCGGGCTGCCGAAGCTGGGATATGCGGGACGGCCGGACCTGCCGTGCTTCGGTACCGACGTGTACACGACGCTGACCTGAGTCGCCGCTAGCCTCCGCGGTCGTGTCGACTCGATCGGCGCGCGCGTTGGTGCTCGAGAAGCCCCGGACGCTCGTTGCGCGCGAGCTCCCCGTGCCCGAGCACGGCGACCATGACGCAATACTCCGAGTCGAGGCGTGCGGGCTGTGCGGCACCGATCACGAGCAGTACACCGGCCACCTGCAGGGCGGGTTCGCGTTCGTACCCGGACACGAGACCGTGGGCGTGGTCGAGCGCATCGGTAACTCCACCGCGCAGCGTTGGGGTGTCGACCGCGGCGACCGGGTCGCCGTCGAGGTGTTCCAGTCGTGCCGCGACTGCGACGCGTGCGGTGGCGGCGCTTACCAGCGTTGTGAACGCCATGGTCTGCGCGACATGTACGGCTACATCCCCGTCGACACGCCTCCGGGACTGTGGGGCGGATACGCGCAGTGGCAGTACCTCGGGCCCGACGCCATCGTCCACCGCGTGCCCGAGTCGCTCGACCCGGTCGTCGCCACGCTGTTCAACCCCCTCGGGGCCGGTGTGCGGTGGGCGGTCACCGTCCCCGGCACCGGCGCCGGGGACGTCGTCGCGGTGCTCGGGCCGGGCGTTCGGGGGCTGTCGGCGGCGGCCGCGGCGAAGGACGCCGGCGCCACGTTCGTGATGGTCACCGGGCACGGCCCCCGCGATGCCGAGCGGCTCGAGGTCGCCCGTGACTTCGGCGCCGATCTGGCCGTCGACGTCGCCGAGACCGATCCTGTGCGCGCGCTGCGCGACGCGACCGGCGGGCTGGCCGACGTCGTCGTCGATGTAACCGCCAAGGCACCCGAAGCGCTCGCGCAAGGCATCGCGCTCGCCCGGCCCGGAGGAACGGCCGTCGTGGCCGGGACCCGGGGCAGCCCGGTGCCGGAGTTTCAGCCCGACGTCATCGTGTTCAAGGAGCTCCGGATCGTCGGCGCGCTCGGGGTCGACTCGGCCGCGTACCGCGCCGCGCTCGACCTGCTAACTGCCGGTCGGTATCCCTTCGCCGACCTGCCCCGGCGAGTCGCCACCCTCGACGACGCCGAGGACCTGATCGTGTCGATGGCGGGCGAGGGCGATGAGCCGCCACCCGTTCACGGCGTGATCGTGCCCGGCTAGCGATTCCATCCACTCGCTCAGCGCTTCGCCGCGTGACGCACGAACGTGTCGAACAGCCGTTGCTGCGCCGGATCGTCGGCGGCGGTGTCTTCGGGGTGCCACTGGGCGCCGACGATCCACGAGTCTCCGTCGAGCTCGATGCCCTCGACCACGCCGTCGGGGGCGCGGGCGGTGACCCGGAGCCCTGCGCCGGTGTGCTCGACCGCCTGATGATGGTGCGACGAGCACGACGCGTGCGTGACGCCCATGGCCTCCGCGAGCCGGGACCCGGGCTCCAGGTCGATGTCGTGCACGCTCGATCCGCCCGGGACGCCGGGCTTGCCGTGGGCGACGCCGGCGCGCTCCGTGATGTGCTGGTCGAGCGCGCCACCCAACGCGACGTTCAGGACCTGGTGGCCGCGGCAGATCGCCAGCGTCGGGACACCGCGATCGACCGCGGCGCGTGCGAGCGCGAGCTCGAACCGGTCACGGTGGGGGACCACGCCGTACACCTGCTCGCGCCGCTCCTGGCCGTACTCCTCGGGTTGGAGGTCGCCGCCGCCCATCAACAACAGCCCGTCGAAGCGCTCGAGCACCTCGGCGGCGTCGCCGTCGTCGATCGCGACAGGCATGAGGATCGCCTCGCGGGCGCCGGCACGCTGCAGCGCCTCCACGTAGGGCGCCGGCGCGGCGACGCCCGGCTTCTCCCAGCCCTGGATCCGCCCCGCCTTCACCGGGTACGCGGGCACCGCGATCAGCGGCCGCGTGGTCATGGATCGGGCCTTGCTGCCATGAAAACGGCACCTCCTGCAGGGCCGGGGTTCCCCGGCCCCGGATCGAGACGATGTTGGCTGGAGCACTTGCGCTCGCAAGTGCGACCAGAGAGTTAGTACTGCTCGAAGTTGCGGCGGCGTTCCCAGTCGGTCACGACGCGGTTGAAGCCGGCCCACTCCTGGCGGGCCGTGTTCACGAGATGCTCGTGCACGTCGGACCCGAACGCCTTGACCGCCACCTCACTTCGTTCGAGCTCGCCGATCGCGTCGACCAGCGTCTCGGGGACGCGCTCCAGGTCGTGACCTGCATACGCGTTCCCGTCGAACGGCGGGCCCGGATCGAGGCCGTGCTCGATGCCATGGAGCCCGCCTGCGATCGTCGCCGCGAACGCGAGGTACGGGTTCACGTCGGCGCCTGCCAGGCGAGACTCGACCCGGAACGATTCGTCGTGGCCGACGACCCGGAAGCCGCACGTTCGGTTGTCTCGCCCCCACGCCAGCGCCGTGGGCGCCCACGACTCGGGCTGGTAGCGCTTGTACGAGTTGACGCTCGGCGCGAAGAGCCACGCGAGCTCGTGCCCCGTCGAGAGCAGCCCTCCGAGCCAGCCGCGGAACACGTCGGAGAGATGGTTCGGCTCGTCGTCGCTCCACATGAGCGACTTCGCGCCGTCCCCGTCCCACACGCTCGAGTGCACGTGGCAGGACGAGCCGACCTCGTCCATCGAGTACTTGGCCATGAACGTGATCGCCCGCCCCGCAAGTGAGGCGATCTCTTTTGCGCCGTTCTTGTAGATCACGTGCCGATCCGCCATCTCCAGGGCGTCGGCGTACTCGAGATTGATCTCGTGCTGTCCCCGGCCCGCCTCACCTTTCGAGAACTCGACCGGAACCGCCGACGCGTCCATGGCGTTCCGGATCGCGCGGATCAGGTACTCGTCCCGCGTCGTCTGGAGCACGTGGTAGTCCTCGATCACCGGCGAGTGCGGCTCCAAGCCGGCGTAGCCCTTCGCCGCCGCCTCCTCGTACGAGTCGCGGAACAGGAAGAACTCGAGCTCCGAGCCGCACTTCACCGTGTAACCGGCGGCGGCGGCGCGCTCGACCTGACGCTGGAGGATCCGTCGGGGCGACACCTCGACCGGCATCGCGGTCTCTTCCTCGACGAGGTCGCACAGCACGATCGCGGTCTTCTCGAGCCAGGGGACCGGACGCAGCGTCGCGATGTCGGGGACCACTTTCATGTCGCCGTACCCCTGTTCCCAGTTGGCAAACCGGTAACCGGGCACCGGTGTCATCTCCACGTCCACCGCGAGCAGGTAGTTGCACACCTCGATGCCTTCGCCGTCGACGACGTGATCGAGGAAGTAGTGGCCGGTCACGCGCTTGCCCATGAGACGACCCTGGAGATCGGGAAAGGCGACGAGCACCGTGTCGACGTCGCCGGCACTGATGCGTTCGCGAAGCTCGTCCAATTCCAAGCTGCTCATCGTGCTCCCTGCCTATTCGGGTGTCACGTAGGCGGCGGTGATGCCGCCGTCGACGACGAGCGTCGCTCCGGTCATGAACGAAGAATCCTCGCAGGCCAGGAACAGGGCGGCACGGGCGATCTCCTGCGCCTGCCCGGGGCGACCCATCGGGATGTGGACGAGCCGGCGTGCCGCCCACTCTGGATCGGCCATCAGCTCGGCCATGAGCGGCGTGTCGATCGGTCCCGGGCACAAGACGTTTGCCCGGATCCCGCGCCGGGCGTACTCGACCGCCAGCTCCCGGGTCATCGCCAGCACGCCGCCCTTGCTCGCGGTGTACGCGATCTGTGGCACCGCGGATCCCATGAGCGCGACGAGCGACGACACGTTCACGATCGTGCCGCCGCCCGAATCGAGCAGCGCCGGGATCCCGTACTTGCAGCCGAGCCAGACACCCTTGAGGTTCACGGCCATCACGCGGTCCCATGTGGCGTCGAGTGTCTCGAGGGTGCCGGCGTCGTCGGGTGGGAGGATGCCGGCGTTGTTGTAGAGGACGTGCAGGCCGTCGAAGGTGTCGAGCGCGAAGCGGACCATCCCATCCGCTTCCTCCGGATCCGAGACGTCGGCACGGACGAACGCGGCGTCCCCGCCGGCGTCGGTGATCGCGTCGGCGGCGGCTTTGCCCTCGACCCCGGCGACGTCGGCGATCACGACGCGCGCGCCCTCGCCGGCGAACAGCTCGGCGGCGACCCGACCGATCCCGCCCGCGGCGCCGGTGATCAGCGCCACCTTTCCGTCCAAGCGACCCATCGTCGTGTCATCATCCCGCATCGGGGAGTCGTCCTTCACCATCTTCGCCGACGTGGGCGCGGCAATCTCACGAGTCGTCGGCCGTAAGCTCCGAAGTCGTGCGTCTCCGCCGCATTTCCGCCGCCGCGGTCTGCGTCGCGATCGCGTCCCTAGGTGTCTCGGTCACCGCTTCGCACGCCGGTGCCGCGACGAGTGCCTCGACTGCGACGGCGCCGGCAACGAAGCTCGACTGGAAGGGCTGTGGCGGCGACAACGAGTGCGCCAAGCTCACGGTCCCGCTCGACTACGGACACCCGGACAACGGCAAGACGGTCAAGGTCGCGCTCTTGCGGGTGCGCGCCACCGACAAGAAGAAGCGCATCGGCTCTCTGCTCATCAACCCCGGCGGTCCCGGCGCGTCGGGTGTCAAGTTCGCGCGGGACTTCGCGAGCATCCTCCCCGATCAGATCAAGGCGCGGTTCGACATCGTCGGCTTCGATCCCCGCGGTAGTGGCAATACGGCCCCGGTCAAGTGTGAGGACAACCTCGACGGTGTGTTCTCCGCCGACTATTCGCCCGACACGCCGGCCGAGCGCACCGACCTCGACACGCGCCTCCAACAGCTGGCCCAGTCATGCGAGGCTCGGAGTGGCAACCTGCTGCCGTACGTCTCGAGCGAGAGCACCGTCCGTGACATGGATCGCATTCGTCAGGCTGTCGGTGACAAGAAGCTCACGTATTTGGGGTACTCGTACGGCACCTACCTCGGCACGCTCTATGCCAAGCTGTTCCCGACGAAGGTCCGGGCGCTCGTCCTCGACGGCGCCATCGACCCGAACCTCAGCGCGGTCGAGATCGGCGCCGAGCAGGCCGGCGGGTTCGAGCGTTCGCTCGACGCATTGCTTGCCGACTGCTCCGCGAACCGGCAGTGCGCCTTCTACAACGCCGGCGATTCGGCCGGCGCGTTCGATCGACTCGCGGCTCAGGTCGACGCCCAGCCCATCCCCGCCGGCAACGGTCGGACAGTGAGCGGAGGGGAGTTCGACCTTGGCGTCGCTCAGGCGCTGTATTCGGGCAAGGAGGGATACACCCGCCTGGAGCAGGCGCTGGCGGCCGCGGCACGGGGCGACGGGGCACGGCTGCTCGCGCTCTCGGACGAGTACACGGGCCGGCGAGATAACGGCAGATACGACTCGTCGCAGCCCGCGTTCTGGGCCATCGGCTGTCGAGACGGCCCGTCGGTGGGCGGGCAGGACGCGTACGCAGCCGCGGAGCCTCAGTTCGCCGCCGCGGCCCCGCGCGTCGGCGTGGCGCTCCTCAACGCGGGGCTGATCTGCGCGTACTGGCCGGTGCCGCCGGTGGCGAACGCAGCACCGATCCACGTCGACGGCACGCCGCCGATCGTGGTCGTCGGCACGACCAATGATCCCGCGACCCCGCTGAAGTGGGCGCAGGGCCTGACGCAGGAGATCTCGTCGGGCGTGCTCCTGACTGCCGAGGGCACGCAGCACACGGCGTTCGTCACCGCGTTCAACCGGTGCGTCGACGACCACGTCGTCACGTACCTCGTCGACCTCCGGCCGCCGCCCGCCGACACGGACTGCGCCTGACCGCGAGGCCCCGCGTAGCGGCTAGGATCTGACGACCCGTCAGATCAGGCCGCGACGGAGGAGCCAGTGCCGGACGACTTTCCGAAGATCGTCAGCGTCGACGATCACGTGGTCGAGCCGCCGCACGTGTGGGAGCGATGGCTGCCGGCGAAGCACCGTGACAAGGCTCCCCGGATCGAGCGGCGCGGCATCGGGACCATGCGTCACGTCGGCGGCGGCACCTACGAGCAGACCTTCGACCCCGACGGCCCGCAAGCCGACTGTTGGGTCTACGAAGACCTCGTCTACATCCACAAGCGTCATGTCGCCGCAGTCGGGTTCGATCGCGACGACATGACGATGTCGCCGATGACGTACGACGAGATGCGACCCGGGTGCTACGACCCGAAGGCACGCGTCGACGACATGGAGCTGAACTGGGTCGAGGCGTCGCTCTCGTTTCCCAGCTTCCCGCGCTTCTGCGGTCAGACGTTCCTGGAGGCGAAGGACCGCGAGCTCGCCGAAGCGTGCGTCTACGCGTACAACGACTGGATGGTCGACGAATGGTGCCGTGACAGCGGCGGTCGTCTGATCCCGCTGCCGATCATCCCGCTCTGGGACGCGGAGCTGGCGGCGGCCGAGGTGCGCCGCAACGCGTCTCGCGGCGCGCGCGCCGTGTGCTTCAGCGAGATCCCGGCGGTGCTCGGCCTGCCGAGCATCCACACCGGTGACTGGGACCCATTCTTCGCCGCCTGCGCGGAGACGAGGACGGTTGTCTGCATGCACATCGGTTCGTCGTCGAAGATGCCGGCGACGTCCGCCGACGCTCCGGTCGCGGTGGCGGCCACGCTGAGCTTCGGCAACGCCATGTCGTCCCTCACCGACTTCCTGTTCTCGGGCGTGCTCGTGCGGTTCCCCGACCTGAAGCTCGCGTACAGCGAGGGTCAGATCGGTTGGATCCCGTACATCCTCGAGCGGGCCGACGACGTGTGGCTCGAGCACCGGGCGTGGGGCGGCGTACGCGAGATCGTGCCCGAGCCGCCGTCGACGTACTACTACCGCCAGGTGTTCGGTTGCTTCTTCCGGGACCGGCACGGCATCGAGTCGCTCGAGTCGGTCGGCGTCGACAACACGACGTTCGAGACCGACTACCCACACACCGACTCGACGTGGCCGCACACGAAGAAGGTGGCGCAGGAGCTGATGGCGGGGCTCCCCGACGACGTCGTGCACAAGCTCGTGCGCGGCAACGCCATCCGCATGCTCGAGCTGGACCTCTGAGCACGACGCGCCACCACTCGCTCGACGGTCCCGCCAACTTCCGGGACCTCGGGGGCTACGCCGCTGCCGACGGGCGCGTCGTGCGCCACGGCCGCGTGTTCCGAAGTGACTCGCTGGCGTCGTTGAGCGATGCGGACATGCAGTACGTCGTCGCGAAGCTCGGGCTGCGCACGGCGGTGGACCTCCGCGCCGGCCACGAGGTCGACGAGAATCCGCACAGGCCGGTGGTCGAGGCCGGCATCGTCGTGCACCATCGACCGATCGTCGACGAGACCCGCCGCCGACCCGATGACGACCCCATGCCCGAGCGCGGCCTCGACGAGATCTACGTATTGATGCTCGACCGGTTCGGCGATCGCTTCGCGACAGTTGTCGAGCTGATCGCGGACGCCGACGGGCACCCAGCAGTGTTCTTCTGCGCGGCCGGGAAGGATCGCACGGGCCTGGTCGCGGCGGTCGTGCTCGGCGCGCTCGGCGTTCCCGACGAGACGATCGCCGCCGACTATGCCTTCACGGCTGGCATCTTGCCCGTGCTCGCCGAGCGCAACCGCGTGCGCGCCGAGGCGCGTGGCGCATCGGCAGAGGTCCAGCTCGACGCGTACGGCCGGGCGCTGGCCACCGCCGAGGCCGCGACGATGCTGTCGGTGCTCTCCCAGCTGCGCGCCGAGCACGGCTCGGTCGAGGGCTACCTGGAGCGCCATGGCCTCGCGCCGGGCGCCGTCGGGTCGCTCCGCGCCGGCCTGCTCGCCTGACGCCCCGTCAGATCCAGCCCGTACACTCGGCGCCGCATGGATCTCCGGTACTCCGAGTCGGACGAGGTGTTCCGCGCCGAGCTTCGGACCTGGCTCGAACGCACCCTCCCCGAGCTCCCGAGCCGTCCAAGCTGGGACGACTGGGCGGGCCGGCGGCGCTTCGACACGGATTGGCAGCGCCGCCTCTACGACGCCGGGTACGCGGGGATCAACTGGCCGAAGGCGTACGGCGGGCGGGACGCGTCGCCGTCGGAACAGCTCGTCTTCCTCGAGGAGACGACCCGGGCGCGGGCGCCCTACGTCGGCGTGAACTTCGTCGGGTCGCTGCACGCGGGCCCGACGATCATGACCGAAGGCAGCGACGAGCAGAAGGCCCGGTACCTGCCGCCGATCCTGCGCGGCGAGGAGGTGTGGTGCCA
>JBKOWN010000014.1:0-5227 GCA_046724435.1 Actinomycetota bacterium
GGTCACCGTGGTCCTGGTTGCGTGCGCCGTGGCCGGGCACCTGGCCGAGCCCGCCGTCGCCGACACCCCGCCTCCCGAACGCCCGGCCGGACAATGGGACTGGCCCACCTACGGGCGCTCGGCACAGCACACGTTCTCGGCCCCGACAACGCTCGATCAGGTGAGCGCGCGCACCCTCGCGCCGGCCTGGTTCTTCCCGACCGGTGACGCCGTGACCGCCAACCCGATCGTCGTCGGATCGACCGTCTATGTGGGCTCATGGGACGGGCACTTCTACGCGCTCGACCGCGTCACGGGGAAGCCGCGTTGGAACGTCCAGATCGCGCCGCAGCCCGCGGTCGTGCCCCGGCCGGGAGTTTCCACGCGACCCGAGCTCCGACGGCGGCCTCATCACTTCGAGCGCGTGGTTCCAGCCCGGGGCCGGCTCGCGACCAGACCTCGTGATCTTCGGGGGCGGCTACACGCTGTATGCGTTGCGGGCGGCGGACGGCACCGAGTTCTGGCACCACGACTACACCGGCCTGCCCGAGGCGCCGGCCGATCCGGCCCACGACGAGGCGCGCATCTTCTCCTCGCCCGTCGTGGTTGGGAACCGCGTGATGTTCGGCGTCACGTCGGATGGACAGAACAGCCACCGCGGGTACTTCGTCGCCGCCAACCTGGCGACCGGCGACCCGCTGTGGCGATTCGAGACGAGCCTCGACGACAGCGGCGCCGTCCTGAACAATGGCTGCGGCGGCGTGTGGTCGTCGCCGACCATCGACGCCGGGCGGGAGTTGGTGATCTTCGACGTTTCCGACTGCGACTTCCAGGCGCGGTTGCCGTACAACGAGCGCGTCATCGCCCTCCGGGTCGGCAACGGCGTGCCGGCATGGGTGTTCACACCGCCACGGATCGCGCAAGGCGACCCGGAGTGCGACTGGGACTTCGGCGCCACGCCCAACCTCGGCACCGCGCCGGACGGCAGTGCCTTCCTCGGCGTGGGCGGCAAGGACGGCACCTACTACCGGATCGATCCCGCCACCGGACGCCTGGTGTGGATGAAGAACGTCGTGTTCGGCGGCGTCGCCGGCGGCTTCATCGCGACCACGGCCTACGACGGTCACCGGGTCTACGGCGCGACCGCGCTGGGCGATATTGGTCTCTGCCAACCCGGCAACCCGGCGGACCTGCCGGTGGAGGAACCATCGCTGCACGCGTTTGACGCGACGTCGGGTGCGGTGTCCTGGCAGCAGGTTCACGCGCTGTCCTTCGCCCCGACGACCGTGGTCGGCGGCATGGTCTTCAACGGCCACGCAACCGACCCCTTGATCCAGGTGCGAGACGCGGCGACGGGACTGCTGATCACGACACTGCCGTTGCCGGCGACCTCCGACTCGGGTGTGTCGGTGTCCCGCAACGCGCTGTTCTTCGGGACCGGCAGCCCGGAGCAGGGCACGCCGGTCGGCGTCTATGCGTACACGCCGCTAGGAGTCGCGCCGACGTCCTGACGTGACGCACACGGCGTCTGTGGAAGGATGGCGGAGTGGACGGCGTCCACGACCTCGGAGGCATGCAGGGCTTCGGACCGGTCGAGGTCGAGCCCGACGAGCCGACGTTCCACGGCGAGTGGGAGGCGCGCACGTTCGCCGTCGCCGGTGGCGCCCTCGGGGCCGGCGGCTTCAACACGCCGATGTTCCGCCACTCCATCGAGCGGATGGACCCCGGCCACTACCTGACCTCCTCGTACTTCGAGCACTGGCTCACCGCGGTAGCGACTCTGCTCGTGGAAGCGGGGATGGTCTCCAAGGCCGAGCTCGACGCGCGCGCCGGCACATTCGCGTTGTCCCGGCCGGCGACGGTCGGGCCGGACGACGTCCAGCTCGTGCCGGGGCGCGACGGGCCGAGCTTCGCAGTCGGCGACGCCGTGCGCGTTCGGGACACTCACTTCGCCGGACACACGCGCTGCCCCCGCTACGTGCGGGGCCGGCAGGGTGTGATCGTGCGCGTCGAGCCCGTCGTCCCGATTCCGGAGCTCGAGGCCCACCGGAACGAGAAGGTGCTCGACCCGACCTACGGCGTACGCTTCGACGCCGCCGAGCTGTGGTCCGACGCCGCCGAGGCAAACGCACCCGTGCACGTCGATCTGTACGAGCGATACCTCGAGCCAGTGTGACGTGAGCGACGAGCACGGACACCACCCCGAACCACTCAGCGACGTGGAGCGCCGTGCTCGCGCGCTCGAGGAACTGCTGATCGAGAAGGGGATCGTCAGCTCCGAGTTCATCGACCAGGTGGTGGACGCGTACGCGCAGGACATCGGCCCGATGAACGGCGCCAAGGTCGTCGCCCGGGCGTGGGTCGATCCCGAGTACAAAGGGCGGTTACTGGCCGACGGCAGTGCGGCGATCGCCGAGCTCGGCTTCGGCGGCCCCGAGGGTGACCACATCGTCGCCGTCGAGAACACGCCCGACGTGCACAACGTCGTCGTGTGCACGCTGTGCTCGTGCTACCCGTGGCCCGTGCTCGGTCTCCCGCCGAATTGGTACAAGAGCCCGCCGTACCGTTCCCGCATGGTGCGCGAGCCCCGCGCCGTGCTCGCGGAGATGGGCTGCGATGTTCCCGACGAGGTCGAGATCAGGGTGTGGGACTCGAGCGCCGAGGTGCGCTACCTCGTGCTGCCGGCGCGCCCGCCGGGCACGGACGGCTCGAGCGAGGACGCGCTCGCGGCCACAGTGACGCGCGACGCGATGATCGGCGTGGCCCGGTAGTGGGCGAACTCGTGCGTCCGGAGGTGCAGCGCATGGCGGGTGACGCCGCGCTCCCGCGCCAGAACGGCGAGCTCGTCTTCGAAGCACCGTGGCAGGGACGTGTGCTCGGCATGGCGCTCGCTCTCGTAGAGCAGCGCGGGCTCGAGTGGGACGACTTCCGGGAGCGGCTCGTCGCCGCCATCGACGCCGACCCGACGCGGCCGTACTACGAGTCGTGGACGGCCGCGCTGAACGACCTCGTGGTCGATCTCGGTGTCGCCGGCGCCGGCGAAGTCGATTCGCGCACCGCCCACGTCGAAGCCTGAGGCCCGCACTCAGCGCAGGATCTCGATGAGGAGGATCCAGGCGTTGGTCAGCGAGCCCGCGTACGCCGCGAAGATCGCAACCGGCAACCAGTAGAGGCCGCCCCCCGATTTCGCGGCGAGCGTGATTCCTGCCACTGCGATCAGGACGGCGGCGCCGAGCCCGAATGCACGTCGTGAGGCGAGGGATCCCCGCGGCGGCCCGGGTCGGCCGGGATCGTCGGTTTGTCCGAACTTGCCACGGAGACGCCGGAGTTTGACTCCTGTGACTGCATCCCGCTGGAGGTAGAGGATGATCACGAACAGGCCGCACGCGAGCAGGATCAGCTCCGCGCTCAGCACGCCTCGGGCCTGACCCGGTATCAGCACGACCGTCGACGTTGCCAGAACCCACCCGAGGAGGATGACCGCCTCGCCGGCGCGGTGGACGAGCGGTCCCGAGCCCACGATGTCGCGCAGGTTGATGGAGATGCCGACGAACACGAGGCCGAGTAGGGCCGCGGAGGCGCCGACGTGCGCCAGCCCGAAGCTCTCCCAGTCGCCGATGCGGTACGCCACGCCCCTCCTCGGGGGGAGAAGCTATCCCCCCGCGACGAGACGTTCGTGCTCCTCGGTGAGCTCGGCGAACATGACCACGTTGCCGTCGACGTCGTTGATCATGAAGATCCGCCCGCCCCATGGTTGGTCCTCGGGCTCGGACAGGATCGTGATCCCACGGTCGCGGCAGTCGGCGAACAGCTCGTCCACGCCGTTGACGTACAGCGTGACGTACGCCGTCGCGGGCTTCGTCGGCTGGCGCCTTTCGAAATGCACCGTGGTCGCTCCGACCGTGACCGAGGCGTGCTCGGGCGGGTCTCCCCACATCTGATGCTCGAGCTCGAGTCCTAGCTCCTGCTCGTAGAACGCGATCGTCCGGGCCACGTCCTCGACGCTGATGACGGCGGCCGCGTTGAGGAACTTGTCGCGATGTCGTCCGGTGCTCATGGCCTTGACCGTATCGAGGCATTGGAGAACGCTGATAGCTCCATGGCGACAACCTCTCCCGCACAGGCGACAACGCCGCACGTCAGGGCCGATGACGTTCCGCGACCCATCGTCGTGCGAACCGACCGATACCCGGACGGGAACCGTATGGGCGCCCACGAGCACCGCAAGGCCCAGCTCGTCTACTCACCCGACGGCGTGCTGCGTGTTGCCACCGAGGCGGGCACGTTCGTCGTGCCGCCGGAGTGGGCGGTGTGGGTGCCGTCATGGGTGCGCCACGACGTGCAGGCGTCGACGCCACTCACTCTGCGCAGCGTGTACGTCGAGCCGGAGTCGGCGTTCAACCTTCCCGGCCGCTGCTGCGTCGTGTCCGTACCGCCGCTGCTCCGGGAGCTGATCCTCGAGTCGGCGACGCTCCCGGACCTGTACGAGGTCGGTGGGCCCGACGGGCGCTTGATGGAGGTGATCCTCGACCGCGTCACCGCGCTCGAGCACCGCCCTGTCGTTGTTCCACGAGTTCGGGACCCGCTCCTGGTGCCGATCGCCGACGCGCTCGGTGCCGATCCGGCCGACGCCCGAGGCCTCGAGGAGTGGGGGCGCGAGCTCGGCGCCAGCGCGCGGACACTCAGTCGCCGCTTCCTCTCCGACGTCGGCATGCCGTTCGCGACATGGCGTCGCCAGGTGCGACTGCTCGCCGCGCTCGAGCGACTCGCCGCCGGCGAGCAGGTGGGAACGGTGGCATTTGCAGTCGGCTACGAGAGCGTCAGCGCGTTCATCGCCGCGTTCACGCGTTCGCTCGGGGACACACCGGGTCGCTTGTTCCGCGCCGGTCCTCCGTGACGACTTCTGACATGGCTGACACACCTGATCTCTTCAGCCGTCGCCAGGCGATCGGACTCCTGGCCGGCCTCGGTGCGGGGGTCATCGCCGCGGCATGCGGTGGGGGTTCGTCGTCGAAGAGCTCGTCGTCGACCACTCGTACGACGTCGGCAGGCGCGTCGGGCACGACGGCGTCGAAGGCGGCGTGCGTGCTCACGCCCGAGGTGACCGACGGGCCTTACTACATCGACGTCAACAAGGTCCGGAGCGATATCACCGAGGGCAAGGACGGCGCGCCGCTGGATCTGAAGCTGACGGTCGTGGACGGGACAGGATGCACGCCGATCAAGGACGCCGCCGTCGATGTTTGGC
>JBKOWN010000078.1:0-43722 GCA_046724435.1 Actinomycetota bacterium
AGCAGGGGGACGTCGGCGCGTACGGCGAGCTGGTGCGCCGCTACCAGCACGACGCCCGACGCACGGCCGCCGCCATCGGCGGCGTGAGCATCGCCGACGACGCCGCCCAGGAGGCGTTCGTGCGCGCCTTCGGATTCCTGCACCGCTTCCGCCCGGGGGCGGCCTTCCGCCCGTGGCTGCTCACGGTCGTCGCCAACGTCGCCCGGAACCAGAGCCGCTCGACACACCGGTGGACGCGGGCAACCCGCGCCCCGGGCGAGCAGGGGTTCGCCGCCACGACCGCGCCCTCGGCCGAGGACGTGGCGCTCAACCGCCGGCGCGACGGCACCGTGCGCTCCGCGCTCGACGCGCTCCCCCTTCGTTACCGCGACGTCGTCGCTTGTCGGTATCTCCTCGACCTCAGCGAAGCCGAGACGGCGCAGCTTCTCGGCATCGCCCGGGGCACCGTGAAGTCGCGTCTGTCACGTGCGCTCGATCGGCTCGAACGCCAACTCGACCCCGAGGTGCACCATGCCTGAGAGCAACTCGCGCCTGCTCGTCGAATCCGAGCTCCGAGCGCTCTCGCGTGAGCTCGACGCCGCCCTCGAACCGATCGACCTCTCGAGCGCCGTGGCCAGCCGGCTGGAGGCGTCACCGGCGAGTATTCGTCCACGGGGTCGTGGTCGCCGGCGGCGACTCGTCGCCGTCGTGGCAGCAACCGTCGCCGTGACTGCCATCCTCGCCATTCCCACGGCGCGGGCCGCCGTCACGAGCTTCTTCGACGTCGGCGCGGTGCGCGTCCACGAGGAATCGCCCCCGGGCGGTCGTGCGACCGCCGGCCCGTTGCTGCTCGGCACGGTCACGTCGCTGGACGCCGCGCGCACCGCGATGCCCGCTGTCGTGCCCGCCGTCCGCGGGTTCGGGTCGCCCGACGAGGTCTGGTTCGACGCCAAGGGCGGCGGCGTCACCTCCCTCGTCTACCGGGCCCGCCCCGGGCTGCCGGCGGCGAAGCACGCACCCGGCATCGGGCTGCTGATCCAGGAGTACTCCGGTGATGGCAGTGGGTTTCTCCACAAGTACCTGACCAACGGCTCGCGCGCCGAACAGGTCGCCGTCGGTCCCTACGACGGCGTGTTCATCACCGGCGGAAGTCACTTCCTCGCGTACGACGACGTAACCGGGGCCGGAGCGACGGACGACGGCCGGCTCGCCGGCAACGCGCTGATCTTCCAGCGCGAGGGCCTGACGATCCGCATCGAGGGCGACGTCCCGCGTGACCGCATGGTCGCGATCGGCGCGTCGCTGCGCTGAGCCGCGCCGTCAGCCGTCGGGATCACCGGTCAGCGCC
This sequence comes from Actinomycetota bacterium, assembly GCA_046724435.1. Taxonomy (GTDB): domain Bacteria; phylum Actinomycetota; class Acidimicrobiia; order IMCC26256; family JACDBD01; genus JALZAA01. The sequence continues at coordinate 1,328 of JBKOWN010000078.1, forward strand.
GACGGGGAGACCCGTCGTGGTCCGGGCGTGCCGGTCAGCGTCGTCTTCGGGTGCACCGGCAAGGGGTGCGGCTTACGCGGTGTCTGGTTGAAGTCGAAGTCACGGGTGAGATCGCCGAGGATCTTCACGTTCTCTCGTACGTCCGGGCGGGGGTCGGGCCGCCCGTCGGTTGCCGGGTCGAGGCGCTGGCCGTGCAGGAAGTCGTCCTCGATGAACTTGTCGTAGGCGTCGAACGACAGGGTCTGGTGGTCCACGTAGCCGTGCTTGGCGTAGGGGCTGATCACGATGCCGGGCACGCGCAGGCCGTAGCCGTTGACGTCGACGTTCGGCGGCTTGACGTGGTCGTAGAAGCCGCCCCAGTCGTCCCACGCGAGGAAGATCGCCGTGGACTTCCAATCGGGGCCGTTCATCACCGCGTTGACGAGACTCGTCACGTACGACTGGCCGAAGCTCACCGGCCCGGGCGGATGCTCGCTCACCGCGCCCGACGGCGCGATCCACGACACTGCCGGCAGGGTCCCCGCCTTGGCGGCGTTGTAGAAGTTGTCGACCGACTGGATGTTGCCGAGCTCCCCGTCGGCGCGGACGGTGTCGAAGTACGGCAGCGGGTTCCAGATGCCGGGCGTCGAAGCGTTCTGGCGCACAGGCCCGCACGACACCGCGGCGTCGTTCTCGCAGTCGGGCTCCGTGCCGGCGACGACGTAGTAGCCCCACGAGACCTGGTTCTGGTGGAGGAGGTACGTCATGTCGGTCCAGGCGTAGATGGGATCCGGCCGCGGCTGGCCGTTGGCGCGGCGTCCGCCGAAGTCGGGCGGAAGGCCGGGCCCCTGGAGCGCGTTCTGACAGCTCGACGGGTTGTCGTGCTGCGTGCAGTTCGCCGACCACTCCGACACTTGGAAGAGGTGCTCGGGGAGGCTCCATGACGCGTTGGGCTCGAACATATGGTCCTGGAGCACGAAGTTGTCGGCATACGACCAGTAGTTCGGGATGTCGCTACGAGTGTGGTACCCCATCACGTCCGGCGTATCGGTGGCCGCACACGCCGGGTTCGTCGGGTCGGAGCACCCACGTTGCGCGTTGGTCGCCTGGTCGACGAAGCCGTTCATCTTGCCGCCGTTGACGTCGGCGGTGGCGTTGCTCTGGCTGTGCGGACCGCCGCCGTTCACGTCGGCGTGGTCGACCACCGGCTTGTCGCACTTGCCGGTCTTCGAGTTGGGAAGACACGGCGAGGGCGTGCCGCCTTTCGTCGGGATCCCGTCGGCTTTCGGGTACGTGCCGAAGTAGCTGTCGAACGACCGGTTCTCCTGCATGATCACGATGACGTGTTTGATCTTCTGGACGCCGGAGCTTCCGCCGGACGCGCTCGCCGAGTCGGGGATGCCGACTCCCACGGTCAGGGCGACGAGGGCCGCCACACCGGCGAGATTCGCGACCCGGGTCGACATCACAGGCACATCCTGCCCACGCCGGGCGGGGAAATCGTCAGGTCTGTGTCAGAGCAGCGCGAAGCCAGCCCGCTGCCTGAACATCCGATGACGACCGCCGTATCACCCGCCGTCGTCGCGGGCCGCGTCTGACGGGCGGCGGGTAATGTGCGCTCGTTCCTGGACCCCCCGAAGGGAATCCGAGCGTGCTCACGTACTTCCAGGCCATCGTCATCGGTCTGCTCCAAGGCGTGACGGAATTGTTCCCGATCTCGAGCCTCGGGCACTCCGTGCTGCTGCCGGGCTGGCTCGGCTGGGACAACCTGGTGCGCGGCGAATCTGCCAGCGAGTCCTTCTATCTCGCGTTCCTCGTCGGCGTGCACGTCGCAACCGCCATCGCCCTGCTCGTGTTCTTCCGCCAGGAGTGGGTCCGGATCATCGGCGGCTTCTTTCGTTCACTGCGACGACGGCGCATCGAATCACCCGACGAGCGCTTGGCGTGGCTGCTCATCGTCGCCACCATCCCGGCCGGTCTCACCGGCCTGCTTCTCGAGCACACGTTTCGGACCGTCTTCGCCAAGCCGTTCGCCGCCGCCGTGTTCCTCACGATCAACGGTCTGATCCTCCTTGGTGGCGAGCGCGTCCGCCGACGCACCGAGGTGCGCGAGCTCGCCCGTGCGCACCCCACCGTGGGCGGCCCTGACGTCGAGGAGGGACGCCGGCTCTCGACGCTCGACTTCAAAGAAGCCGGTGTCATCGGAGTCGCACAGACGTTCGCGCTGCTCGCCGGGATCAGCCGCTCCGGCGTCACCATGGTCGCCGGGCTCGTTCGCGGCCTGAATCACGAAGACGCCGCCCGCTTCTCGTTCCTGCTCGCAACGCCGATCATCTTCGCCGCCGGTGTCTACAAGCTTCCGGACCTCGCCGGTCCAAACGGCGAGCACGTCCGCGGGCAGGTCCTGGTCGGCAGTCTGTGCGCCGGCGTCGCCGCCTACTTCTCCGTCCGCTTCCTCGTCCGCTACTTCACGTCCCGCAATCTCTATCCCTTTGCCGTCTACTGCCTGGTCGTCGGGGCGGCATCCATGCTTCGCTTCGCCTGACGACGACCGGGCGCTCGCCCCCAAGGCACTTGGGAGTCGGCCATGAACGCCGCCAGATCCGGGTCGACGTCCGCCGCGAACGACCCCGCGAACTTGTCCTTGTCGAGGAAGAGGAACCCGTCCTGCGGCGGCAGAATGGGCGGAACCGGAGCGGCGGGAGGCGGGTCAGCGATCAGTTTGTTCACGGATTCCCCGCTGTCGGGCGCGAACGCTGCGATGTAGACCAACGCCGCCATCTTCGGATGGTTGCCCGCCTCGGTGATGACTGCGCCGCCGTATGAATGCCCGACGAGGATCGCTTGGTCCGGTTGCTAGTCGAGCGCGCGTTTGGTGACGGCCACATCGTCAGCGTGCGAGATCGTCGGGTTCTGCACGACGGTGATTGGATGGCCGGACTTCCGGAGGATGTCGTAACCGGGCTTCCAGCCGGAGCCATCGACGAACCCGCCATGGACCAGGACGATGCTGTTCACGGCAACCCCTTTCACTCCGCCTTGACTTGCCGCCGTCAGCGCGCGCGGAAAATCGTGTCGCTCTCGCGGACGGTAGAACCATGCATGACGACCGTCGACGCCGCGACACAACTGGAGACCGCGAGAGTGGCACCATGCGCTGGTGCCGCAGAAGTTCAGAGTCGTCATTCTGAACGGGGCGCCGAGCTCTGGGAAGACGACACTCGCGACCGCGTTTCGCGATCAGCGGGCCGCCGTTGGAGACCTCTGGCTGTTGCTCGGCATCGATGACGTTCTGTCGAAGATCCCGTCCGAGTGGAAGAGTGCAGGACCCGACCGCGGCCCGTTCGCGGCGGACGGGATCAGGTTCGAGATCGTGGCAGACGGGACCGGCGTTCGCGTGGGCAACGTCGGGAGACAAGTGCTTCGCACATACCAAGCGGGCGTGGCAGCGGCGGCCCATGTCGGTATCAACGTCATTGTTGACGAGGTCGTCATAGACCGCACGAGCTGGGACGACTGGATTCGTGCGCTCGTTGGCCTCGACGTCGTGTGGGTGGGCATCCGGTGTTCAGCTGAGGTAGCCGAAGAACGAAACAGAGCGCGAGGTGACCGATTCGCGGGCTTGGCGCGTGCTCTGTCGGCCACAGTCCACCGAGACGCTCGGTATGACTTCGAGATCGACACGACGACAAACACGCCGGATGAAGCATTGTCACAACTGACTCATCGACTGGGATACTGAGCGACCTCACGACGCCGCGCTCGGGGAACCACCGAACGGAACCTTGGACGCGAAGGTCGGTGAGCTCCGTTGTTGGACGCTACGCGAGACTTGGACATGGCCATCCTCGTCACCGGTGGTGCCGGCTATATCGGCTCTCACACGGTGCGCCTACTTCGGGAGCTGGGACGGCGGGTCGTTGTGCTCGATTCCCTGGAGTCTGGCTACGCCCCCGCCGTCGGTGATGCGCCATTGGTCGTCGGCGACATCGCCGACGACCACCTGGTCAGATCGATCGTCACCGAGCATCACGTCGACACGGTGTTGCACTTCGCCGGGTACAAGGCCACCGGAGAGTCGATCCACCAGCCCGGCCGCTACTTCGTCAACAACGTCGCTGGCAGCGCCCGGCTCTTCGACACCTTGCAACGCTGTGGAGTGGGGCGCTTGGTGTTCTCGTCGTCGTGCTCGGTGTACGGCACGCCCGAGCGACTGCCGGTCGGAGAGGACGAGACGCTCCGGCCGGAAAGCCCGTATGGGGAAAGCAAGGCGTTGGTGGAACGCATGCTGGGCTGGTTCGATCGCTGCCACGGGATGCGTTCAGTGAGCTTGCGGTACTTCAATGCCGCCGGTGCCGCCGGCGACGGTTCCATCGGCGAGGACCCGACGGTCACGATGAACCTCATCCCCCTCGTCATGCAGGCGTTGCTCGGTCGGCGGCCCCCGGTGCGGGTCTTCGGCACCGACTATCCGACTCCCGATGGCACGGCAATTCGCGACTACATCCATGTCGACGACCTAGCCGACGCCCACGTCCGCGCGCTCGACTTCCTCGCCGAAGGCGGGCCAACCACGACGGTCAACGTAGGCACCAGCGTCGGCTCGTCGGTGCGCGAGGTCATCGCCGCGGCCGCTACTGCCGTCTCCCGGCCGGTTCCCGCCGAGGACGCCCCCCGCCGAGCCGGAGACCCGGTCGCCCTGTACGCCGACACCACCCTCGCTCGTGAACTACTCGGCTGGAAGGCCCGCCGCGACCTTACGGACATCGTCGCCAGCGCCTGGCGGTGGTACGCCGGCCATCCGGACGGCTATCCCTCCGGCGCCTCGACAGGAGCCGCCCCCACGTCTTGAGCTCGGCCGCGTTGCGCAGAAAAGAGCGTCATGGCGCGCGCCTCGGCAGCGCCGGCCTGAGCGAAGCTGTGACGACCGTTGACCGAAGTAGGAAGGGACGATGGCCGTGGGTAGCGAGGTCCCGGCGAGACGAGTCGATCTGAGTGATGGACGTGTCCTGACGTACGCCGAGTACGGCGAGAGCGCCGGCCGACCAGTTGTCTTCTTTCATGGCTGTCCCGGCTCGCGCGTCGAAGGCGCGCTCCTTGACTCAGCAGCGCGGGCAAACGGACTCCGTCTCATCGTTCCTGATCGCCCCGGGATGGGTGGATCAGATTTCCAGCGCGCACGTTCGCTGCTCGACTGGCCGAGCGACGTTACCCAACTGGTCGACTCCTTGGGGGTGGAGCGCTTCGCAGTGCTTGGGGTCTCCGGTGGCGGGCCCTACGTGATCGCATGTGCACACTCGATTCCGGATCGCCTTGGCGCCGCCGTCATCGTCGCGGGGGTCGCGCCGATGCCCTCCCACGACGCGACCCGTGGCATGAGCGGCCAGAGCCGGCGGATGTTCTGGATCGCGCGCCGAGCGCCCTGGCTGGCGCGGGTGATCTTTGGCCTGACGGCTCGCGCGGTCCGGTGGTTTCCAGACCGCGTCTTCGGGCGGCTACCCGCCGGTGCTCCAGCGTGTGACAGGGCGGTGCTGGAACGGCCCGACGTGCAGCAGGCGATCGTCGGGAGCTTTCGCGAGGCGCTCAGGCGCGGAGGCCACGGCGTCGCGTATGAGATGACGCTGTACACCCGGCCGTGGGGATTCTCGCTGAAGGAGGTACGCGCCCGGATCGAACTCTGGCAGGGAACAGAAGACGTCAATGTGCCCGCCTGGATGGTGGAACAGCTCGCCAGCGAGCTCCCGGCATGCCGCACGCATGTGCTCGAGGGCGAGGGCCACTTCTCACTCCTGGCGAACCACGAGCAAGAAATCCTCGCCACGTTGGCGTCTTAAGGGCATGCAGGCGCGCGCGACAGAACGACAGGCCACTCGCTCTTCGTCACCTGACTGGTCTGAAGGCCGCCCGGATCTCGGTCGAGAACAGCTCGGGCTCTTCCCACGCAGCGAAGTGGCCGCCCTTGTCGACCTCGTTGAAGTAGACGACGTTCGGGTAGGCCTTCTCGACCCAGCTACGCGGAGTCCGCCAGATCTCGCCCGGGAAGGTGGTGAAGCCGACCGGGATCGGGACCGGCGGCGGCGCCTAGCCGTGGTCGAGGCCGGGTACCGATGCAATCGTCAGCAATGTCGTCGACAATGCGCGCCCTGACGCCATCATCCTTCTCCACGACGGCGGTGGCGACCGCTCCCCAGACCGTCGCGGCGCTACCGAGGATCATCGACACGAGCACGCGGCTACGAGTTCGGCAGGCTGAGCACCACCTCAGGTGCTGCCGGCCCCAAGGTCGCCATCAGCGAAGAGTAAGAGCTGTAGGGATGAAGGCCCTGGCGTCCGCCTCGCCGGGCCTCGAGATCAGGGAATGTGCACGCCGGAGGCAGCCCGGGCGATGACGAGGCGCTGGATCTCGGAGGTGCCCTCGAAGAGCGTGTAGATCTTCGAATCGCGGTGCCATTGCTCAACTGGGAAGTCGCGGATGTAGCCGTAGCCGCCGAGGATCTGGATGGCCTGCTCGGTGACCCACACGGCGACCTCGCCCGCCTTCAGCTTGCTCATCGAGCCCTCGCCGTTCTCGAACGGCTTCCTTGTCGCGCCCATCCATGACGCCCGCCATACGAGCAGCCGCGCCGCGTCGATCTCCATCTTCATGTCGGCGAGCTTGAAGGCGATGCCCTGGTTCTCGATGATCTTGCGGCCGAACGCCTCGCGCTCCTTCGCGTACTCGAGCGCGAACTCGTACGCGGCGCGGGCAATGCCGAGCGCCTGGGCGCCCACGATCGGCCGGGTCGTCTCGAACGTGCTCATCGCCGCCTGCGCCTTCGAGCTCTTGCCCTCACGCGCCCGCGCCAGACGCCCCTCGAGCTTCTCCTCGCCTCCGAGGAGGCACGAGCTCGGGACGCGCACGTCGTCGAACAGCACCTCGCCGGTGTGCGAGGCGCGGATGCCCATCTTCTTCTCCTTCTTTCCTCCCGTGAGCCCCGGTGTGCCCGGCGGGACGACGAAGGAAGCGTGACCGCGAGACTTGAGGTCGGGGTCGACGCTGGCCACCACGACGTGCACGTTCGGCCGGTCGAGGAGGCCGCCGTTGGTGATGAACGTCTTCTGCCCGTTGATCACCCAGTCGTCGCCGTCCTTCTTCGCGTGCGTGCGGAGGCTCGACACATCCGAGCCGGCGCCGGGTTCGGTGACGCAGAACGAGGAAAGGTGGATGTCGTCAGCGGTGCCGAAACACTGCGGGACCCACTCGGCGATCTGCTCGGGGGTGCCGTTGCCGGCGATCCCGGCGGCCCCGAGGGTGCTGCCGAAGATTGCGAGCGCGATCCCGGCGTCGCCCCAGCACATCTCCTCGCTCACGATCGGGAAGAGCAGCCCCGTCGGGTCCGAGAAGCACTGCGCCATGAACTCCCACGAGTAGAGGCCGATCTTCGCGGCCTCCTCGATGATGGGCCACGGCGTCTCTTCCTTTTCGTCCCACTCGTGACCCGCAGGCCGCACGACCTGTTCGGCGAAGTCATGCACCCACTTCTGGATCTGCTGCTGATCCTCGTTGAGATCGAGCGAGAACTCGGCCATTGGGCCCTCCTTGCGGCGACGGTCGCCGATCCGGAAGTTACTGGCTGGTAACCCCGACCTTAGCCCGTCGCCAAGGCGCGGCCAAACACCCGGATTCCGCCCAGAGTGGGACGCGAAAGCGGGAGGCCCCTTTCTTGAGCCCCCCGCAAATCCGAGGTTCTCGCCTAGCATCTCCCGCGTGAGCGAGCTTCGGATCGGCCAGGCCGCCGAGCTGCTGGGGGTGAGCGCCGACACGGTGCGGCGCTGGACCGACGACGGCCGGCTCCCGACGGCGCGCACAGAAGGCGGGCAGCGGTTGGTGGACGGCGCGGCGCTGGCGAGGTTCGCCGCCGAGCAGGAGCCGGCACCCGAGCCGGGCGCGATCGTGAACGAGTCGGCCCGCAACCGGTTCACCGGGATCGTGACGCGTGTCGTCAAGGACAAAGTGGCGGCGCAGGTCGAGATGCGGGCGGGCCCGCATCGAGTGGTGTCGCTCATGACACGCGAGGCGGCTGATGAGCTCGACCTCGAGCCCGGCACGCTGGCCGTTGCATCAGTGAAGGCCACCAACGTGGTCATCGAGGTACCCGGAGCATGATCATCTTGAAGCGCGCCGTTGTCGCCCTCGCCGCACTCGCCCTGCTCGTGGGCGCCGCGCAACCAGCGTCCGCACGCGCGCCGAAGCCGTCGGGCGAGATCACCGTCTTCGCTGCTGCGTCTCTGACGGAATCGTTCGACGCGATCGCGAAGCAGTTCCAGAAGAAGTACCCGGATGTCAGCGTGAAGTTCAACTACGACGCGTCGTCGAATCTCGCCACGCAGATTAACCAGGGCGCGCCGGCCGACGTCTTCGCCTCGGCCGACGAGGACAACCTCCGGAAGACGATCGACGCCGGAACCGTCACGCCGCCGCCGGTCGTCTTCGCGAAGAACCGACTCGAGGTCGCGGTGGAGAAGGGGAACCCGAAGAAGATCAAGAGCCTCGCCGATCTTCAGAAGTCGGGCCTCGTGGTCGTGCTGTGCGCCGACCAGGTCCCGTGCGGCAAGTACGCCGCCCAGTCACTCGCGATGGCGGGCGTCACCGTGAACCCCGCTTCCAAGGAGGAGAACGCCAAGGCGACGCTGACCAAGGTCTCGATCGGTGAGGCCGACGCGAGCATCGTCTACGTCACGGACGTGAAGGCGGCCAAGGGCACTACGAGCGGGGTCAGGATCCCCGACAAGGTGAACGTGATCGCGACGTACCCGATCGGGGTCGTGAAGGCGAGTCAGAACGCGACGGCGGCAACGGCATGGGTGACGTTCGTCAGGTCGAAAGAAGGGCAGACGACCCTGAAGAGGTTCGGGTTTCTGCCGCGCTGAGCCGGAGGAAGCGGCGACCGCCTCTTGCGGTGGCGATCCTTGCCACCATCGCCGTCGCCTTCTTCGTCATCCCGCTGCTCGGGCTCCTCCAACGCGCGCCGTGGTCGGAGCTGGCGGACGACCTGACCGATCCGGTCGTCCGGGACGCCCTGCGGCTCTCCCTCGTCTGCTCGGTCGGCGCCACCCTGCTGGCGTTCGTCCTCGGCTTCCCACTGGCGTGGGTCCTCGCCCGCACCGACCTGCCGGGCCGGCACGTCGTGCGGGCGCTCGTCCTGCTGCCGATGGTGTTGCCGCCGGTGGTCGGCGGCGTCGCGCTGCTTCTCGCCTTCGGCCGCAGTGGCCTCGTCGGGCAGTACCTGGACGACTGGTTCGGCATCCGTCTCCCGTTCACGACGTGGGGCGCGATCGTCGCCGAGGCGTTCGTGGCAATGCCGTTCTTCGTGATCGTGGTCGAAGCCGGCCTCCGCTCACTCGATCAGCGTTACGAGGAGGCCGCGGCGACTCTCGGCGCCCGTCGGTTCACCACGTTCCGACGGGTCGTGCTCCCGCTCATCGCTCCGTCGGTGATCGCGGGTGCCGCGCTCACGTGGGCCCGCGCGCTCGGCGAGTTCGGAGCGACGATCCTCTTCGCCGGCAACCTCCAGGGCAAGACGCAGACCATGCCACTGGCGATCTTCGTCGAGCTCCAGACCAACCTCGGCGGCGCGATCGCGCTCAGCCTCGTCCTGCTGGCGGTCTCGGTCGTCGTGCTCGTGTCCCTGCGCGACCGGTGGTTCCCGGCGTGAGCCTCGAGGCGCACGTCAGGGTCAATCTCGAGACCCTCGCGCTCGACATAGCAATCGACGCGGAGGCCGGGCACACGGTCGTGCTCCTCGGGCCGAACGGCGCCGGCAAGACGACGGTGTTGCGGGTGATCGCCGGCCTGCTTGCACTCGACGCCGGGCGCGTCGTCGTCGACGGCGAGGTGCTCGACGACCCGACGGCCGGCGCGTGGGTACCCGCCGAGCGTCGACCGATCGGATACGTGTTCCAGAACCACGCCCTGTTCCCGCATCTCACGGCGCTCGAGAACGTCGCGTTCGGGCTGCGGGCGCGCGGTGTGCGCCGACGTGAGGCCGATCGGCGGGCACGGGCGTGGCTCGAGCGCGTCGGAGTGGCCGAGCACGCGGCCGCGCGTCCCGGTGCGTTGAGCGGGGGTCAGGCGCAGCGGGTCGCCCTGGCTCGGACGCTGGTGCTGGAGCCGCGCGTCCTCCTGCTGGACGAGCCGCTGTCAGCACTCGACGCCACGGCACGGGTCGACACCCGTCGACAGCTCCGCCGGCACCTCGACGACCATCCGGGCGTCCGGATCGTCGTGACCCACGATCCGGTCGACGCCATGACGCTGGGAGACCGGGTGATCGTGCTCGAGACTGGCCGGGTGGTGCAGGCGGGGCCGCTCGCCGAGCTGCGGGGACGGCCGCGCTCGCGGTACGTCGCCGATCTCGTCGGCGTCAACCTCTACCGCGGCGCTGCTGACGGCGGGCGCATCCGGTTGCGCGACGGCGGCGAGCTGGTCAGCGCCGGGCGCGCTCGAGGGGACGTGTTCGCAGTCGTCCACCCTCGGGCGGTTGCGCTCCATCGCCACGAGCCGGAGGGAACGCCACGAAACGTGCTCCCCGGGACGGTCGAGCACCTCGACGTCGAGGGCGACCGCGTGCGGGTGATCGTCGCCGGGCCAATCCCCGTGACCGCGGAGGTGACGCCCGCGGCTGTGACCGAACTGGAGCTGACGGCGGGCGCCCCTGTGTGGGCGTCAATCAAGGCCACTGAGATCGACGTCTATCCGGCGTAGCCGGTCGCGTTCGCTAGCTCTGGGTCGTCGTCGCTGTCGTCGTCGTCGTTCCGCCGCCGCGCTGCTTAGGCTCGCGGTTCACGAACTGCTTGGCGCGGTCGGGCAGCTTCTGCTTGATCTGGTCGGCTTTCGTGGAGTCGAGCTTGCCGTCCTTGACGGCCTGGTCGATGTCGCTGGTCGCCTGCTTCACGATGGCATTGGCGACGTCGTCGACGGACTTGTTGTGGTCCTTGGCCACCTGCGCGATCGATTTGCCGTCCTTGTGCGCCTGCTTCAGGTCGGCCACGGAGATGCCGATCTCCCTGGCCGCCGCGTTCGCCGCGTCCCTGAGGATGGCGCGCCCGCGACCCGCGTTCGACTTCGTCTGGTTGACGAATCGGTTGGCGAGGTCCGGCAGCTTCTGCTTGGCCTGCTCGGCTCGATTGGCATCGATCTTCCCCTGGGCCGCGGCCTCGTCGATCCGCTGGGTCAGCGCCGCGACCACCGCGTTCACGACGCTGGCGGGGTCGACGCTGTGCTCGCTCGCCACCGCGGCCACGGTCTTGCCGCCGCGAACCTCGCCGGCGAGGTCCTGAGGCGAGACGCCGATCGTGGTAGCCGCTGTCTGGAGCGCGAGTCGAACGCCGTGTCCCCGCCGACCCTGTTGGGCCGCCCCGCCGGACGCCCCCGAGCCGCCGGACCCGCCCGTTTGCGCCCACGCCGCGCTCCCGCCGGCGAGGAGCACGCCGGCGACCGTGACCGCTGCAACGAGCTTCTTCATCATGGTTCCCTTCGTGTGCGAACCGGTACAGCGAACACCACGCGCGTGAGAGGACTGTGAGGCGCGCGCGAGCGCGAAGCCAGCTACGACAGCGGCGCGGCGTGACCCGACTTCTGCGCGCTCGGCGCTTACCCTGTTCCGGTGGCCCAAAGGCAGGGCCGGGCTCGGAGCGACGACTTCGAGATGCGAATCCCCGCCCGGACGGAGGAGTTGCAGCGCATCCGCCAGGCGCTGGGGACGTGGCTCGGCGGGCGGGGCGCGCCCCCCGAGGTGGGGCCGGCCGTGCCGCTGGCCGCGCACGAGGCCGCGGCCAACGTCGTCGACCACGCGTATCCCCGAGGCTCGGGCGAGCTGATCGTTCGCGCCCGGCACGACGACGGCCGGCTCGTCGTTGTCGTCGAGGACGAAGGCGAATGGCGGGCGCCGAGCCGGACTGACCAGCGCGGGCGGGGGCTCGCGCTGATGCACGGCCTCATGGACGACGTCCAGATCGTTCCGTCCGAGGCGGGATCGGGCACACGGGTGACGTTGCGGCGGCGGGTCCACCACCGGTAATTGGGCTTTTCCGTCGGCCCTCGGCGCGGGCCACCATGGTGGGGTGAGCGAGCGCCTCGACGAGTACCGGCACAAGCGTGACTTCGGAGCCACGCCCGAGCCCGCCGGCGGCCCCGATGACGAGGAGCGGGGCGGCCGGTTCGTGATCCAGGAGCATCACGCGCGGAGCATGCACTGGGACCTTCGCCTCGAGCACGACGGTGTGCTGCTGTCGTGGGCCGTCCCTCGTGGGATCCCGGCCGACCCCAAGCGCAACCACCTGGCGGTCCACACCGAGGACCACCCACTCGAGTACCTCGAGTTCGAGGGCGACATCCCGCGCGGCGAGTACGGCGGCGGGAGGATGCGCATCTGGGATCGCGGCCGTTACGAGGCGGAGAAGATGGACGAAGACGAGGTGATCGTCACGCTGCACGGCGATCGGGCCCGCGGCAGGTACGCGCTGTTCCAGACCGACGGCAAAAACTGGATGATCCACCGCATGGACCCGCCTGAGGATCCCGACCGAGAGCCAATCCCGTCGCACATCGAGCCGATGCTCGCAATGCTCTCGAAGGCACTCCCGCGCGACGAGGACAACTACGCGTTCGAGGTGAAGTGGGACGGCGTGCGCTCGATTGCGTACGTCGACGGAGGCCGGGCCCGGTTCGAGAGTCGCCGCGGCGGCGACATCACCTCGCGTTACCCGGAGCTGCGGGGGCTCGGGCCGGCGCTCGGATCGACCGCAGCCGTCCTCGACGGCGAGATCGTCGCGTTCGAGGGCGAGCGTCCCAGCTTCGAGCGGCTCCAACGCCGCATGCACGTGAGCAACGAGCGGGCAATCCGACGGCTGACTGGTGAGGTTCCGGTCGTCTACGTGATCTTCGATCTGCTGTGGCTCGAGGGCCACTCGACCGTCGAGCTCCCGTACCGCCAGCGCCGGAAGCTGCTCGACGAGCTCGGGCCGCACGGGCCGTCATGGCAGACGCCCGCCGCGCACGAAGGGGCCGGTGCCGTACTGCGCGACGCGACCAAGCGGCTGGGGCTCGAAGGCGTCGTCGCCAAGCGCCTCGAAAGCGTGTACGAGCCCGGCCGTCGATCACGGGCGTGGCTGAAGGTGAAGAACCACAACAGCCAAGAGTTCGTGGTCGGCGGGTGGGCCCCAGGGAAGGGCGCCCGGAGTACCAGCTTGGGCGCGCTCCTGATCGGCTACTACGAGTCGACCGAGCCGGACGCGCGGCTGAAGTACGCCGGACGCGTCGGGACCGGCCTCACCGAGACCGAGCTGCGGCGGCTCGTCGAGATGCTCGAGCCGCTCCGCCGCGACACGAGCCCGTTCTCGCCCGCGCCACGAGTGAAGGACGCGGTGTTCGTCGAGCCGGAGCTCGTCGCGGAAGTCGAGTTCACGGAGTGGACGAACGCCGGGGCCGTCCGCGCGCCCGTCTATCTGGGACTGCGGGACGACCGCGATCCGCGCGACGTCCTGCGCGAGGACGCTGCGCGCGCCGGCTGAGCTCCTCGAGCCCGGCTCGACCGCCTAGAAGTCGACGACCATGCTCGCAGGGTTGTCGGGATCCACGTGGCAGACGAGCTGCTTCCCGTCGGCGAGACCGTTGATCACGATCGGCGCCATCGACTCCTGATGCGTCACCGGCCAGTCGGGCCGCCCGTCGACGTGCACCATCAGTTGCAGCTCCATCACGTGATTCATCCCGACCTTGTTGCCGGTGTCGGTGAAGTTGTGGATGACCGCCGTCCCCTTGAGCCCGGTCGACCGAAGCCGCGACGTGTCGCCCGCGTTGGCCATGTTCTTCATGAACGATGCCGCGTTGGCGGTGCCCTGGGCCATGTCGCGAGTGGTCGGCATCTTCGGCATGTCGCGGATGATCTGACCCCACGACTTGTCGCTCCCGTCGTCCTTGGGAGGCTTCTTCTCCTTGTCCTTCTTGAACAGTCCCACGGCGTCAGCTCCTTGTGCGGCGGCCGTTCCTTCCCGGCATCAAACTGCTCTCGGGGCGGCGGCGCCTGAGTAGGCGGTACTCAAAAGACCGCACCGGAAAATGAGTAGGCCCTACTCAGGCGGTTGGGGCGGCGCGCAGGCACCCTGGGACCAACGGCGGGCGTCCGCCCCCGAACGACACGCAGGAGGCACCCCGGTGGGATTCTTCAAGAACATCAAGAGCACCATGGGCAGCGCGACCGAGGCGGCCAAGTACAGCAAGCAGCTCGGCAACGAGATCTCGGGGATCCAGTCCGGCGAGCTCGGCTACGACCCCAACGACCCCGCCTTCGCCCCGATCGAGGGTGTCGACTGCGACACCTACGCCCGGATCATGGGCGGGCTCCAGAAGAACAGCGTCATGGGCCCCGACAACGTCGAGGCGTACGTGACGAACAACGGCGTCAAGCCCGGCACGTGGGGCGACGTCTCGATGGGCTGGACGCAGCGCATGCAGCAGTACCAGCACGTGGCCAACCGCATCGGCACGCTCATGTCGCAGTCGGCGATGTAGCGGCCGCAAACCCGGAACCGATCGCACCCAAGCTCGAGAACGAGGAGGAAACACCATGGGCTTCTTCAAGGACATCAAGAGCACCCTCGGCAGCGCAACCGAGGCAGCCAGAAACGCGCCGGCCGCGAAGCAGGCCGCCGACGCCCAGGCCGAGTCGCTCCAGGTCGGGCTCACCGCCGACACCGTCGATCCCGACGACCCGGGGTTCGAGCCGGTCGAGGGGGTCACGCTCGACCAGTACGCCAAGCTGTGCAAGGCCGTCGCCGGCGCCGGCCTGAAGGACGAGGCCGAGGTCGACCAGTGGGCCCGACAGCAGGGCCTTCAGACCGGGCAGTTCAAACGGGTGAGCGACGAGTTCACCAAGCGCATGGGCACCAACCGGGCGCTGACGAACCGGTTCGGGATGCTCTACGCACAGGGCTAAATCCAGACCACGCCTCAGAGTCGTAGGAATGCACGGGCGCCAGCGACACGGCCGGCGTCCAATTTCTGTGCCCCTTCGTAGCGGAGACTCTTCCCAAATGGTCACTTCGGGGCCAAAATGGCCATCGGTGGCAAACGTGCAGCGGTTTGACGTGCGCCTCCAGCAAATGCATGACGCGATGCTCGGCATCGCCTCGGACCTGAGCCTGCCGACGGTCCTGCAGAGGATCATCGACTCGACTTGCAAGCTGGTAGACGCGAGGTACGGCGCCTTGGGTGTCGTAGACGAACATGGCCAGCTCACGGATCTCGTCACGAGCGGCGTCGACGACCAGACCCACGAGGCCGTAGGGAGACTTCCAGAGTTCAAGGGCATCCTTGGCCTCCTCCTGAGCGACCCGAAGCCGGTGCGCCTGCGCGATTTGAGCGAGCATCCGCTGGCACAGGAGTTCCCGCCCGGGCACCCAGAGATGACCTCTTTCCTCGGCGTGCCCATCCGCGGCCGCGAAGTCGTCGGGAGCCTGTACCTCGCCGACAAGGAAAGCGCAGACGAGTTCAGCCTCGAGGACGAGCGACTGGCCGTGACGCTGGCCGCCGCGTCCGGAGTCGCGATCGACAATGCCCGGCTGCAGTCGAGCCTCGAGCACCTAGCCGTGCTCGAGGACCGCGAGCGCATCGCCCGCGAGCTCCACGACAAGGTCATCCAGCGACTCTTCGCGGCGGGGATGACTCTGCAGACGACGCTGCCGTTCACGGCTCGCCCCGAGGTCTCCAGCCGCATCACCCAGGCCGTGGAGGAGATCGACGAGACGATCCGCGACATTCGCCGCACGATCTTCGCCCTCGAGGCTCGATCGCGGCGCGGCGTCCGCGTCGACATCTTCGCCCGCGTCGATGCGGCGCGAGAGGTGCTCGGCTTCACACCTGAGCTTCGACTCGAAGGCCCGATCGACTCGGCCGTCCCCGAGACGACGGCCGATCACCTCCTGGCGACCCTGCACGAGGCATTGTCGAATGTCGCCCAACACGCAGGCGCGTCGAAGGTGGACGTCGTCGTCGAGGCGAGAGACGAGCTCAAGCTCATGGTCGCCGACGACGGTGCGGGGTTGCCCAACCGGATCGAGCCCGGTCAAGGGTTGCGCAACATGGAACGCCGGGCCTTGGAGCTCGGCGGGGCCGCCTCGGTGCGGCCGGGTGAAAGCGGGACCGTCGTCGAATGGCGGGTGCCGCTCGGCTGACTCGTGCCGAGCTCCCTACTGACGGTGCGTCAATGGGGGCTGCTCATGGCGTGGACGTCCGCGCCGCCCCGCTCGAGGGTCGCCGCCACCGCGGTGACGAACCGGCGGACACACGCTTCGACGGACCGTTGGTGCGTGGCGGCGTCGCGGCCGGATACGGCGGTCTCGTACGTGCCGCTGAAGCCCAGGTGCGATCCCCCCGGTGGTACCGGCTCGAGCCGGAGGTCGGCGTCGAGCGTCGTGAACGGGCCCGCCTCGGCTTCCCAGTGCAGCGGGGCGATCAGTGCGTGCTCCACCGACCGCGGCCATCCGAACTCGACGGCGACGAGCTCGGCCGGTGCGACCGCGTCCGCGGCCAGGTCGGCCAGCCACGACGCCCGGCCGGCGACCAGCAACATCCCGGCCTGCTCGAAGCGCTCCGACACCGTGACGAAGTCCTGCACGAGCGCCATGGAGGCAAGGTAGGCAGGCCCTGCCGGTCCGAACAGGGCCGAAGGTCACCCTTTCGGACCCGTGGGCCACGCACCGTGACCCCGCTGTGCGCGCCATGATGGTGGCCCGATGCCCTTCCGCGACCGGCGTGAGGCAGGCCGGCGGCTGGTCGAGCGGCTCTCGGGTCTGCGGGCCGCGTCGCCGCTCGTCCTCGGTCTCCCGCGCGGCGGCGTGCCGGTGGCATTCGAGGTGGCGCAGGCGCTGGGCGCGCCGCTCGACATCCTCGTCGTCCGCAAGCTCGGTGTTCCGTTCCAGCCCGAGCTGGGGATGGGGGCCGTGGGCGAGGGCGGCGTCCGCGTCCTCAACGCCGACGTCGTTCGCCAGGCCCGCGTCACGGAGCCGCAGCTGGCGCAGGTCGAAGCGCGCGAGCGTGCGGAGGTGGAGGAACGGGCGGCGCGACTGAGGGGAGGCCGCCCGGCCATCGCACTCCAGGGCCGAACCGTGGTGATCGTCGACGACGGCCTCGCCACGGGCGGAACGGCACGCGCGGCCGTGCGTGTGGCTCGGGAGCGCGGCGCCGAGCGCGTGATCCTGGCGGTGCCGGTCGCGCCGCCCGAGACCGTGGCCGCGCTACGGCGCGACGCCGACGACGTCGTGGCGGTGGAGACCCCGGAGCCGTTCTTCGCCATCGGCGGCTGGTACGCCGACTTCTCGCCCACTTCCGACGACGAGGTCGTCGAGCTGCTCGCGCGGGCAGCCGAGCGCGACGGAGCCGACAAAGGGCTTGGCAAGGAAGAAGTTGACAAGGAAGTCGTGATCGGGGCCGAGCGCATACAGCTCCCGGGACATCTGACGATCCCGTCCGGGGCCCGCGGGCTGGTCGTGTTCGCGCACGGCAGCGGTAGCGGCCGCCACAGTCCCCGCAACCAGGCCGTGGCGCGTGCGCTGCACGACGCCGGCCTCGGCACGTTGCTGTTCGACCTCCTTTCGCCCGACGAAGAAGCGGACCGCGCGAACGTGTTCGACATCCCGCTCCTAGCCGGCCGCCTCGTCGCCGCGACCGCCTGGCTGCTCGAGCAGGAGGACGCTCGAGCGGTGCCCATCGGATTCTTCGGCGCCAGCACCGGGGCGGGTGCGGCGTTGTGGGCGGCGGCGGAGCCCGACTCCCCCGTCCGGGCGATCGTGTCTCGCGGCGGGCGGCCCGACCTCGCCGGCGCCCGGCTCGAATCCGTGCGCGCGCCAACACTTCTGATCGTGGGTGGCAACGACGAAACCGTTCTCGAGTTGAACCGCGACGCGGCGCGCCACATGACCTGCGAGCACCGGATCGAGGTCGTGCCCGGCGCAACGCACCTGTTCGAGGAGCCCGGTGCTCTCGACGCCGTCGCCGACCTCGCTGCTCGCTGGTTCCTTGAACACCTGGCCGGACGGCGCGCGTAGCTATGCCCCTGGGGAACACCGGGCCAGAGCGGCACGTTCGCGCGTTGCAACGCCGCGAGTCCCGCTCCGACCATGGAGGCGCTGATGCCTGAACAACGAGACGGAGTTCGCATCGAGGACGGGCCGAAGCGGGTTCGCACCTACCTGGGCGGCGAGCTCATCGCCGACACTCGCCGTCCGAAGCTGGTGTGGGAGGTCCCC
The DNA here is from genome assembly GCA_046724435.1 of Actinomycetota bacterium. GTDB lineage: Bacteria > Actinomycetota > Acidimicrobiia > IMCC26256 > JACDBD01 > JALZAA01. The sequence goes on from JBKOWN010000078.1 coordinate 19,592, forward strand.
TACTACCCCGCGTACTACTTCCCGCGCGAGGACGTCCGCACCGCGCTCCTGACGCCGAACGGCCACACGCGGCACTCGACGAGCCGCGGCGAGGCGCACAACTTCACGGTCAAGGGTGGCAACCGGGAGGCCGAGGACGCCGCGTGGCACTACCCCGAGTCGCCGGTCGAGGAGCTCCGCGGTCTCATCCGCTTCGATTGGGACGCGATGGACGGCTGGTTCGAGGAGGACGAGGAGGTCTTCGTCCACCCACATGACCCGTACTCGCGCATCGACATCCTGCACAGCTCGCGGCACGTGGAGATCGAAGTGAACGGCGTCACGATCGCCGACACCCACCAACCGACGCTGCTTTTCGAGACGGGACTCCCGACGCGCTACTACATCCCCAAGCTCGACGTCCGGCTCGACCTGCTGACGCCGACCGAGACGACCAGCGGCTGCGCCTACAAGGGCTTCGCGCGGTACTGGACGGTCGAGGCCGGGGGCGAGACCTTCGAGGACCTCGCCTGGTCGTACCCGACGCCGCTGCCCGAGAACGTCAAGATCGCCGGCCTCGTCGCGTTCTTCAACGAACGGGTCGACGTCACCATCGACGGCGATCGCCACGAACGCCCGACGACCCAGTTCTCCTGAGCGTGCCGGCCGAGAGCTAACCGGGCTGGGTACCCGCCGATGCGCCGTTTGCGGCCAGCCTCGAGCCGATCTCGTTCGGAATGGTGATCACCCACTTGCTGCGTTCAAGGTCGGCTCGGCGCACGACGAACTCGCCGCCGTCGCTGCGCGCGCTCGTCACGTGCATGACCCAGCCGTCGCCCTGATCGACGACCGACGCGAACGCGTGATGCTCCCCAGGTGACACCGGGCCGAGCGCGAGCTGGCTGCCGGCGTTGCTGCCGGCGACGGCGACCTCGACCGGGTACGGCGTCGGGTTGTCGATCGTGACCTGCTCGATCACGCTCGGTCCCTGGAGCGCCTGGGTCCCGGCGAAGATGAGCGCCAGGGCGACGAGCCCTCCGACCACGACGGCGGCGACGTTGCGGCCCAACCGGGTGGGGGCTGCTTGCGGGGGTGCGGGCGTCAGTACGGGGCTCATGATCGAAGCTCGACGTCTCCTCGGTCACGGTTCCGCGCCAGCTTGGCGGGTTCGATGGCGGGATGCGAACCGCCACGATACCGGCCGTCTACCCCCGGTCGACCGTCCGGCAACCGCTGCCCTTGCAGCTCCGGAGAGCCGACAGCTGCTTGGCCAGATCCTGGACCAGCTTCGGGTCGGCAGTGGCGGCGATGTTGTGGAGCTGATCCGGGTCGTTACGCAGGTCGTAGAGCTGGCGCTCTCCAGTGAGGTACTCGACGTAGGTGTACCGGTCGGTGCGGAGCGCGGCGTACTCGGGGAGACCGAGCGGTTGGAACTGGCCGCGCCGGACCGCGGGCGCCTGCGCGCCAGCGGTCGGAGCGCCGGAGTTCGGCGGGTTCGCGTCGTTGTCGGGATCTTGTTGCGCGCCAGCTGCCTTCTTGCGGCCCTGACGCCGCCCGCTCTCGGCGTAGTGCTCGACGAGGACGGCCTTGCGCTCGGTGTCGGGGCGCTTGCCTTGCATCTCGGACACCAGTGACCGGCCGTTCACGAAGCTCGGCAGCTTCGCGCCGCCGAGGTCGGCGAAGGTCGGTGCGAGGTCGATGTTCATCGCGAGATCGTCGGACTTCTTCCCCGCCGGGACGCCGGGACCACGGACGATCAGAGGCACGTGGATGTCCTCTTCGAACGCGGTCATCTTCCCCGGCGGCAGGCGGTGCTGACCGAGATGGAACCCGTTGTCGGAGCTCAAGACGATGTACGTGTTGTCGAGCTGGCCGGTCTTCTGGAGCGTGTCGACCACGTTCGCGACCAGGTCCTCGACACCCAGCATGCTCTGGAGCCGCTTGCGATAGACCTGGTCGATCGTGGCGACCTGCGGGTCACTGAGCAGAGGGCGGTTCTGCAGCCACTGCGGCTCTGCGCTCATGTCAGCCTCGTTGAACGACGCCGTGCGCGGTGCTTGTACGCCCGGGAATGCGTCGGCGTAGCGGGGGGCCGGCGTCGCCGGCAGGTGTGGAACGTAGGGCGCCACGTAGAGGAAGAACGGCTTGTCGTTCTTCTGCTGGATGAACTCGCTCGACTTCCGCGAGAGGACGTCGACGAGGTAGTCCTGCGGGGTCGACCCGTACCGGACGAGCTTGCCGTTCTCGTTGAGCCGGTAGTTGTACTCCGAGTAGGGGTTGCCGCCGCTGGTCGGGCTGTCCCACTCGTCCCAACCCGGCGGGACGAACGCCGGGTCCACGGTTTCCGGGTACCCGTTCAGATACTTGCCGAGCAGTCCGGTCCTGTAGCCGGAGTCGTGCATCCAGGTGGCCACGGTCGACTTCTCGTCGCCGTTGGTGTGGAACTTCCCGTACCCGCCGGACGGCGGGAGGTTGCCGAGCACGTCGTGGTTGTGCACGTACTGGCCGCGCAGGATCGACGAACGCGACGGGCAACACAGCGAGTCGGTGACGAAGAAGTTCGAGAACGTCGTCCCCTTCTGCGTGAGCAGCGAGTTGACCTTCGGGAACCGCGACGGGTCTAGATAGGAGTTGAGATCGAGGTCGTCGGTGAGGATGAAGACGATGTTCGGCTTCTTGGCTGACGATCCCTGCGGCGTTGCGCCGGATGTCGACGCCGTAGCGGTCGTCGTCAGCGACGCCACCGCGACCAGCGCAAGGGGAATGACGAGGAACCGTGCCCGAAGATGTGTGGTCACCGATGCACTTTGGCCGGGCCCGGTGAGCGAAGAGTCAGCCTCGCATCATGAGCCGGTGAAGTGCTCGATGAGCGCGCCCGCGTAGTACTGCTCCCACGGTTCCGACGGCTGGTGCTCGCTGTACTCCTTGTCGAGGCTGACGAGCATGTAGACGAGCTCGCTATGGACCGGTGTCGTGCCGAGCAGGTCCGGCAGCTCGGAGAGGCGTATGAGCCAGTCCGAGTACCAGGATGCCCAGTCGTCATCGGCGCCGTCGACGATCCGGTACACGCGATGGTGCGTCTCGCCCGCTTCGTGGAGCAGCTCGCTGATCTGCGCCGCAGTGTCGGCCATCGCGTTTCCCCGTCTCTTCGCGGGGGTTAACCCTAGGCACGCCCACCGTGCCGAAGCAGGCATAGGGTTCGCATCGTGGCGCGCCCGGAGGTCTGGATCACCGGCATCGCGTGGCCGGGCGCGGTCGAACGGGCAGCCGCTCGGGCCGAGGCAGCCGGCTTCCACGGGCTTGCCGTCGTCGACTCGCAGAACCTCGCCGGCGATCCCTGGGTCGGTCTTGCGCTCGCGGCCCGCGAGACCAAGCGGTTGCGGCTCTGCACCGCGGTGACGAACCCGGTGACGCGCCACCCCGCGGTCACCGCCGCCGCCGCCGTGACCCTTCAGGTCGCGTCGGCCGGCCGATTCGTGCTCGGCATCGGACGCGGCGACTCTGCGCTCGCGCACCTTGGACGTGCGCCGGCGTCGGTCGCGACGTTTGAGCGCTACCTCACGGTGCTGCAGGCGTACCTGCGCGGCGACGAGATCGCGTTCGACGACCTCGGCTTCGACGAAAACGTCGCGCCCGCCGTCGAGACGCTGGGCCTCGCCAACGCGCCCACCGCGAGCCGGCTGCATTTCCTCCCGCCGGATTTGCCGAAGGTGCCGGTCGAGGTGGCCGCGACAGGGCCGCGGGTCCTCGCTGTCGCCGCCCGCCACGCCGACCGGGTGCTGCTCGCATTGGGAGCAGATCCGGACCGGGTGCGCTGGGGCATCGAGACGGTGCGTGCCGCCGGCGGGACGTCGATCGGCTCGTTCGTCAACGTCGTCGCGCATCCGGACGTCGGCGTGGCACGGGAGCTGGCCAGCGGCGGCGTGGCCACGTTCGCCCGCTTCTCGGTGATGCACGGATCGGTCAGCGGCCCGGTCGAGCCGGACGAGCGCGACACCTTCGCGGCGGTCCACGACGTGTACGACATGACCCGCCATACCCAGGTCGGCTCGCCACAGGCGGGCACGCTGACGCCCGAGTTCATCGATCGCTTCGGCATCGTCGGCACGCCGGAGACGTGCGCGCGGCGGCTCGCCGAGCTCGTCGACCTCGGCCTCGACAAGCTGATCATCACCGGGCCCACGCTCGGCGCCGACCCCGCCGAAGCTCGCGCTGCGCTCGAGCGGTTCGCCGCCGAGGTGTTGCCGGCGCTCCGAGCCTGAGCGCACGCCGGACCGCAGCCGCGTACGCTCTGCCCGTGGACTTTCCCGTGATCTCCGCCGATTCGCACATCACCGAGCCGCCCGACACCTACGTCGACCGCATCGACCCCAAGTGGCGCGATCAGGCTCCACACATCGAGTTCATGGGCGACGACGTCGGCGACCTGTTCGTGATCCCCGGCATGAAGACGCCGGTGCCGATGGGGCTGGTGGCGGCGGCGGGTAAGCCGGCGGAGGAGATCCGGATCACCGGCGTGCGGTTCGAGAGCCTGCACCGGGGCGGATGGGACCCCGAAGCGCGCCTCGCCGACCAGCTACGGGACGGTGTCGCGGCCGAAGTGCTGTACCCGACCGTCGGGATGCAGCTCTGCAACCACAAGGACTTCGACTACAAGCGGGCGTGCTTCCAGGCGTACAACCGCTGGATCGCCGAGTACTCGTCGCGCCATCCCGACCGGCTCCTCGGCTGCGGTCAGACCGCGATGCGTTCCCCCGAGGAAGGCGTCGAAGATCTCGAGTCGATCGCCGCGCTCGGGCTCCGCGGGGTGATGATGCCGGGCAACCCCGCCGTCGAGGACTACGACTCCCCGGTGTACGACGCGTTCTGGGAGACGGCGGTCGAGCTCGGGCTGCCGCTGTCGTTCCACATCCTGACCACACGAGACACCACCCCGACCCGTGGTCCGCGCATGAACATGTTCCTCTCGGTCGTGCGCGGCTGCCAGGACATCATGGGAACGCTCGTGCTCGGCGGGGTCTTCGAGCGGCATCCCGGCCTCAAGGTCGTGTGCGTCGAGGCAGACGCCGGCTGGGTGCCGCATTACATGTACCGCCTCGACCACGCGTACAAGCGTCACCGGTACTGGCTACCCGCGGGTCAGGAGCTCTCGCGCCTGCCGTCCGAGTACTTCGCCGAGCACATCTACGTGACGTTCCAGGACGACTGGGTCGCGTTCAAGACTGCCGACCTGTTGAACTGGCACCGCCTCATGTGGGCGAACGACTTCCCTCACAGCGATTCCACGTGGCCGTGGTCACAGGAGATGCTGAAGGAGCACGCCGGCGACCTGTCCGACGAGCAACGCCGGGCGATCCTCTCCGACAACGCGGCCTCGCTCTACGGGATCGACGCCGACGCGCTGGCGGCTTGACCGAGGTTTCTCCCCCACCGTGTCGTGAACAAGACGAAGGACCGGCTTCAGCGTAAGTAGCCGTCCGCGTCGTTCGTCATTGCGCCCGGGGTGAAGGCCCGGGCGTCGTCGTGCTCGGCGTGGTCGTCGGAGTACTGGTGGACGGCACCGACGTGGTCGTGGACGGTGTCGGCGAACCGGGAGCCTCAGCCCGGGGCACCTTCTGCGGCATCGGGGGCGGAGACGACTTCGGAGCGGGCGCTGGAGTGTTGCCGACCTCGGAGACGAGGGCGCTGGACGGCGGCGGCGCGGGAGCAGACGTCGTCGGGTCCGGCGCCGTCGACGACGGCGGTGCGGCCGGTGCGGCCGCGGTCGGCCTCGGTGGCGTCGCCTTGTTGCGCGCGCTCGAAGTGCTCCCGGAACCGCGCATGATCGCGGTCATACCGGCGAACCCGACCACGAACGCCAGGACACACGCGGCGACAAGCGTCGCACGTCGTGTGCGCAGCGCTGCCCGGTTCCCGGCCGCGGGCTTCTCGACGCCGGGCGGCGTCGTGGCGTCCGGCGGGAACGACTCGCGCACGGTCGCGGGAGAAACCGGCACGCCAGAAGCCTTCCGCAACCCCCGTGCCCCTAAACGTCGCCGCGTCAGCGGCCGACGGCGCGCTCGAGCTGTCGCTTGCTCATCTTGGATCGGCCCTTGACGTTCTTCTCCCGGGCCTCCTGGTAGAGCTGGTCCCGGGTCCGTCCGCCGGGTCCCCGGTGGGAGCGGAGCCCGCCGCGGCGGCCGGACGAGATGTCCTCGGTCGACGTCCGGCTGGCCTGCCTCGCCTCACCACTGCGTGCCCGCTCCTTGTTGACGGTCCGGGCCGCGATCTCCTCGGCCTCGTCCTCGGGGCGGCCGCGCTCCTCCAAACCCTCCTTGACGTGCTCGTACTGCCGCTCACGCCTGGCGTTCCATGCTCGTTGCGGCATCGACCGTCACCTCCTGGGATGTCTCGTCTGTCTGCTTCTCCTCCTACTGCATGCCCGACCGGGCGGCCGAGGAAACGACGGTTTTGGCGAGTCGATTCGTCGGGTACCGAAAGAACGAACAGCAACATGACCTTTGCGTGATGGAACACCGCCGTGAACCAACAGGCGACACTCGAGCTCGCTCCCGCGTTGGGTGCCCCGCACGCCGCCCGGGCGTTCGTCGCTGAGACCCTCGTAGCCTGGGACGTCCGAGCGGACGACGTCGAAGCGGTACAGCTCGTCGTCAGCGAGCTCGTGACCAACGCCGTGCTGCACGCGGCGGAGAGCCCGACGATCACCTTGGAGCTCCTCTTGACCCAGGATGCGGTGCGCGTCCTCGTCTCGGACTGCGGTCCCGGCGAGCCGGAGCGCCGAGCGCACCCGCACCTATGGACCGCCGAGACCGGCCGCGGCGTCTGGCTTGTCGAGGCCTTCACCGAGCAGTGGGGCACCAAGACGCGCGGCAGCGACGGAAAGACCGTCTGGTGCGAGCTGAGGATCGAAGCGCCGGCGAACCCGTGATCAGCCCGGGATGCGAAGCACTACGAAAGCGATGTCGTCGCGCGGCTTGCCACCGTGGAACTCGTTCAAGGCGCGGTCGAGGGTCTTGACGATGTCGTCGGCGCTCGATCCGGCGCACGAGATCAGCGTGTCCCGCAGTCGTTCCTCGCCGAAGAAGCCGTCGGCGTTGCGGGCGTCGGTCACCCCGTCCGTGTACAGCAGGAGCGCGTCACCGGGATCGAGTTGCACGATTCGGTCCACCGACGCCAGATCCGGGAACGGACCGAGGACTCGGCCGCGGCAGGGCAGGCTCTCGACGTCCCCCTCAGCGCGCAGGAGGAGCGGCGGCGGGTGGCCCGCACAGGAGATCGAGAGGCGTGCACCGGCGCCCTCGGGCCGGAGACGGACGTAGGCGGCGGTGCAGAACTGCTCCTCGCTCTGACGCAGGACCACCTCGTTGACCAGGTTCAGCACCAGGCGAGGTCGACGAGTCTGGATGGCGGCGGCACGGGTCGTATACCGAACGAGGGCTGCCAGCGCCGCTGCCTCGGGACCCTTGCCGCAGACGTCACCAATGACGATCGACCAGTCGTTGCGCGAGCTTTCGAACACGTCGTAGAAGTCGCCGCCGACCTCACTCCCATCTCGCGCCGCCTCGTAGTGCGCGGCGATCTCGAAGCCCGCGATGTCGGGAAGGTGCGGAGGGAGCAGGCTCCGCTGGAGCGTCTCGGCCAATTGCGCGAGGCCGGCGCGGCTCGCTCGCAGCTCACGCTCCGTTTCGGTGCGTTCGATGAACTGACCGATCTGCGCGCCGGTGGCGTTCATCATGTCGAGCATCTCGCCGTCGGGCTCTCGACTCTCGGCGGCAAAGAACTCGATCACGCCGAGCACGTCACGACCGCGTCTGATGGGGACACCGAACCCGACGTGCAAGCCGTCCGCGGCGGCAACCCCGGCGCGGGGGAAGTCGGGATCTTCGGTGACGTCGGGGATCCACGCCGGTGCCCCCGCCGCCCAGACGCGCCCGGGGAGCCCAGTGCCGTTGCGGAAGGTCGTGCGCGCGCTGAGCTCTTCGAATGCGGCCGCGTTGCTGTGAGGTGCGCGCCACGTAGCCAGGCAGCGCAGGACCGATCGTTCGATATCGAGCCCCCACAGCGCGCCCATGTCCCAACCGAGCGCCTCGCACGCGGTCCGAAGCAGCTTCGGGCTCGCCTCTTCGATCGAGTGCGCTTCGCCCAGCGTGCGGGCGATCTCGTACTGGGTCCGGAGCCGGTTCTCGGCCCGACGTCGAGCGGTGAGGTCGAGCGCCATCGAGGCCACGCCGACAAGACGCCCCCGATCGTGCAGCGGCGAATTGACGACGAGGGCGGTGACGATCGCACCGTCCTTCCGCCTGACTGCGAACTCGCCCTGCCACGTGCGCTCGGCTCGGAGCGCGTCGTAGATCTCGTGGGCGACCTCGTCGGGAACCGGCTCAGCCGCGAAGTCAGCGGAGTCGCGCCCGATCAGCTCGGAGGCAGGACGACCGAAGAAGACCTCAGCGTACGGATTGCACGACCGGATCGTGCCGCCGAGGTCGGTGGCGATGATGGCCGACTGCATCTCGCGAAGCAGTGGCGAGTCGAGGCGTGCCCACCGGGGAACCTCAGACCCTGACGTGGCCATCGGGCCGCACACCTCCCCGGTCCCGCGAGAAGGGAGCCGTTCCAGACTGTAGCTGCGGTTCCATCCGCGTCCCGTCCTGCCGACGAGCAGCGGGCAACGCCTTGTATCCCTGTGCGGTCGCGGGTGATACTCACGGAGCGCCGCCCCCAAGGGTCCCGTCTTCAGGGCAGGGCGAACGCATTCCGCGAGCCCGACAGGAGCGATGCCAGACCCGGACCTTCGGGTCGCCGTCCAGGCCGCCGAGGGCGGTATGAGGATCGAGCTCGTTGGTGAGCTCGACGTGGCGACCGCGCCCGAGCTCCGCCAACCCGTCGACGAGATCACGACCGCCGACGGCGACGCCTGGATCGACTGCACCGAGCTCGCCTTCGCCGATTCGTCAGGGCTCGACATCCTGACGCGCCTGGCGAAGGCGTTGCGCGCGCAGGACCACAGGCTCGTGTTGACGAACGTCCGCCCGATGGTGCGGCGGGCGATGGACGTCCTTCAGATCACCGAGCTCTTCGAGCTCGAAGAGGCGCCCTGATCACGAACCGCGAGTCTCTATGCGCGCTCCCGGTCACGGATCACTTGGATCAGGCTGCCGCGCGCGACGATCTCGACCTGGCGTGGGGTGAGGCGGTGGCGCATGAGGTAGGTCTCGCCCTTGGACTCGTTCACGACCTCGACGTGTTCGCCCCGGCGGAGCTGCTCGGCGGGCTCGTCGATCGCAAGGACGTCATCCTGGGCGATCCGGTCGTAGTCGTCCGAGTCGGTGAACGTGAGCGGCAGGACGGCGAAGTTCACGAGGTTCTGCCCGTGGATACGGGCGATGCTCTTGGCGAGCACGGCCCGCAGCCCGAGATACCGCGGGACGATCGCCGCGTGTTCTCGGCTCGAGCCCTGCCCGTAATTGTCCCCGCCGACCACGAAGTGGTCCCCTGTCTCGCGTGCCCGATCCGGGTAGGTCTCGTCGACGACGTCGAACGCGAAGTCGGCCATCGCCGGGATGTTGCTCCGATACGGGAGCACTCGGGCCCCGGCCGGCATGATCTCGTCCGTCGAGATGTCGTCACCGAGCCGCAGAAGCACAGGGCCCGCGACACGATCCGGCAGCGGCTCGAACTCCGGTAGCGAGACGATGTTCGGGCCCTTCTCGAGCTGCACGTCGCGTCCGTCGACAGGTGGCACGAGCATCTCGGTGTTCACGTAGCTGCGCGTCGGCGCGTTGTAGCGCGGGTACGGGATGCCGAGGTCGCGGGGGTCGGTGATGACGCCGGTCAGGGCGGCTGCGGTCGCGGTCTCTGGACTGCAGAGGTAGACCTCGTCCTCTTTCGTCCCCGAGCGTCCGGGGAAGTTACGCGGAAACGTGCGCAGGCTCGCGCGGCCGGTGGCGGGCGCCTGTCCCATCCCGATGCACCCGTTGCAGCCGGCTTGGTGCAGGCGGGCGCCCCCCGTCACCAACTCGAGGAGCCAGCCTTCGTTGGTGAGCGCCTCGAGCGTCTGACGCGACGTCGGGTTGACGTCGAACGAGACGCGCTCGTTCGTCTGGCGGCCGCTCACCATCATCGCCGGGACGGCGAAGTCGCGGAGGCCCGGATTGGCCGACGACCCGATGACGACCTGGTACACGTCGCGTCCCGCAACCTCGCGCACGGGGACGACGTTGCCCGGGCTCGACGGGCAGGCGATCAGCGGCTCGAGGGCGGAGAGGTCGATCTCGTCGCCGTGCTCGTACGTCGCGTCCGAGTCGGCACCCATCTCCCGCCAGTCGCCCTCGCGACCTTCGGATGCGAGGAATCGCCGCACCTCGTCGTCGGAGGGGAAGACGCTCGTGGTCGCGCCGAGCTCGGCGCCCATGTTCGCGATCACGTGGCGGTCCATCGCCGAAAGCTGCTCGAGGCCCGGGCCGTAATACTCGATGATCCTGCCGAAGCCGCCGTCGACGCCGTGACGTCGCAGCATCTCGAGGATCACGTCCTTGGCGCTGACCCATTCGGCGAGCTCGCCGACCAGCCGGACACCCCAGATCTCCGGCATCGTGAAGTGGAACGGCTCACCGGCGATCGCGAGCGCGACCTCGAGCCCGCCGGCCCCGATGGCCAGCATGCCCAGCGACCCGGCGGCGCAGGTGTGGCTGTCGGAACCGACCATCGTCTTGCCCGGAGCGCCGAAGCGTTGCATGTGCACCGGGTGACTGACGCCATTGCCCGGCTTGCTGAACCAGAGCCCGAACCGGCGGCACGCGCTCTGCAGGAAGACGTGGTCGTCGGCGTTACGAAAATCGGTCTGGAGGACGTTGTGATCGATGTACTGAGCCGACAGCTCCGTGTGCGCCCGGTCGAGGTCCATCGCCTCCAGCTCGAGCATGACTATGGTGCCGGTCGCATCCTGAGTGAGCGTCTGGTCGATCCGGACGCCCACCTCGGCGCCCGGCGTCATCTCACCTTCGACGACGTGCTCGGCGATGAGCTTCTGCGCAACGTTTCGAGCCATACGCAAAGCATCCTCGCAGACCCCACGGCGTGAGGGAACCGGGCGCGGTTTTCAGGATGTGACCGAGGGTACATAGTGGGTCAGGTATGAACCCGGTCGAGCGCGTCGTACGGGGAGTCGACGGGTTCCAACAGCGCCATCGCGTCACGGGTTTCGCGTTCGGCATCGTCAAGAAGTTCGGAGACGACCGAGCCGGCTCGCTCGCCGCCCTCATCGCGTACTACGCGTTCCTTGCCATCTTCCCGCTCCTCCTACTGCTCGTGACGATCTTGGGGTTCGTCGCGCAGAACAACGCAGATTTCCAACACCGACTCGTCAACTCGGCGGTGTCCGAGTTCCCGATCATCGGGAACCAGATCGCGAGGAACGTCAAGTCGTTGCGCGCCAGCGGGCTGGGCCTCGTGATCAGCCTGCTCGGGTTGGCTTGGGGATCGCTGGGTTTCACGCAGGCCGGGCAGCACGCGATGGCGCAGGTCTGGAACGTCCCCGGCGTCGACCGACCCGGCTTCCTCCCCCGGCTCGCGCGCGGCGTCTCGATCATCGGCGTGCTCGGTCTCGGAGCCATCGCGACGACGATCCTCTCGAGCTTCGGTGTCTTCAACGCGGCGGGGCTCGCGCTGCAAGGACTGAGCATGCTCGTGTCCGTCCTTCTCAACGTGGCGCTCTCGCTGGCAGCCTTCCGGCTGCTCACGCCGAGGTCAGTGCCGTGGCGCAAGCTGGTGCCGGGGGCGGTACTGGCCGGTGTGGCGTGGAGCGTTCTCCAGCTCATCGGCGGGTACCTCGTCAGCCAGCGGCTCCAGCAGACCAGCGAGGTCTACGGGCTGTTCGCGATCGTCCTCGGGCTCCTGTTCTGGCTCTCGCTCGGAGCGCAGATCACCCTGTATGCCGCCGAGCTCAACGTCGTGCTCGCGCGCCGGCTGTACCCGCGCAGCATCGTCCAGCCGCCGCTCACCGAGCCCGACCGCCGCGCTCTACGGGAGCTCGCCCAACAAGAGGAGCGTCGACCCGAAGAGCGCGTTCGCGTCGACTTCGTCGACGAAGCCGCCGACGGCGGCGTGACGGTTCGACCCGACCGCGACGGAGACGCTGCCACCGGGTCGCCGCCTTCTACACCGGAGGGTCAGCCGGCCGCGCCAAGAGGTAGACGAACACCCCCAACAGCGGGAAGAAGATGATGAAGAAGAACCAGACGGCCTTGGCCCAGCCGCTGTGGTCCTTGCGTCGGAAGTTGTCGACGAACGCCCAGATGATCACAAAGATCACGAGGACGAACAGTGAGAACAGAGCGAGCGTCCAGAAGGCGCCCAGGAGCGGATAGTCGTACGCGAGCACGCGTCTCTCCTCGATTCGGTTGCGTGATTGCATCGAACCTACGGACGACGACCGCCGCGGCATCACCCGATGCGGGTGATGGCCCATCACGCTTGCCCGCATTTGCGGATTGATCGGGCGTTTGTGCGCAGTCGTGGCGGTGGCGGCGGCGGCGAGGCCGGACCATACTCACGACGCCGTCTTCGAGGGAGGTTTGGGCATGGTGCTCGCGGCCGACTGGACGTTCGGCGACTTCTTGCTGGGCGTCCTCTACGTCTTTGCGTGGGTGATCCTCTTCTGGCTCGTCATCACGGTCTTCATCGATCTCTTCCGACGCCACGACCTCAACGGTTGGACCAAGGCCCTTTGGGTGATCTTCGTGGTCGTCGTGCCCTGGCTGGGTGTGCTCGTCTACCTGATCACCCAGCACGCCGGCATGGCGCAGCGGAACACGCAAGCAGCCACAGCAGCCCGTGACCAGCTCCGACACGAGGTCGGCTACAGCGTCGCCGACGAGCTCGACAAGCTCGACCGCATGAAGAGCGAAGGGCGGCTCTCCGACGAGGAGTACCAGCGGCTGCGCGGTCGACTCGTCTCGTAGCGGCGCCGGGCTCGTCGCGGGCAGGTAGCCGTCGGTCGGAGTGCCGGTTCGGGGTCGGTAGGGTCAGGTGATGGGATGGTCGCCTGATCCCAACGCGCTCCGCGGCCGCGTCGCGGTCGTTGCCGGCGCGACCCGCGGCGCCGGGCGCGGCATCGCCGCTGCCTTGGGCGAGGCGGGCGCGACGGTTGTGTGCACCGGTCGCAGCTCGAGAACCGGGTCAACCCCGTCCGACTACGACCGGTCCGAGACGATCGAAGAGACCGCCGATCTCGTCACGGACCTCGGCGGCACGGGCATCCCGGCGGTCGTCGACCATCTCGATCCCGATCAGGTGGAGGGCCTGGCCGGCGACATCCGACGAGAGCACGGCCACATCGACATGCTCGTCAACGACATCTGGGGTGCCGAGCTGCTCAAGGGAGGCCCGACGGACTGGAACACTCCGATCTGGGACCTCGATCTCGAAGACGGCCTCAGAATCCTCCGACTCGCCATCGATACTCACCTGATCACGTCTCATCAGCTCCTTCCTCTGCTCGTCAACGAGCAGGGCGGTCTGCTCGTCGAGGTGACGGACGGCACCGCCCAGCACAACGCGTCGCGCTACCGGATCTCCGTCTTCTACGACCTCGCGAAGACGGCGGTGAACCGACTGGCGTTCTCCCAGGGACACGAGCTCGAACCCTTTGGCGCGACCGCGGTCGCCATCACTCCGGGATGGCTGCGCTCGGAGATGATGCTCGACACGTTCGGCGTGTCCGAGGAGAACTGGCGAGACTCCGAGATTGCCCCGCCCGACTTCGCGCTCTCGGAGTCGCCGCGATATGTCGGCCGCGCTGTCGCCGCGCTGGCATCGGATCCCGATCGCGGGAGGTGGAACCAGCAGTCGGTCGACTCCGGTCGGCTCGCGCGCGAATACGGGTTCACCGACGTCGACGGCTCGCAACCGGACAGCTGGCGATTCATCGAGGAGGTCCGCGAGCCCGGGCTCGACGCCTCCTTCGACGACTATCGGTGATCCCTCCGTCGCGTCAGCCGAGCGTCGGACGCCTCTGGCGTCTCGCCGAGGAGCTCGAGGAGATCGGGTTGCCCAAGGGCGGCACCGATTCGTTCCGCCAGATGCTGTTGGAAGAGATCGATCACGTCCTTCGGCCGGCCGTCCACGAGGGCCGCATCGCCAGCAGCGGAACGATTGTCGAGCCCAAGGCCGATCCCGGCAGCTGGGCGTCGGGGACGCAACTCGACATCGCGCGCACGCCGGTAGTGCATCAGTCGCTCGGCGCGTCGCGCCGCTTTGCCGACGGACTGTCGAGCTGGCTCGTCCGGCGCGCGGATGGCAACGACGAGTGGCTGCTGTTCGACCGGCCTGCCGGCTCCGAACGCGATCTCGTGGTGCTGTGCACCGTGCTGGATGCCACGATCGTGCAGCGCCACCCCTCGGGCTCCGTTCGAGTCGCGGGGAGCTTCGGCATCCTCCGTTGGGTCGAGCTGGCATGGCATTACGAGCCACCCGTCTCGACGTGGATCGACCAAGTCACCGGGCCCCCGTTCGTCGGCGAGCGGGACGTGATCGAGGCGATGCTCGAGTTCGCCGTTCACGACCTCGGATCGTTCGGGATCGGCTCGCTTCTCGTCTACCGTCCCGGCCCGGAGCGCGGGCCCGCCGTCGAGGAGCGCCTCGCGACGCCGCCGCCGCTGCAGATTCGCACGGCTTCGCATCTCGCTCCGCTGCGGCACGCTCTAGCACAGGTGGACGGTGCCGCCGTGTTCGACCCCGACGGCTTCCTGCGCCAACTCGGCGTGCGCCTGGTACCGAGTCCGACCGCAGAGCTGGCGGTCGATGCGTTCGGCGGTACCCGCCACACCTCGGCGCGCCGTTACAGCTTCGACGACCCGTCCGCCACCGTCATCGTCGTGAGCGCCGATGGCCCTGTCTCGGTGTTGCGCAACGGTGCGGTCCTCGGCCGTTCACTCGACGGGTCGGACGCGGAAGGGGTGACAGACCGATGAGCGCCGGGCCCGGAAGTGCGCTCGACGCGGTACGCACCGACTCCGTAGGGATCGCGCACTCGGCGGTGGTGCTCGGGACGGCGCGCTTCGGGGAAGGATCGCTGCTCGCCCAGGGTGCGGTCATCCGCTCCCCGGGCTCGGGCGTCGAAGTCGGGACCGGATCGGCCGTGCTCGAGAACTCCGTCGTCGTCGGCACCTCTGAGATGCCGACGACCATCGGGCGCCGCACGACGTTCGGGCACCACTCCAAGGTGATCGGCGCAACCGTCGGAGACCTGTGCGAGATCGGGAACGCGTCGATCCTCATGCCCGGCGCACGCATCGGAGACCGCGTGTTCCTCGGCGAGGGAACCCTGGTACCTCCCGGGACGACACTGCCGAGCAACGCCGTCGCCGTTGGGCGACCGGCGCGCGTCGTGCGATCGGCTTCCGCCGACGACATTCGTCGCCTGACGGCACTCCGCGATGGCGACCTGTCCGTCCCCCTGCCGACGGCCGTTACCATCGAAAGCCGACAGGAGGCCGTACCTATGGGTCAGCTGTACGCGTACCGCGACATCTTGCCGACCATCGCCGCGTCCGCCTCCCTGTTCCCCACCGCCGAGATCACGGGCGACGTCGTCGTGGGCGAACGCACGATCATCGGCGCCGGCGTCAAGATCATCGGCGACTCCCACGGTCCGGTGCGCATCGGCAGCGACGTCCAGATCCTCGAGAACACGGTCTTGCACCTGCTGCCCGACAACGACCTCATCATCCACGACGGCGCGATCGTCGGCCCCGGTGCCATGATCCACGGCTGTCGCATCGGCGCCGGCTCCGTCATCGAACCGGGAGCGATCGTGTGTGACACCAGCGTCGTGGGTGCGGGCTGCGTCGTGCGTGCCGGAGCCGTCGTCAAGCAACGCTCCCAATTCGCAGACCGCACGGACATCGACGGCTTCCCGGCCGTCGAGGTCGGCCGCATCAGCGAGCCGCCGCCGAAACCGAGCTGGGCGCTGCGACGGGACGACCTTCCCGTTCCGGAAGACGGCGGGCCGATCCAATGACAACCGTCCACGACGACCGTGCAAACCACCGCTTCGTGTTCGGGAACGACGGGGCCGCCGGCGAGCTCACGTACGAGGTCGACGGCGACCGCATGTTCCTCCTGCACACTGAGGTCGCCGACGCCCTCCAGGGCCAGGGAGTCGGGGGGCAACTGGTCAGCGCCGCCGTGTCGCGCGCGATCGACGACGGCCTCACGGTGGTGCCGTGGTGCCCGTACGCGCGGCGGTGGCTGCGTCAGCACCCCGACGTCGCCGGCACCGTCGCCGTGGACTGGGCCGCAAGGCCGCCGAGCACAGAGCGCTGACGACGCGGTGGACCACTACCCCCTGCGGTAGCAGGATCCGCCGGCGATCGAGCCGGTGCTCACGATCGATAGTCGGTGGTCTCGGCGAGTTCCGCCGCGCCCTCCATGAGGTCGAGCACGATGGGGCCGAACGCGTTCAGCTTCTCGTCGTCGCCGGCGCGCTGGAACCCCTGCTCGAGCACGACGGCGAGCTTCCACTTGGCGAGAATCACGTAGTAGTCGATGTCGTCGACTTGCCGTCCCGACACCTCGGCGTAGTGCGCGAGAACCTGGTCACGCGACGGCATACCCGTGAAGTCGACGTAGCTCAATTCCGCCGTCTCGCCACCGCTGGTCTCCTCCGGCCAGCCCTGGACCACCCAGCCCAGGTCGAGCTTGGGGTCGCCGACCGTGCCCATCTCCCAGTCGACGATCGCAGCGAGCCGCGCCGGCGCGCCGTGCCCGTACATCACGTTGGCGAACTGGTAGTCACCGTGCATGATCCCCGGGATGTAGTCGAGCGGCCGGTGGTCTCGGAGCCACGCGGCCGCGACGTCGAACCCCGGCAGCTCGCGGCCCTTGATCCGCTCGAGGAACGTGGTCCAACGGTCGACTTGGCGTTCGTGGAAGCCGTCGGGGCGGCCGAGGCCCTTGAGGCCCTTGGCGCGCCAGTCGACCTTCGACAACAGGGCGATGCCCTCCACCAGCTGGAACGCGAGTCCGGCTCGCGCGTCGAGGTCGGTGTCGAACGGTGCCGGCCAGCCGCTTCTCTCGTCCATCGGTGACCAGCCGTCGACGAGACCCATCAGATAGAAGGTCCGCCCGAGCACTGACACGTCGTCGCACATCGCAACGGCCGGGGTGTGCGGAACGTCGGTGCCCTCGAGCGCCTCGATGATCCGCCATTCCCGCAGGATGCCCTCGTCCCGGTTGGCCGGCGCGGTGGGCGGCGGAATCCGGATGACGGAGCGATCGTCGCCGCGGCGGATCTCGTAGATCTCGTTCTGCGAGCCCCCAGAGAGGAACGTGGGCTCGATCGGCTCGCCTTTGCCGGGCAGGCCGCTCTCGTCCATCCATGCCGCGAGGCGCTCGAAGTCGATCACCTGCTCAAGCCTTCGGGCGCGAGTCTCCGGTCGAGAACCACGCGCCGATCAGCGCGAGGGCCGCGAGCCCGCCGAACAACAGTGCGTGCTTCGGATGGTCCATCGCCAAGTAGACGACGGCCACCACAACGAGCACCACCGCAGCAGCCACCGCCAGCACAGTCAGAGGCCTGATACGAAAAGGAGTCCTGGTCTCCGGCATCGGCGCACTCTAGACCGCGGACCCAAGTGCCTCGCCGCGGGTCGCGAGGGGCCTGAAGCGGGGCTCCGATGCGTCGTTGGTACCGTCGTGCGTCAGCAACTGCACTCGGAGGACCGGTTGAGGGGACGCAGAATGACCGGGCGTGGGCGCCTGCGGGCTCTCTACGTCGCCGGCGCCCTTCTCGTTGTCGTAGCGCTCGCCGGAGCTTGGCTGGTGTTCGCCGGGGGCGGTTCGACGACGCAACCGGAGCCACAACAGACCGGCGCCAGCGCGGTCCGACACGTCGCGCAGCCGGCCGGCCGCAATCCGTCGGAGTCGGCTCGGATGGTGTGCGCTGCCGAAGCGCAGAAAGACCTTGCGTCGGCGCTCGGGGTCGCCACGACCGCGGTGACCGACCCGACGTGGGTTGATCATCTCTACTCGTGCAACTACGTGTATCCCGACGGCGCTATGACGCTGTCCGTGAAGGAGCTCTCGAGTCGGACTGCGACGACGGGCTACTTCAACTCGTTGCGTGCCCAACTCGGCGAGGCGGAGCACCTCAGCGGCGTCGCCCAGGGTGCCTTCTTGACCACCAGCGGCTCACTCGTGCTCCGGAAGGACTACAAGGTCCTCCTGGTCGACACGTCAGGACTGCCGCAGCCCTTCGGATCCGTGTTCAAGACCCGGGACCAGGTCGCGGTCGGGGTGGGCACGACCGTGCTCGGTTGCTGGACGGGCGCCTGACGGCGCGGTCGATCGCGGGGTCAGTGCGTGACCTGGAACGCCCCGCGCATGAACGGGTGGATGCGGCAGAAGTAGGTATACGTACCCGGTTTCAAGTCCGCCGGCGTGTTCCACGTGAGGCGGCCGGCGCTCGGCGGCCCGGCGGCGCCGAGCTGCCCGGAGTCGAACTGCACGCTGGAGTCCGCGAGCGGGTACGCCACGCCCGTCTCCTTGTTGCACGGCGCGCGGCACGAGGTGATCGAATGCCAGATGCCGTTGGGGTCCTTCGTGGCGTCGTTGTTCGTGAACGTGATCGTCTGCCCGGCCTTGACCTTGGGGATCTGGTGCTTGCCCGTCGCGTCGCCGACTGCATAGAGGAAGTTGTCGATACCCACCGTGGACGCATCGGTGGGCGCAAAGCGGCTCGCGTTCGGCAGCGTCGTCTTCTCCCCACCGTGGTGGTTGTTCTCGGGCAGGTGACCATGCGTGAGCTCGCCCTTCGTGTCCACCTTGGTGGTGAACGGGTCGCGACCACCCGTTCCGTCCGTCGCCCACACGATCATGATGCCCATCGACTCGTACCACGACGCGCGCTTGCTGTCGTAGGTCGTGTTGATCCGCAGCTTGTCGCCGGCGTGAACCTGCACGCGCCAATTCGGAGGCGTGGCGGTCATGGAAACGTCCCAGCTGACGGCGCCGGCCGGCTCGAAGTAGTCGGCCACCGACCGGAACAGGTGTGCGGTATCCGGCTTGCCCTTCACCACACTCGATCCCGGCGCGCCGGTCGCGCCCGGGCGGTCCAAATAGAGGTCGTCGTGGAGGCCGCCTGGATGCAGGTGACCGGCAGTACCCAACAGCACGCTGTCCCGGTCGACGGTCACCACGTTCTTCTGGCGACCGTTCGGATACGGGTTGTCCGCCTGGTCGGGATAGGTGAACTGGCCGTTGGTGCCCGAGCCCTTGAGCACGTCGAACACGGGATAGATGCTCCCGTTCTGGACGTCCATCCAGATCGGTCGCGCCGGCGTGATCTGTTGCGCGGCCGGTGACGAAGACGGGACGAAGTCGAGGTCGTACGTGATCCACACCTGGTACGGCCCCGGCGTGAGGTCGTGGATCATGTAATTGAGTATCCAGTTGTCGGACGCCTTGTACGGATACCCATAGCCAGTCGGCAGCTTCATGATCGTCTTCTCTTCGCCGGCGGCGAAGAAGTTCGGCACTCCCCGGGAACGGTCCCGTTCGGCGGACTGATTCAGCCACACGCCGTGGTGCAAGTGGATCACGTCGACCGGTGGGACCTTGCCGTCCTTCGTGCGCAGGTTGGGATGGATCCCGACGATGTAGCCGTCCTCGGCCGGCTTCGGCACCTGGCCTTCGCTGAAGCTGATGTTGTTCTGTCCGGGCTGAATCTGGATCGGCCCGTACTTGAAGTGGAGATGCTGCACGCCCGGCTGGTCAGGCTCCCACGGCGAGGCCTTCCGCCTAGTGGGGCGGGCAGATTTTGCGGCCGCGGGGCTCGCGACTACCGCGGCCAATGAGACCATCAGCGCGAGAGCACTGAGGGCCGCTACCACCCGTGTCCGAACTCGTCCGCCGCTCGCCCGACCGGGCACGAAGGGAAATATATTGTCTGTGCGCACCGCGTGTAAATGCCGAGCGGCGCGGTCCGGGCGGCCGGCGGGCCGGTAGCGATGCCGTCGCCCCCGAGCAGGATCTCCAGGGCGTGGTGACTGACCTCGAAGCGTCGTTCAGGGGCTCCTGAGGAACGCTTCGACGTCCGCAGCGAACTCCGTGTGGTGCTGGAACAGGAACCCGTGCGCCGAGTCGGGGTAGATCTTCACGCGAGCGTGAGGGATCAGGCCCGCGATCAGATAGGAGTAATGCGGCAGTCTCGTTTGCCAGGTGGTCGGCGTGTCGGCGTCGCTCGTCCTGGACAGCATGCGTTGGAGGACCTGCTGCGCCGCGCCTTGACTCGACTCTGAGCTCGCGAAGAACACGCGTAGGTACCCGGCAGGGTCCAGCTCTCGCGCGCCCACGGCTTTGATCACTTCGGGTGCCCAACCGTGCATCCCCGCGGCGCCCTTGGGCGCCGAGGATGCGAGCACGATGTTGCGAAGGAGCGCGGGGCGGATCAGTGCGATCTCCTGGGCGACGAAGCTGCCGATCGAGAAGCCCAGGATGTCGATCTGGTCGTGGTCCGTCGCGGTGAGGAACGAGCAGGCGTCAAACGCCATCTGCTCGACGGTGCGCGGCGTCGTGCCCGTCGAAGCGCCGACTCCGACATTGTCGAACGTGACCACCGGCCGATTCGACGCCAGCGCGTCGATGAGCGCTGGGTCCCAGTTATCCACCGCGAGAGCGAGCGCGACGTGGCTGCTGAGCACCTCGCGCACCTGAGCCGGGTCCATCTCGGGCACGTCGTGCCGTCTCGAGCCCGATCCCTGCGCTGCCGCCGATCACGACGACGGTCTGTCCGTCGAGTTCCCCCATACCGTTGTCCCTCACCCCGGCGGACGCGCCATCTGCGCGTCCATCGGGGCGACCGGCGGCGGCACGTCCGCGACATTCATCTGCAGCGTCTTCACTGCCGTGTCGTAGATCCCCGAGAAGCTCGGGAAGGGCTGGATCGTGTCGGCCAGCACCGCGAGCGGCACATGGGCTCGAATGGCAAGCGTCGCCTGCTGCAGCCACTCACCGGCTTCGGGCCCGAGCGCGTACGCGCCGGTCAGCCGCTCGCCGTCGCTGAGCAGGGTCATGAACCCATTCGACTCGGCGTAGGCATGCGTGTACGTGGCGGTCTTCGGCACCTCGGACACGCGTGCGGTGCCGCTGTACTGCGCTTCGAGCGCACCCACCGCCGCGGCCTGAGGATCCGTGTAGGTGACTCGCGGGACTGCCTCGTAGTTCGCCGGACGTGCGTTGCCGGCGATGTTGTCGGCGACGACGTCGCCCTCGTATTCGCCGACGTGCGTCAGCGGCCAGATGCCGGTCACGTCGCCGATCGCCCAGAGGCGCTCGCCGGCGCGCAGGTGGTCGTCGACCGGGATCCCGCGGGGGTTGGCTTCGACGCCCACCGTCTCGAGGCCGATTCCCTCGACGCGTGGCCGGCGACCAGTGGCCACGAGCAGCCGGTCGCCCCGCACGTCCGTTCCGCCATCGAACTGCAGGACGAACTCGTCACCCTCCCGCCGCGCGGCGGTGGCGTGCATCCCCAGCAGCAGCTCGATTCCGTCCCGACCGAGGGCCTCACCGAGTGCCTCGCCGAGCGGCGCCGGCTCGCGGGGAAGCACGCGGTCGCCACCTTCGACGACCACCGCCTCGCCGCCGAGACGCCGCACGACCTGCGCCATCTCGACGCCGACCGGCCCGCCGCCCAGGATCAGCAGCCGGCGCGGGACCGCTTTCATGCCGGTCACCTCACGGTTGGTCCACAAGCCCTCGAGCTCGCGCAGGCCCGGAACGGGTGGCACGATCGGATCTGCACCGGTCGCGACGACGACGTTGTCAGCCGTATGGCGCACGCCTCCGACCTCGACCGCGCCCGTACCGGCGAGCCTTCCCGTGCCGCGCAGCAGTGCGATACCCCGGTCCGTCAGCCACCGCTCCTGACCGGCGTCGGAATAGTTCGACACCATGAAGTCCCGCCAGGCCAGTGCGGCATCGACGTCGACCTGCGCGCTCGCGCCTGCGTCGCGCGCTCCCTGCACTGCCTCGCCCGGGCGTAGCAGCGACTTCGACGGAATGCAGGCCCAATAGGAGCACTCGCCCCCGACCAGCTCGCGCTCGACCACGGCAACACGCAACCCGCGCGCCGCGATCGCCGCGGCGCAGTGCTCGCCAGGGGCCCCGCCGCCGAAGACGATCACGTCGTAGTCGCTCACGTCGGGAGCTCCGAGCCGGACTGCTCCGCCACCATGTACGCGGCGTACCAGTCGGGCCAGTTTTCGTCTCTCACTCCGCCGTTTCGCTTCTCGTGCTCGCCGTGCGCGAGGGACGCCCGCCGCATGGCGTTCGCGAGGTCGCTCGTGGATGTGTACGACGTCTCGTCCTCGTCCACGCGTCCTGGAAGGCGAGTGGTGATCTCCTGCATCAGCCATTCGTTGCCGTCGGGATCCTTGAACGTCGCACGCGAGAAGTAGCTGCGACGCTCGGGATCCAGACCGCTCACCGCACCGTCGGGGCCGAGGTGGAAGAAGTCGCTCACGTCGGCGCTGGCGGCGACCAGCTTGTCGCGGGCGTCCACGATGTCGGACACGACCAGGTATGCCTTGCCGGAGCCGGGCGCGGCCGACGTCAGGGTCGGGCCGAATTGGACCGAGCACGGGGACCCGTGTGGCGTGAGCTGGACCACACCCGGCGGCGTGACGTCCTGCCTCCACCCGAGGTTCTCGTAGAAGTCCGTCGCGCGGTCCACATCCGAGACGGGGATGACGACCACCTCGAGCTTCTGGTCCAAGTCCGCGACGTTGCTCATGTTCGGCCTCCTAATCGATCCTCACGCCGGGCAGGGAGTCTCGTCAACAGCGGTATGGGAGCACGCGCAGGCGCACGGCGTCGAGCCGCGCAGGCGCTGGATGAGATCGACGGCGCGCTGAACAAGCTGGGTGCGCACTCGTGCGCCCGGCGCTTACCGGGTTAGCGCGCGCTCCGCTCCGGGGGCGCCGAGCCCAAGAGCGGAGTCGTGTCGATGTATCTGATCTCGTAGAGGCGCTCCGCGAACTTCCAGCCGTCTGCGGTGCGCTGGTAGCGGTCGTGGTACACGGAGTAGTTCCCCATGCAGTTGCCGTCGCGAAAGCGCCCGAACTCTGCGACGTATGCTCGGCCGACCGCGGTGTCGCCGGCGAGCTGGATCGTGCCCGGGTGCACGGTTTGCACGAAGTACTCCCAGAGACCCCGTAGCCGCTCGACCCCGGCGCGGATCTCCTCCCGGTTGAAGAGCTCCTCGTTGATGTGGGGCATCCGCCACGCGCCGTCCTGTGTGAACAGCGACGCGAAGCGGTCCCAGTCGCGCATCATCGACGCGTCGGTGAACTCGCCGCGCAGCGCCTCGATCTCGACGCGGTCGGCGATCGCCTGAAGGTCGCTCATATTCTTCTCCTTCGTCTGCGTTGCGGTGTCGACACAAGTGGGGCGCGCTCTCATCCTGACGACGAGCGAAGACGGCCTCGATGGACGCGCAGCGCCCCGAAATCCGACTTTCAGACCGGATCGGGCGTCGGCCGGACGAAAGTGAGGCCCCGGACTCGTCGTCCGGGGCCTCTGCCTGCTGCTCGATGGTGACGAGGGCTTCTACGGTTCAGGCAGCGCCGGGCGGCTGCTCCTCGAAGTACTCGACGATGGCCGGCATCTGCGCCTCGAACCCTCCCGGCACCCCGAAGTTCACCGCGCCGGCGCGCTCGTTGCTCGAGTTCTTGAATGCGTGCGTCACCCCACCCGGGACGAGCACGAAGGACCCCCGAGGAGCCTTGGTCCACTGACCGTCGACGAAGAAGTCCATGGTGCCTTCGATGACGTAGAAGACGTCGTCCTCGTCGTGCGAGTGTGCTCCGGGACCGAGGGTGTGCGGATCGAGCCACCACTCGGACACGTTGTATCGACCGTGCGTCTCGCCATCGGCTTTGAACAGCGCGTGCATTCCGCCCATCTCGTATGGCCGACCTTCACCTGGAAGCAGAACGACAGGCTGACGCGCCGCTCCCGATCCGTCGCTCACGTCGCCAGAGTACGCGCGCCACCGCCCCGGACGTGCGAGACCTGAACTGCTGGCTGGGAAGTGGCAGGCTTACGGCCGTGGTCGCGCAGCTGGGTCTCGTTCTCGATTGTCACGACCCCGAGTC
>JBKOWN010000056.1:0-10964 GCA_046724435.1 Actinomycetota bacterium
GCCTGACCTGATCCGCAGGAGCGCGAAACTGTGTCGTGACCGACGTCAGGCAATCAGGGGTAGGTGAGAGCGGCGGGTACCCGGCCGACGTGATCGGGCTCGACCTTGCCCGAGCAGTCGACCTCTTCGAGAAGCCGCAAGTCGAGCTCGGGTCGAGCCACGGCACGTTCCAGCCCGGGATCGAACCCTGCATCGCCGAGCTCCAGAGCCGACCGACCGGACGACCCCTGCGCCTGGTGCTCACGCTTCCTCAGTCGGAGATCAGCGACGGCTCGAAGAGCGCCTCGCGGTCACCCTGCGCAGCTACTGCGACGAGTGGTCATACGTCAACGAGTGCAGCCGGCGGTCGACGCAACGCAGCGGCCTGCGTGCTCTGCGAGTCGGCCTGCCCGTCACTCTCCTCGGACTCGCGATCACCGCGATCGTGTTCCACACGGGCGACAGCGACGATCCGCAAACCGCGGTCGTCGACATCCTCGGGTGGGTGCTCGCCTGGCTGGGACTCTGGTAGCCCTTCGACAAGCTCATCTTCTATGCGAGCGACTACACGCGCGAGAACCGCGCGCTGGAAGTGCTGCGCGACGCGCAGATCACCGTCGTCGCCCGTCCAATCGAGCGCGCGGAAGAAGCTGCTGCCCCCCAGGTCTGATCGAATCCCGGCGGCCTCTCGCATGCGGCGCGCATCGAATCAGTAGCGTGGCGCCGCGATGAGCCAATCCGAGCCGTCAGGGACTGACACGAACCTTCGTCCGTGGGCCGCGCCGCCACCCGGTCGCCTCGTCGGCCGAGGCCATCCCGCCGGCGACTTCCTCGAAGCGTGGGCGTGGGACGTGCTCGACGAGTCGCCCGGGTTCCTCCGCATAGAGGCGACGCTTCCCCAGCGCGTCAAGAACCCGCGTGGGCAACTGTTCGGTGGGTTCACACCCACCTACGTCGACCTGGTCGCACTGTTCACTGTCCGCGCCGGCGAAGATCGCTCCGTCCCTCGGCGAATGCGATGGCTGGCGACGACCAACATGCGGGTCGACTACTTCGAGCCCATCACGGGGCCGCGCTTCGTTATCGACAGCCGGCGCGAGAAGCAGCGCGGGCGAACGCACTTCGTCAGCACCCGGTTCCTCCAGGACGACGAGCTCGCCGTGTTCGCGCTCACGACAATGCGCGAAGTCGATCTCAGTCGGACGCTCGGCGACGCGTGACCGTCCCGGCGTCTACTCCAGCCAGCGACGCTGGAGCCGGTCGATCGCTCCGCTCTCGCGCAATGCTCTGAGCGCGGCATTGACGGCATCGCGCAACACGCGATTGTCGGGCGCGAAGGCGATCCCGATGAACTCGTTCGTGTGGATCTCGTGCACGACGTCGAGGTCGGGCCGGTCCGCGACGAGCGCCGTAGCGACGGGGAGGAGCTTGATGACCGCCCCGATGCGCCCGGCCGACAGGTCGTCGAGCGCGTCCAGGATCCCCGGGTACGGGTAGTACCTGATCCCGGCGAGCTTGCCTTCCTGCTGCAACTCCTTGGCGACGATGTCGGAGGTGTTCCCGATCTGGATGCCGACGACCTGATCGACCAGGTCGTCGGTCGTCGTGACGTGCGGTGTCCTCGTCGTGTTGACGACGAGGCCCTGGCCCGCCTCGAGGTACGGCTCGGAGAAGAGCGCGACCTTCTCCCGCTCGGGCGTGATCGTGGTGCCGGACGCCACGGCGTCGTACGAGTGCGTCCGAAGGCCGTCGAAGATCCCGTTGAAGTCGTCGTCTTCGTACCTTGTGAGCTGCCAGCGGAGCCCGACGTGTCCGCAGACCGCCCGCATGAGCTCGGCGTCGAAGCCGGTGTCGACGCCGTCCTTCTCCACTTCGAAGGGCGGATCCGGGAAGGCGGACGCGACGAGCAGAGTTCCGGCCTCGATCGTCTGCAATGCCGCCATCGTTCGCCGCTCCCGCCCGATTCTCGCATTCCGTGGACCGGATTCGGTGCCAGGGAGCCCGAGGAGGCGGCGGTCGGCCCGGGCGACAGGGAGTCCAGCGTGGCGGCGGCGAGCCCTGGGTACAGCTACGAATGGCCGCGACGTCGACGGATCGCGACCCTGACCGAGGGGGAGTGATCGCGTGAGCCCGGACAGGTACGAGCCGCAACGCCAGGACTGGCGCGAGCTCTTCGAGGCGGTGACCGAGGACCACGAAGGCGACGCCGCCACCGTCGAGATCGTGGGTCGCGAGTACGGCGACCAGCTCGAAGCGGAGAGGATGCCGTTCGCCTACCTCGAATTCGACGACAAGGACGACGCCGTCATCGTCGGCGTCGGTGGCTCGAACAGTCGCTTCCCCGTGGTGCTGCGTCACATCATCGAGCACCCGAAGGCGATCCTGGCCGACCCGCTGAACCCGCAGACGGCGCGCGCATTCGACATCGTCGACTCCGACGGCACGAGCACCATCGTGACCTTGCACCGCCGCCCTGCCCTGTCGCCACCGGACTGACGCGCGGTGATCGATCCGGACGTCGTCGAGCGCCTCCTGCACTTCTCGTCCGAGGACGCGCCCGTCCTGTCCGTCTACCTCGGCGTCTCGGCCGACCCCGGCGAGCTTCGTGGCGTCGAGACACGCCTCAACTCGATGCTCAAACCGGTGCGCGAGCTCGGCGAATCAGACGCACTCGGTCACGCCGAGCGCGAATCGCTGCGCCACGACCACGATCGTGTCCTCGAGGTGGCGAATCGCGCGCGCGAGCTCGAAGGTCGCGGCATCGCCATCTTCGCCTGTCAGCATGCGGGGTTGTGGGAGGAGATCGTGATCCCATGCCTGGTGCGCGACCGCGCCGTGGTCGACGCGACGCCCTACCTTCGTCCCATCTTCGCAGTCCTCGACGAGTCGCACCGCTACTGCGTCGTCGTCGTCGATCGTGAGCAGGCGTGGATCTACGAGTTCTACATGGGTGAGCTCGAGGACGCGTCACGGGTGCGTGGGCGGGCGCTCCGCAAGCCGGACTACGCGGGCGGATGGCAGGGATATAAGGAGCACGCCGTCCACGACAAAGCGCAGCAACTCGCCCGCCGGCACTATCGGGACACCGCTGCGCGGGTCGACGAGTTTATGCGCAGGACGGGCGCCGAGCTGCTCGTCCTCGGCGGGCACGAGGAGACGGTCGCCGAGTTCCGGCACTTCCTGCCGAATCAGCTGCAGTCCCGTATCGCAGGCTCGTTCTCCGTCGACCCTGGAACGATGTCCCCGGGCCAGGTGCGCGAACGTGCCGACGAGGTCGTGGATGCCTACGAACGGGACGAGGAGCGACGCCTCGTCGACGAGGCGCTCGAGCGGGTGGCGGCCGGCGGTCTCGGAGCGACAGGGCTCGAGTGGTGCCTCACGGCCACGAACGAGCACGCCATCCAGCTCCTGCTCGTCCACGACGACGAGCAGGGGCCGGGCCGGGTATGCGACAACTGCGGATGGCTGGGTCTCGAAGGGGAAGAGTGCCCAATCTGCGGGCAGCGCACCCGCGAAGCCCCCGACGTGATCGACGAGATGGCAGCGACCGTGGTCGACACCAGCGGACGCGTCGAGCACGTGTACGCGGACACTCCGTTGTCGCAGCTCGTCGCAGCTGCGTTCCTGCGCTTCCCCGTCGCGAGGCCGACGGCCGCGTAGCGAGCGGCGACCGCAGCGGAGCGCATCTGGCTCCGCCCGGAGTACAGCGCGGATGCGGGTCGGCTAAGCAGTTGCGGTGACTCCCGATTCGGAAGCTCCCGGCGTGGCCGTCGTCACCGGAGCCGCGGGCTGGCTCGGCCAGAACCTGGTGCGCGCCCTCGCCGGCGAGCGTGAACGCGTGCGCTGCCTCGTCCACGTGCCCGAGCAGGCGCCACTGCTCGAGATCGTGGGGCCGTCGGTCGAGACCGTGGTCGGAGACGTGCGGGACCCGGCGACCGTCGACCGGCTGTTCGATGCTCTCGGGCCGGCCACGGTCTTCAACTCCGCCGGCGTGATCCACCCCGAACGTCGGACGCGCGAGCTGTTCGACGTGAACGTCGGCGGCACGCAGCTCGTGCTCGACCGGGCCCGGCGGGCGGGCGTCACCCGCTTCGTCCACGTGTCGTCGAACTCGCCCTTCGGCGCCAACCCCACTCCCGACGATCGTTTCACCGAGGACTCGCCGTACAACCCGTACCTCGCGTACGGGCAGTCGAAGATGGAGGCCGAGCAGCTCGTGCGGCGCAGCTACGACCGCGGTGACCTGGCGACCGTGATCATCCGCGCGCCGTGGTTCTATGGGCCGTTCCAGCCGGCGCGCCAGACCCGTTTCTTCTCCACGGTCCGGCGCGGCATGTTTCCGATCCCCGGCCCGGGCACGAACCGCCGGTCGCTCGCGTACACCGGCAACCTCGTGCACGGGCTCCTGCGGGCCGAGGTGGCCGACGCCGCGCCCGGCGGCGCGTATTGGGTCGCCGACGCCGAGCCGTACGAGTTGCGTGAGGTGATCCAGGGCGTGCGCGACGCGCTCGAAGCCGAAGGGTTCACGGTGTCGCAGCGCCAGCCGCACCTGCCGGCGATCGCCGGGAACGCGGCTGCTGCTCTCGATGCGGTCCTCCAGGATCGAGGTTTGTACGTACAGGCGCTGCACGTCCTGGGCGAGATCAAGGACACGATCGCCTGTGACATCTCGAAGGCCCGCGCCGACCTGGAGTACGACCCGAAGACCGGGCTGGTCGAGGGCATGCGGGCCAGCGTGCGCTGGTGTGTCGAGCGCGGCGAGCGGATCTGATGGGCCGTTCGATCCTCGTCACCGGCGGGAGCGGCTACTTCGGCGAGATCCTCGCGGGTGGCGCGGTCGCCAACGGTGACCGGGTCCGGGTCTTCGACCTCAACCCGCCCGCCGCCACCGCCCCCGCGGTCGAGTTCGTCCAGGGAGACGTGAGCGACCGGGACGCCGTCCGCGCCGCGTGCGACGGGATCGACGTCGTACTCCACAACGTCGCGCAGGTGCCGCTGGCGCGGGATCGCGAGCTGTTCTGGTCGGTGAACGTCGTCGGCACCGCCAACTTGCTCGTCGCCGCCCGCGACGCCGGCGTCGGCAAGGTCGTGCACACGTCGTCGAGCGCGGTGTTCGGGATCCCGGACTCCAATCCCGTCACCGAGCAGACCCCGTGCCGCCCTCTCGAGTCGTACGGGCAGGCCAAGCTCGAGGCAGAAGTGCTGTGTCGTGAGGCGGTCGCCGCCGGGCTCGACGTGACGATCATCCGGCCCCGGACCATCCTCGGGCACGGTCGGCTCGGGAGCTTCGGGGTGCTGTTCGAGTTCGTCGCCGACGGTGCACCCGTGTACGTCCTCGGCGCGGGAGACAACCGCTATCAGTTCGTCCATGCGGTCGACCTCGCCGACGCGTGTCTCCGGGCCGCCGCCCGCGAGGGCCCGTCCGTGTACAACGTCGGGGCGACGGAGTTCGGGACGATGCGCGAGACGCTGCAGGCCCTCGTCGACCACGCCGGCACGGGATCGCAAGTCCGTTCCCTTCCCGTAGCTCCAGCGGCGGCGGCGATGAAGGCACTCGCCACGCTGGGCGTCGCGCCGTTCGCTCCGTACCACTGGCTGCTCTACGGCGAGTCGCTCTGGTTCGACGTGACGCGGGCGCGGGCGGAGCTGGACTGGGAACCCGCGCATTCCAATGCGTCCATGCTCATCGAGTCGTACGAGTGGTTCCTTGCCCATCGGCACGAGCTCGAGTCGGCGAACCGCTCACATCACCAATCCCCCGTTCGCCCCGGACTCCTCCGCGTGCTCAAACGACTGCCGTAGCACGCGAGGGCCGGCACGCGGGCGCTTCGTATACTTCGACCCTCGTGAGCCCGGACCGGAGACCCGGCACGTCGCTGCAGAAGGTCCGCGACCACGACCTCGTGGCCGACGTCGCGGCGACCGTGGGGACCGGTCAATGAGCTCCGAACGCAAAGCCACTGCTGTCGTGCCGGCGACAGAACCTGATGCCGCGGAGGACGTTGCTCGCGGCGTCGAGGTCGGTACGAAGGCCAGTTGGTGGCGTCGCCCGAACCTCGCCGACCGGTTCTTCGTGATCACGATCGTGGCGGCGTTGGTGCCGGTCGTCGTGGCGACCGCCCGCGCGATCAACCGCGGGTGGATCCCGGTCGGCGACGACGCCTTCTTCACGGTGCGCGCCAGGGACGTCTTCACCCTCGACCATCTTCCGCTCCTCGGCACGTGGTCGTCGGCTTCCCTCAACGGGGCACAGAACCTGAACCATCCGGGACCGCTCCTGTTCGACGTGCTGGCTCTGCCGGCGAAGCTCGGCGGCGGCACCGGCATCGCAATCGGCGCGGCGGCGATCAACGCGGCGGCGTTGCTCGGAATCGCGATCATCGGGTACCGGCGCGGCGGCGCGGTCGTCGGGGCTGTTGCCGTCGCGGTGGGAGCGCTGTTGGCGTGGTCGATGGGCAGCGAGGTGCTGTTCGAGCCGTGGCAACCGCACATCTTGCTGCTGCCGTTCCTGTGCTTCGTCACACTGGTGTGGGCGGTCGCGTGCGGAGATCTCGTCGCGCTGCCGTGGGCGGTAGGCGTCGGCAGCTTCGTGGTCCAGACGCACTTGAGCTACGCCATCCTCGTTCCGCTCCTTGGCGTGTGGGGGATCGTCGGTATGGCCCTCGTGCTGCGGGGGATCCGGCGGCAAGACCCGAGCTCGTGGCCCGGGCTGCGGGGACGAGTGATCCGCAGTGGAGCGATCGCGGCCGCAGTCTTCGTCGTGTGCTGGTTACAGCCACTGATCGAGCAGTTCACCGCCGACGGCGACGGCAACCTGACACGGTTGATTCGGCATGCTCGCGATCCGAACGTGAAGACGGTCGGGTTCGACTTCGGCATTCGTGCCGTGGCTTCCGTTGTGTCGCTGCCGCCTTGGTGGGTCCGACCATCGTTCGCGAACACGTTCGCCTACAAGACGTGGCTGCCCCCGCTCCTGCTCGTCGCCGCCGGCTCACTGCTGGTGGTGGCCGTCGTGCTCGTGTGGTGCTGGTGGGGAGCAAGACGACACCACGACCGAGTGGCTTCGCGCATCATTGCGACGGCGGGGATCGTCTTGGTGTGCGCTCTCGTCAGCGCCGGAAGGACACCGACGACCGTGTTCGGGACCGAGCCGCACGTCTACCGTTGGGTCTGGCCGGTGGCAGCATTCGCCGCTCTCGCGGTGGCGGTGGCGGTCGTCCGCCGGTTTGCACGATTCTCGTTGCAGATAACCGGCGCATGTGCGGTCGTCGCGGTCGTCTTCGGGCTGCTGAACCTGCCCACGTCCAACCAGGGTGGGGGCCCGAACGCGCAGCAGGATGCGATCCCTGCGTCCCACGACCTGGATCACAAGATGGGCGCTCTTGCAAAGGACGGGCCGCTCCTCATCGATGACCTGTTCAAGGTCGTGTTCGCCGATCCGTACGGCGGGGCCATCATGGCCGAGCTCGACGAACGCGGGATCCCGTTCGTGGTACAGGACCGAGGTCTCGTCCGCCAGCTCGGCCCCGGCCGCCGATACAACGGTCACAACGCGCGCAATGAGCTGCTGATGAGGCTGGGCGACAGTGCGCTCATCGCGCCACCCGGATCGCGACTGGCCGTACGCGGCAGCGGGCTGACCGCGGCCGAGCAGCGTGAGCTGTCCCGCCTTCGCCAGATGATCGGCGACTACGTGCATGCAAGCAGACTTCGCCTGAACGTGGCCGGCGAGCGCGCAGTCGCTCGCGGTGAGCTGCCCGTCATCCAGCACGAGCTGCAGTCCGCGGGTGGCCCGGACGCGCAGGCAGTCGTCGACTCGCGTGAGTTGCGCGGCGTCGTCGACGGGCACGAGGCGGTGCTCGACCGCACATGGGCCGATCGCTTCGAGCGCTACGTGACTCTCCAGCACAGGTTCGACACCCAGACCGTCGCGCTCTTCGTGCGCCCCCTCGCCTCGAGCGCCGCTTCTTCGGGGAGTTCTGCAACTCGCTAGGGTGAAGCCCCCGATGAGCACGACGGTTGGAGGCTTCGGCCTCGTCGTTCCCCTGTTCAACGAGCAGCATCGGTTCGAGGAGTTCGGTCAGCAGCTCGTCGACTTCATCGCGCGGCACCCGTCCGGGAGCGAGCTGCTGTTCGTGGACGACGGGAGCACGGATGCGACGCCGCAGCTCGTCGAAGAGCTGATCGCGAAGAACCGCGAGTGCGCCGTGCGATTACTGCGTCGACGGCACGACGGAAAAGGAGCGGCTGTTGCCGGAGGCCTCGCCGCGCTCCACACGCGCATCCGGGGGTTCTGCGATCTCGATCTGTCGACGCCGCTCGACCAGCTCGAGCGTGTGGTCGACGTGGCCGCGCGGGCCAACGTGCTGGCGGCGGGCTCCCGGGACCTTGCGTCGTCGCGGCTCATCCGTCCTGAAGGGCGGGTCCGGGAGGCGCTCGGCCGGCTCTACAACCGCCTGCTCCAGGCAACCATCACCCCGGGTGTCGTCGACACGCAGTGCGGAGCGAAGGTTGCCGCCGCCGAGATCTGGGACGCGATCCTCCCGCATTGCATCGAGCGCGGCTACGCGTGGGACGCCGAGACGATCGCCGTGGCCCGCGCCCTCGACATTGCGGTGCAGGAGGTGCCCATCGACTGGCGCCATGACGAGCGGTCGAAGGTCCGAGTTGCGCGCGACGGCGCGGCGATGGTTCTTGCCACCCGACGGATCTGGCGGAACGTACGAGACGTCGCCGCCACCCGCCGGCGCGGTGGCGCCGCCGAGGTCTTCGATGAGGCGAACGCCGAGCTGCTCATGCGAGCCGACACTGACCATTGGTGGTTTCGGAGCAAGGCGGCCCTCGTGTCCACTGCCATGCGACGGGCCGGCCGGCCATTCGGGCCCACAGGATGGCTTGTCGACACCGGCGCCGGTTCCGGTGGGGTCACCGCCATGCTCGGCTGGGACCCGAGTCGACTTGCGGTTCTCGACGGCAACGAGATGCTCGTCGGCCGAGCCGTCGTCCGACACGGCCTTATCGGGGTCCGCGGCGGCGTCGACGAGCTACCGCTCGCGGACGAATCGGTTGACGTCGTGTGCTTCCTCGACGTCTTGGAGCACCTCGAGCGACCCGGGCTCGCATTGCGCGAAGCAGGGCGAGTGCTTGTTCCCGGAGGCCGAGTGATCGTCAACGTGCCCGCCCACGAATGGTTGTGGAGTGAGGCTGACGAGGCACTGGGGCACGTACGCCGCTACTCGCGCCCGGTTCTCCGGGAGCAGCTCGCCGACACCGGGTTCCGCCCCCTCATGCTGACGCACGTCTTCAGCTGGCTCGTGGCTCCGGTGTTGTTGAAGCGACGGCTGAGTACCGGGGAAGGACCCGAGCTCGGGCTCGACCAGTCGTCGGCGGTCATCGACCGGGCGGCGATGGTCCTGACGTGGGTCGAGCGTGCCTTGCTCGGCCGAGTCGCGCTTCCGCTCGGGACGTCGATCCTCTGCGTGGCGGAGAGCGCTCAGGACTCCGACAGGAACTGATCGCTGTTGCGGGCGGCGATCGCCATGATCGTCCCCTGCGGGTTCACGCCTGGCGCGTCGGGCACGAGGGACGCGTCACTGACGCGCAGGTTGTCGAACCCCCACACCCGACCGAAGCTGTCGGCCCCGGTGCGCGAGCGCTCCTCGCCCATGCGCACGCTCGACGTGATGTGGACGGTCATGAGGTTGGTGCGACTCCGCGTGACCGCGTCCCACCACGTCGCCAGGTCGTGTTGACTGCGCACGACGGGCGCGTCTGCCACGGACGGGTACAGCTCCGTTGCACCCGACGCGAGGAGGACCTCGCCCAGGTGCACCAGGCCGCGAGCCAGGCGGCTCATGTCGCCCTCCGTCAGCCGGTACGTGACGATCGGCGCTTGCAGCCCGGGGACGGCCATGACCCGACCGCGGCCCTCGCTGCGAATCGCCGCGTAGTAGACGGAGACGTGCTCCCAGTCGTCCAGCGCGTCGCCGTAGTCGGCCGACGCGTCCGCGAGCGCCATGGCGACTTGACCGCGGCGGCTGGCGGATCCCCCGATCGACAGGTTCGGTCCGAACTCGGTGACGACCTGCATCGGCACGCCGCCGTGGTCGACCGGGTGCGGGAAGCGCGCCGCGATCTTGATCATCGGGTGCACCTTGAGCCCCGACCCGATACCGGCGCGGATGCCGCTGCGGTGGAGGAGCGCGGGGGTCTGGATCGCGCCGGCGCACGCGAAGACGTGCTCGGCGCGGATCGTGAGCTTCTCCGCCACTCCGTTCTCGGTGCGGTCGCACCGGATACCCGTCACTCGTCGGTCGCGCCGGAGCAGCCGGCGCACCCGGCAGTTCGGGATCACCTTTGCGCCGGCGTCGATCGCGCGCGGCAACAGCGTGCGGGACATGGTCTGCTTGACGCCCCGGCCGGCGGCGTCGTACCGGAACACGCGCGCGTACTCGACTGCCTGCCAACCGAGCTTCGTCGCGCCCCGCTCGAGCAGCGCCGACGACGGCGGCGGGGCGCCCGGCAGCCGCGACACTGCGAGCTCGTCCTCGATGCGCTGGGCGTACGAGTCGAGCGTCTCGGGGCTGAACTCGTCGATGCGGTACTCGTCCTGCCACGATTCGGCGAGGGCCGCGGGCAGCCGGTGGTACAGACCGCTGTTGATCTCGGTGCTCCCGCCGACGCAGCGTCCCTCTGCGAACGCGATCGCCGGGTTCCCGAGCGCCGCTGCGAGCCCGCGGTGGCGGTACTTGGCGGCCATCTCCTCGAGGGAGAACGGCTCCAAGGCGTCGGGGTCGATCCACGGGCCTTCCTCGACGACCGTCACGTCGCGGCCGCCGGCGGCGAGGGTGGCGGCGGTGGCGGCACCGCCCGCGCCCGACCCGATCACGACCACGTCGGCGTCGAGGGTCGCGTCGGGTGCCTTCATCGCGGGGTGGCGGGCGTGAGCTCGTGCTCGGCGAACAAGACGAGCGAGTGCAGCAGTC
>JBKOWN010000005.1:0-38946 GCA_046724435.1 Actinomycetota bacterium
TTGCCGACGCGCGTCCGACGGCGGTGAACCTGTCGTGGGGCGTCGAGCGCGCCCTCACCGCATGGGAATGCGGCGGCGCCGACGCCGCCCTCGCCGAGGCCGAGCGCATCGCGGCCGCCGACGTGGCGGCGAACCGCGCCCTGGCTGGTTTTGGTGCCGAGCTCGTCCCCGACGGTGCGCGCGTCCTGACGCACTGCAATACAGGCTCGCTGGCGACAGTCGGATACGGCACCGCGCTCGGCGTCGTGCGTGCCGCGCACGAGGCGGGCAAGCAGCCGTGATCGCCGACGTCATGGCCGGCTCCCTGCTCGCGACAGGCAACGTCAATCTCGTGCTGGTCGGCTCGGATCGGATCGCGGCCGGCGACATCGCCAACAAGATCGGCACATATCCGTTGGCGGTGGTTGCGCGCGAGCACGACGTGCCGTTCATCGTCGCCGCGCCGACATCGACGATCGACCTCGCCACTCCTGCCGGCTCCGCTATCCCGGTCGAGGAGCGCCCCGCAGACGAGGTCGTCCGCATCGCCGGCCAGCGCATCGCACCCGACGGCGTTGCCGCCGCGAACCGCGCCTTCGACGTGACGCCCGCCCGGCTCGTCACTGCGATCGTCACCGAGCGGGGCGTCATCCGCCCCCCGTACGAGGACGGGCTGCGCGCCGCTGCATCGGCGTAGTCGTCACACCCCGCCGGTACGTTTCGGCGCGTGAATCCATGGCGCGCGCTGGTCCAGGCCGCGTTCCCGGCGTCGTGCCCGGGATGCGGCCGAGCAGCCGAGCCCGTGTGCGATGCGTGCGCTCGCACGATGCGCGCCCCGCCGGTCCTGCCGCCACCGCTCGGTGTCGACCGCTGGCTCGCACCGTTCGCGTACGAGGGCGTGGCACGTGAGCTCGTAGCGCGCGTCAAGTACCGGCGCACGCGCGCGACAGTGCCGTGGCTGGCGGCGCGAATGGCTCGGCTCGTCATGGCCGCGGGTGCCGATATCGCCGCCGACGTCGTGACGTGGACGCCGACGACCAGCTCGCAG
Source organism: Actinomycetota bacterium (assembly GCA_046724435.1). Lineage (GTDB taxonomy): Bacteria > Actinomycetota > Acidimicrobiia > IMCC26256 > JACDBD01 > JALZAA01. The sequence goes on from JBKOWN010000005.1 coordinate 1,028, forward strand.
CGGCACGCCCGAGGGTTCGACCATGCCGAGGTCCTGGCGCATGCGGTGGCGCGAGAGCTCGGTCTCCGCGCCCGTCCGACGCTGCGTCGACGGCCGGGACGCCCGCAGACCGGCCGGCCTGCTGCCGCCCGTCGTGCCGGGCCGCGGTTCGACGTCCGTCGCGGCGCGCTCCCGGCCCGGGTGCTGCTCGTCGACGACGTCGCCACCACCGGTGCGACCATCGCCGCAGCCGCCGACGCGCTCCGACGAGCCGGGGTGACCTCCGTGGTCGCCGTCACCGCCGCGCGCACGCCACGGCCCGGCGCGCCTCCCCCGGTGCGCCCGGGGAAGCCCGCGTATACTCGCCCGATGGCCGCCGGGTCACGGCGCGACACCGCTGGGATTCCGTGATGGACATCGTCGTGCGAGGGAAGAACGTCGAGGTTTCGCCGCGGCTGCGCAAGCTGGCCCGGGAGAAGCTCCGGAAGATCGCGCGCTTCACGCACGACGCCGGTCGGGTCGAGGTCGACTTCTCCGAGCTGCGGAACCGCCGTGTCGGCGACAACCAGGTCTGCGACGTGATCGTGCACCTGAAACGGAACTTCGTGAAGGCGCATGCCGCCGCGTCCGAGCCCGCCGCCGCCCTCGACCTGGTCGTCGACAAGGTCGAGCATCAGGTGGCGCGCATCAAGGAGAAGCGGGTCGCCCGCACGCACGCCGCCCGCCGGAGCCGAGCGGCTCCCGGAGGCAGCGACGCCGTGTCCCTTCCCGACGCGGACGTCGAAGCCGACGACGACGGGCTGGGCGCGGGCGGCCGCATCGTGGAGACGAAGCGGCTGGCGATGAAGCCGATGCGTCCCGAGGAGGCGGCGTTGCAGATGGACCTGCTCGGCCACGATTTCTTCCTGTTCACCAACGCCGAGAACGGTCACGCGGCCGTCCTGTACCGACGGCGCGACGGCAACCTCGGCGTGATCGAGACGACGGGGTGAACGAGGGCGAGACGATCCGCGTCGTCATCGTCGACGACCACGCGCTGTTCCGGCGCGGCCTGGACCTGGTCCTCTCCGAGGAGCCCGACATCAAGGTCGTGGGCGAGGCCGCCGACGGGATCGAGGCCGTCCACCGGGCGGAGGAGATGGCGCCCGACGTCGTCGTCATGGACGTGCGCATGCCCCGGTCGACGGGCATCGAGGCCGCGCGACGCATCCGTGAGCGTCTCCCGGACACCAAAGTGATCATGCTCACCGTCTCCGACAGCGAGGAGGACCTCTACGCGGCCGTGAAGGCCGGTGCGAGCGGCTACCTCCTGAAGGAGATCTCCATCGAGGAGCTCGCCGACGCGGTGCGCGCGGTCGCCCGCGGTCACAGCCTGATCTCGCCGTCGATGGCCTCGAAGCTGTTGACCGAGTTCAACGCGCTCGTGCAGCAGGCCGAAGAGCGCCACCGTTCACTCCTGCCCAGCCTCACCGATCGCGAGCTCGACGTCCTGAAGCTCGTCGCAAAGGGGCTGAGCAACCGGGAGATCTCCGAAGAGCTGTTCATCTCCGAGAACACGGTGAAGAACCACGTCCGAAACATCCTCGAGAAGCTGCACCTGCACTCGCGGATGGAAGCCGTCGTCTACGCGATGCGCGAGAAGCTCCTCGACGTGGATTGACGCCGGCGCGCCGAATACGCGCCGAACGCGGCGAGGAGCACGAGCGTCAGCGCGCTGACGCCGACGCCGAGGTGGTCCCAACCGTCGGGCTCGTAGCCGAGCTCGAGCGTGCTGCGACCCGGCGGGAGCCGGACCGCGATGAGGCCGTCGTGCGTGTGACCGAGCGCGACCGGCCGCCCGTCGACGTGCCCGTGCCACTTCGGTGACCACGCGACGGCCACGGTGGCGGGTGTCGGCGCAGCCGCGTCGACGCGGATACGCAACCGTTCTGGCTCGGCGCGCGTGACCCGGGCCGCGGCCGGAGCGGCGGTGGTGACGAGCGCGGCCGGTTCGGGCTGCCCGCCGCGGGCGCGGAGGGCGAAGATCGCGATCGGCGACTCCCGCCAGACGAGGTCGAACCGATCCGATGCCGCGAGCGCGTCGGCGAACGCGTCGGTCATGGTGACGACGTGCGAGACGCCCAGCCTGCTGAGCACGTCCGCCTCCATCTCGGCGGGACGCTTTCCGAGGTAGAGGTCGGGCTCGACGTCGGGCTCCGGCGTGCTCGACGACTCGAGGTTCCAGCCGTTCAGCGAATCGCGGCCCGATGCCCGCGCCAGCCAGGTCGGCGGGAGGACCACGCCGGTCCGGAAGACCTCAGCGGGATAGTCGCGCTGGGTGGCGAACCGGGCGCCGTCGGGCACGACGTGCCGGAGCTCGGTCGCGGCGTGCTGCAGCTGCGGGATGGGTGGGCGGAGCTCGCTCGCCGCCCCGCGGTCGGGCCCGAGCGATGACACGACGACGGCGACCGCGACGCCGAGCGCGGCCGCCGCCACCGCCGGTCCGGCCCAGCGCCATCTCGACAGCCGCTCGCCGGCGAACCGAGCGCCGGCGGCGATCGCGGCGGACAGCGGCAGGATCGAGAGCAGCCCGGCGTAGCCGAGGCCACGGTTCGCGAGCTGCATGGCGATCTCGTTGTCGGGCCACCGTGACGCCGCGCAGTGCGCGAGCACGAGATAGACGAGCGGCGTCGCGACGATGACGAGGGCGAACGGGCGGCGACGGCGCACCCGCACGAGCGCGTAAACCCAGCCGGCGACGACGATCCAGACCGTGTACGGGCGGAAGAGGATGTGGCCGTTCACGATGGCGTCGATGCGGTCTCCGAAGGGGGGCGTCGCCCAGGTCGCGACCAAGCCTCGGAGGTCGCGGTGTGCGAGCGCGGGAATCAGCCACCACGCCGCCAGCGCGGCCGCCAGCGTTCCGGTCCCCGCGAACCGGACGATGCCGGCGCGTGCAAAGTGCTCGCGCCGCAGACCGAACGCGAGAAGTGGGAAGAACACGGCGAGGATCATCACGGAGATGACGTGCGTGATCGCGAGCGCGGCCAGCGACACCGCGCCGACCAGCACCCAGCGCCACCGGGCGTCGCTCCAGACGCGCAGCAGTGCCCCGAGCGCGACGCAGAAGAGGGGCGCGCCCAACTGATGCGACACGAGGCCGATGAGATAGAGGCCCTGGAGGCCGGGCCCGAACACGCTCGAGACCAGCAGTGACAGCACGGCGGTGACCCCCGCCGCCAGCCGCCCGAGCCCGAGCGACCGGGCCAGGAACGCCATCGCCGCCGGCAGCGCTGCGAACGACACCACACCCACGACCTTGAGTGCACCCGTGTTGGAGAGCGCGCCGAGCGTCACGCCCCGCGCTGCTCCCGTCGCCCAGACCACGCCCGGGCCGTTGAACAGGAACTCCTGGTAGCCGAGGTAGAAGCGCGGGAACCACCCGTCGAGCCGCCCATGGGCTACGAGGCGGGGGAGGGCGAAGTCGGCCCGCACCAGATACGCCATGACGTCCTCGCCGCGCGGCGGCCGGCCTCCCCAAGCGCCGCGCGTGGACCACAGGGCCAGCCCGACCGCGACGACGCACCCGACCGCCGTCGGCGAGAAGCGCTCCCACCACTTCTTCCTCTGCGGTTCCGAAAGGGTCTGGAGCTCCGGGTCCTGCCCGACCGCCGTTGTCACGGCGGCAACATTTTCATCTGGAGGGCGGCCCCCGGAGGTCGCCGACGACGCCTCTGCCGAGCGAAGGAGGAGGCGTGCCTTCGGGGTCCGCTCTCCGTGGAGCGGGGGCCGTGACGACGGTCGTCGGTACACTCGGAGACCACATGGGCCTCTTCAACAAGCTCCTCCACGCGGGCGAAGGCCGGAAGCTCAAGCTCGTCGAAACGATCGTGCCGGAGGTCGCGGCCTTCGAGCCCGAGATGGAGGCGCGCTCCGACGAGGCGCTGCGAGCGATGACCGACGAGTTCCGGGGCCGGCTGGCGCAGTGCGACACCAAGGAAGAGCGCGTCGAGATGCTCGACGACATGCTGCCCGAGGCGTTCGCGGCGGTGCGCGAGGCGGCGAAGCGCACGCTCGGCCAGCGCCATTTCGACGTCCAGATCATGGGCGGCGCCGCGCTCCACTTCGGCTGGGTCGCCGAGATGAAGACCGGCGAGGGCAAGACGCTCGTGGCGACGCTGCCGCTCTACCTGAATGCCCTGGCCGGCTACGGCTGCCACCTCGTGACCGTCAACGACTACCTCGCCCGACGCGACGCCGACTGGATGGGGCAGATCTACCGCTTCCTCGGGATGGAGGTCGGCGTCGTCGTCCCCCAGATCGACGACCCCGAGTCGAAGCGAGCCGCGTACGAGGCCGACATCACGTACGGGACGAACAATGAGTTCGGCTTCGACTATCTCCGCGACAACATGGCCCTGTCGAACGACGAGCAGACGCAGCGGGGTCACTTCTTCGCCATCGTCGACGAGGTCGACTCGATCCTCGTCGACGAGGCTCGAACGCCGCTGATCATCTCGGGCCGGGCCGACGACGCGCAGGAGCTCTACTACCGGTTCGCCCGGGTCGTGAAGGGCCTGCAGCGGGACCGCGACTACGAGGTCGACGAGGCGAAGCGCACGGTCGTGCCGACCGAGGACGGCATCGGACGCGTGGAGCAGGCACTCGAGGTCGAGAACCTCTACGAACACGTCAACCAGAACTTCGTACATCAGCTTCAAGCCGCGCTCCGCGCGAAGGAGCTCTTCAAGCGGGACGTCGACTACGTGATCCAGAACGGCGAGGCGAAGATCGTCGACGAGTTCACGGGCCGCATCCTGGAGGGTCGCCGCTGGAGCGAAGGTCTCCATCAGGCCGTCGAGGCCAAGGAAGGTGTCAACGTCAAGGCGGAGAACCAGACGTTGGCGACCGTCACCCTCCAGAACTACTTCCGCATGTACGAAAAGCTCTCCGGCATGACGGGGACGGCTTTGACCGAGGCGGGCGAGTTCGCGCACACGTACGCGCTCGAGGTCGTCGGGATCCCGACCAACGAGCCCATGGTCCGGGACGATCACGCCGATCTCATCTACAAGACCGAGGATGCCAAGTTCAACGCCGTCGCAGACGACATCGAAGAGCGGCACGAGGACGGTCAGCCCGTGCTCGTGGGCACGATCTCGGTCGAGAAGTCCGAGAAGCTGTCGCGGCTGCTCGAGAAGCGCGGCGTCCCGCATTCGGTGCTGAACGCGAAGCAGCACGAGAGGGAAGCGCTCATCGTCACGCAGGCCGGCCGCCCGCACACGGTGACCGTGGCCACGAACATGGCCGGTCGCGGTGTCGACATCCTTCTCGGGGGCAACCCCGAGGGCCTCGCCGGCCAGGAGCTCATCGCCGAGGGCTACACCCCCGAGGAGGCTCCGGAGCGATACGACGAGTTGGTGACGAAGTTCCGGGACGAGTGCCGCCCGGCGGGCGACCACGTCCGTGAGCTCGGAGGGCTCTACGTGCTCGGTACCGAGCGCCACGAGAGCCGCCGGATCGACAACCAGCTCCGGGGCCGCTCCGGTCGCCAGGGCGACCCGGGCGAGAGCCGTTTCTACCTCTCGCTCGAGGACGAGCTCATGCGCCTGTTTGCCACTGGGGCCATGAACTGGGTGATGGGGAAGGCATTCCCCGACGACGTCCCGCTCGAGGCGAGGATGGTGACGAAGGCGATCGAGCGCGCGCAGCGCACGGTCGAGGACCGCAACTTCGAGATCCGCAAGGACGTCCTCAAGTACGACGAGGTGATGAACGAGCAGCGCAAGGTGATCTACAAGCGCCGCCAGCAGATCCTCGACGGCGGTGACCTGCGCGACGAGGCGTTCGAGGCGATCGAAGGCGCCGTCCGCCACGCGGTCGAGACGTGGGCCCCAACCGAGTTTCCCGAGGAGTGGGATCTCGAAGAGCTGCACACCCAGATCCAGAGCACGTTCCCGACGCGGATCACACTCGACCAGCTCGACCTGCCGGATCGTGAGTCCGTCGTGGAGCTCCTCACCGACGACGCGGTGGAGCTCTACGAGCAGAAGGAGCAGACGATCGGGAGCGACGCGCTCCGCGAGATCGAGCGCCGCGTCATGCTCTCGGTGATCGACCAGCACTGGCGCGAGCACCTCTACGAGATGGACTACCTCCGCGAGGGCATCAACTTGCGCGCGATGGGGCAGAAGGACCCGCTCGCCGAGTGGCAGCGCGAGGGCTTCGACATGTTCGCGGCGATGATGGCGAGCGTGCAGGACAACTTCGTCCGCTACGTCTCGCACCTCCAGGTCGTAGCCGACGACGGCCCGCGCCGTGAAGCGAGCAACGTCCGGTACTCCGCGTCCGAAGGTCCGGTGCAGGGCTCGGAGGCGCTCCAGGCCGCCGCCGCCGGGCAACCACTCGACGAGCCGGTGGGTGACGGCATGGGAGACGGCGCGGGCCCCGCGACTGCGACCGCCGTGGCCGAGCGACCGGAAGAGGTCGTGCAGCAGCCGGTTCACGTCGAGAAGACGCCCGGTCGCAACGAGCCGTGCTATTGCGGGAGCGGCAAGAAGTTCAAGCACTGCCACGGTCGCTGAACCGCGGCATCCACACCCGCAGCCTTCGCGATGCGCGACTTCACAGAAACGCTGGCCGATCTCCGCCGCCGCGTCGACGACGCACGCGCCTATCTCCAGATCGACGCGGCGAGGACGCGGCTCGCGGAGCTCGAGCAGGAGGCGAGCCGGCCCGACCTGTGGGAGGACCAGGACCAAGCCCGCAAGGTGACGACCGAGCTCGCTCGCGTGCGCGACGACCTCGGCGTCTTCGACGAGCTCGAGGAGGGCCTCTCCGAGGTCGAGACGCTGTACCAGCTGGGCCGCGAGGAGGGCGACGACTCGGTCGAGCCCGAGGTGGACTCGGGTGTCCTGTCCCTGGCCGCGGATCTCGACAAGCTGGAGCTCCGGGCGCTGTTCACCGGTGAGCACGACGAGCGTGACGCAATCTGCGAGGTCCACTCAGGTGCGGGCGGCACCGACGCGCAGGACTGGACCGAGATGCTGTTACGCATGTACTCGCGCTGGGCGGAACGGCGCGGCTTCGACGTCGAGCTCGATGAAGTCCAAGAGGGTACGGAAGCGGGCATCACGTCGGCGACGTTCATCGTGAAGGGCCGTTACGCGTTCGGGTTGCTCCAGGGCGAGAAGGGAGTCCACCGCCTCATTCGCATCTCACCGTTCGACGCCAACGCGCGACGCCAGACGGCGTTCGCGTCGTTCGACGCGGTTCCCGCGCTCGAGCATTCCGAGGAGCCCGACATCGATCCCAATGACCTGCGGATCGACACGTATCGCTCCTCGGGCGCGGGAGGACAGCACGTGAACGTCACGGACTCCGCGGTCCGCATCACGCACCTTCCGACCGGCATCGTCGTATCGGTTCAGAACGAGCGGTCGCAGATCCAGAACCGCGCCAAAGCGTTGCAGATCCTCGCGGCGCGTCTTGCGGAACGGCAGCGCGTCGAGCGGCAGCAGGAGCTCGAGTCGCTGTCGGGCGAGAAGAAGGACGTCGCGTTCGGGAGTCAGATCCGCAGTTACACGCTCGCGCCATACCAGCTGGTGAAGGACGAACGCACGCGCTTCGAGACCGGCAACGTCCAGTCGGTCCTCGACGGTGAGCTCGACCCGTTCATCGAGGCGTACCTCCAATGGCGCCGACAACACGACGGCGACGTATCGCCGCCCCCGGACGCCGCCCAGGAGCCTCAAAGGTAGCTGTGACCGGCGGGTCACCCATACCCCGGGGGCGGGGGCCGGGCTGCTAATGTCCGCGAAGCACGCTGCCGCTCGTCGCTGCACACTCTCCGGTCCGCACCGCTGCTTGGGCGTCGATGATTCGATTCGAAGGTGTCACCAAGATCTACAAAGGGGACGTCACCGCGTTGCGCGACGTGTCGTTCGACATCAGCAAGGGTGAGTTCGTCTTCGTCGTGGGGCCGTCGGGCTCCGGGAAATCGACGGCGCTTCGCCTGTTGCTGCGTGAGGAGAACTCGAGCTCCGGCCGCATCATCGTGGCCGGCCGCGACATCTCCCGTCTCAGCTCCTGGAAGATCCCGCAACTCCGGCGCAACGTCGGATGCGTCTTCCAGGACTACAAGCTCCTTCCCAACAAGACGGTCTATGAAAACGTCGCGTTCGCGCAGGAGGTCATCGGCCGTCCCCGGCACGTCATCGACGCGCAGGTACCCCAGATCCTCGACCTCGTGGGCCTGAGCCGAAAGACCACCCGCTTCCCGACTGAGCTCTCGGGTGGCGAGCAGCAACGCGTGTCGATCGCGAGGGCGTTCGTGAACCGGCCCCTCATCCTCTTGGCCGACGAGCCCACCGGCAACGTCGACCCGGCGACGACCGTCGGGATCATGCGCCTGCTCGACCGCATCAATCGCACCGGGACCACCATCGTGATGGCGACGCACGACCAGCGCATCGTCGACGCGATGCGGCGGCGCGTCATCGAGCTCGATCACGGGCACATGGTGCGAGACCAGGCTCGCGGCGTCTACGGCGTCGGGAGCTGATTGGATCGTGCGTCGCCTGTCCTACTTCGCGCGCGAGACGCTGATCTCGTTGCGAAGGAACCTGCTGATGACGTTGGCCGGGATCCTGACGGTCACCGTCTCCCTGCTGCTGCTGGGCGGGATCCTCTTGTTCCAGCAGTGGGTCGATCACGGGACCGAAAAGTGGAAGCACGGCGTCGAGTTCGAGGTCTACATGAAGACGGACGCGACGAAGGAACAGATCGACGCGCTGCGGAACCAGCTCAATGACGACCGGCAGGTCAAGAGCGCGAAGTACATCTCGAAGGAACAGGCGTACAACGACTTCAAGCGCATCTTCAAGGACAAGCCCGACCTGGTGAGCTCGGTCGATCCGAGCGCACTTCCCGCGTCGTTCCGAGTGGCGCCGACGCAGGTGCGGCAGACGACCGCGCTGCGCGACAAGTTCAACACGCGGCCTGGCGTCGACGAAGCGATCACGGCCGACAAGGCGATCAAGCAGCTCATCGACATCACGAACTTCCTTCGCTACATGTTCATAGCCATCTCGACGATCCTGATCGCGTCGTCACTCTTCCTCATCGTGAACACGATCCGACTCGCGACGTTCGCTCGCCGGCGCGAGATCGAGGTCATGAAGCTCGTCGGCGCGTCGAACTGGTTCGTGCGGATCCCGTTCATGGCCGAAGGGCTCGTGCAGGGAGCGGTGGGGGCGGGTCTGGCCGTGAGCGGCGTGTTCGCGCTCCAGTACCTGCTGAGTCAGCTCGACACGACCAAGGGTTTCTTCCAGGGCTTCTACGTGAACACCGGCAACGCGGGCACGATCAGCATCGGGATCCTGATCGGCGGCGCCGTCATCGGCGCAGTCGGGGCCGGGGTCGGCTTGCGCCGCTTCCTGAACGTCTGACCGCCCGCCACGCGCCCGGGATTGCCGGGCGGGATGGGTCCCCTCGAGAGGCCTCTGGCGATTGCCTCGTTGCTGCCGGGGGAGGTGCGCATTTCCGGGGCGATTGTTGCTTGTGTGACTCGTGTTCCCTACGCTGAGAACCCTGATTTCCCGTCGTTTGCTCCTCTGTCTGGGCGCGGTCGCGCTTCTTCTTGGTGTCGTCATGCCCGGCGTCGCCGGCGGTCAGCAATCTCCGGACCCCAAGACCCGGCGCAACGAGCTCTCGAACGCGATCGAGGAGGTGTCGTCGGAGGAGGTCGCGGCCGTCAACGAGCTGCAGGCGATCACCGCGCACCGCGAGGAGCTCGAGGGGAAGGTGGCGGCGCTCGACCGGCAGATCGCCGAGGCCAGCCAGCGGGTCGCGGCCGCCGAAGCCGAGATCGCCGCCATTCAGGCCCAGGTCGAGACGGTGCAGCGCGACATCGACCGGATCACGGCCGAGATCGAAGCCTCGAAGGCCAAGTTCAACGAGTCCACGGTCGCCCTGTACAAGGGCGGCAGCAACGGCACCAACAACTTCACGCTCCTTTCGACGAGCGGCGGCGCTCACGAGGTGATCGCCGGGAGCAAGTACCTCGGAGAGAACTCGCGTCGCTTCGAGCGGGACCTGGAGCGCCAGGGCAGCCTGAAGGTTCAGCTCGACGACGCCCAGAGCGACCTTCGCAAGGAGCAGGCGAAGGCGGAGGACGCCCAACGGGTCGCCGCCGCGGAGCGCGACAAGGTCGCGGAGCTCCGGACCCAGGCCGACGGCGAGCGGGACCAGGTGGCGGCGGCGGAGCAGCAGGAGCAGCAGGCCATCGAGGGCATCCGTGCCCGCAAGGCCGACTTCGAAGCTCAATACGCCGCCGTACAGGCAGAGATCTCGGCCAGCGTGAGCCGCGGCAACCCGACACCCGGGAACCACCGGTTCATCTGGCCCGTGAACGCCTCCATCACCAGCCCGTTCGGCTACCGAGTCGACCCGGTACTCGGTGGCGGGAGCCGCCTCCACGCAGGTGTCGATCTCGGGGCCTCGTCGGGCACGCCGATCAAGGCCGCCGGCGACGGCGTCGTGGTCATGGCCGGCTCGAACGGCGGATACGGCAACTTCACCCTGATCGACCACGGCGGCGGGCTCGCCACGGGGTACGGGCACCAGTCGAGCATTGGCGTCCGCATCGGCCAGCACGTGAGCACTGGCGAGGTGATCGGCAAGGTGGGTTCCACCGGCGCCTCGACCGGCCCGCACCTCCACTGGGAGGTGCGCGTCAACGGCAACCCCGTCGACCCGATGGGCTGGGTCTAGCCGCGCCGACTCCGCGCGCGGCGCTTACTTGTTCGGCTGGGGCGTGACCCGCAGGTAGGGCTTGATGGTCTTGAAGCCCTTCGGGAACTTCTGCTTGGCGTCCTCGTCCGAGACGGCCGGGACGATGATCACGTCCTCGCCATCCTCCCAGTCGACGGGCGTCGAGACGCTGTAGCCGGCGGTCAGCTGGAGCGAGTCGATGACTCGCAGGAGCTCGTCGACGTTGCGCCCCGCGCTCTGCGGGTACGTGATGATCAGCTTGATCTTCTTGTCCGGGCCGATGATGAACACGGAACGAACCGTGACCGTGTCGCTGGCGTTGGGATGGATCATGTCGTAGAGATCGGCGACCTTGCGGTCCGGGTCGGCGATCAACGGGTAGTTGGGCGCCGAACCCTGCGTCTCCTCGATGTCCTTCGACCAACCCTCGTGCGACTCGAGGGGATCGACACTGACCCCGATGAGCTTCACGTTGCGCTGGTCGAACTCCGACTTGCGCCTCGCAAAGGCGCCGAGCTCGGTCGTGCACACCGGCGTGAAGTCCTTGGGGTGCGAGAAGAGCATCCCCCAGCTGTCGCCGAGGTAGTCGTAGAGGCTCAGCGTCCCTTCGGTGGTCTGGGCGGTGAAGTCGGGAGCGGTGTCCCCCAGGCGAAGTGACATGTTGTCTCTCCTGTGGCTCGTGCTCTGGCTCGTTTTCCCTCAAGGTATCAGCGGCAGGCCAAAAGTCGAGCAAAAAGGTCGGAATATTTGGGGCCATCTAGCTCGTCGGCGACCAGCCTGGGCTGCGCTCGGCGGAGTGCCCACGAAAGGGTGCGTAGACCTGGTACTCACCGTCGCGGAACCGGATGTTGGCGGTGGGCGACAAGCGCCGCAAGAAGGGAAGGGCGCGACGATTCTCGCCGAGCACCGTGGCGCGGAACGCGACCAACCCGCGCCGGCTGCCGACGCGGGCCAGGTGATGCAGCAACCGAGTTCCGAGGCCCCGGTCCTGCCACTCGTCGTCCACGATCACCGCGACCTCGGCGTCGTCCTCGCCCGGCCGGCCGTCGTAGCGGGCGACGGCGACGATCTCGTGGCCCACGTGCGCCACCAGCGCCTCGTGCAGCTCGTGGTCGAGCCCGGCCAGGTGGAGCAGCGCCGCTCGTCGCGGTCGCGGCATCGGCGAGAAGAACCGGTGGTAGATGGACTCGGTCGAGAGCCGGTCGAACATGCGCAGCAGCGGATACGCGTCGGCGGGCTCGATGGATCGGATCGTGACGGACCCGCCGTCGTCGAGGTGGACTACGCGGCCGGCGGCGCCCGGGAGCTCGACCGGCGGGTGCTCGACCGCCGCCATCACGCGGACCCGGCGTCGTCGGAGCCGGCGCCGGACGACGAGATCAGGCACGTGCTCGTGCCGTGGGCGTAGAGCCCGCCCTCGCCGTCGACGAGATGGGCTTCGGCGGTTGCGACGCGCCCCCCGAGGTGCACGACCTTGCCCTCCCCGCGCACGCGCCCGGTCGTGACTCGCACGGGCTTGAGGAAGCTCACTTTCAGCTCGAGCGTCGTGTAGCTCAGGCCGGCGCGCAGCCGGCTGTGCACCGCGCATCCCATGGCGCTGTCGAGCACGGTCGTCACGACCCCGCCGTGGACGGTGCCGAGCGGGTTGTAATGGAACTCGGCCGGCTCGAACGCGAACGTCACCAGGCCCTCACTCACCTGGTCGACCTCGAATCCGAGCAGGCGCGCGACCGGAGGCGGCGGCAGCTCGCCGCCTTCGATCGCCTTGAGCACGTCGATGCCGCCCAGACCACGGGCGGCTTCCCAGCTCGCGACCGGGTCGTCCCAGGTCACGACGCGGCTTCGTTCCTCGAAGGTCGTCATCGGCTTGCCCTCCCTTTCCGTTGACGAGGCGATTTGCGCAGGCGCTCGACGTGCTCGATGAGCGACGCGACTGCGCGGTGCTTGTACGCGGCGTCGTCGAACAGCCTGGTGAGCATGAGCGAGCCTTCGAGCGTCGAGGTCACGAGGGTGGCGAGCTCGTAGGGGTCGACATCGCCGTCGACTTCGCCTCGCGCTTTGGCTTCTTTCAAAATCGAGCCGATCAGGCGGTGCCACGAGTCCATGGCGGCGCGCGCTCGCGCGGCCAGCGCGGGGTTCGTGTCGTCGGCCTCGATGGCGGTGTTCATGATCGGGCACCCGCCGGCGACGAGCGGGTGTCCGGACCAGTTGCCGAAGATCTCGATGATGGCCTCGAGCCGGTCGAGCCCGACCTTGCCCTCCTGCACGGCGGCGTACCCGTCGACGATGAGGGAGATCGAGTAGTCGAACGCCTCGACGGCGAGGTCTTCCTTGCTCCCGAAGTGGTTGTAGATGCCGCCCTTCTCGATCCCGGTCGCTTCGACGAGCTCGCTCATCGACGCGCCGGCGTACCCCCGCTGGTTGAAGACGGGGGCGGCCCGCTCGAGGATCAGGCGGCGGGTGGCTTCGCCTTTGCGGAGCCGGGGAGTGGTAGTGGTCATGGGCCCCTCTCGAAAACCGACCGTTCGGTCTGATTGTGCGCCCGGATGCCTAGGAAATCAACGTGACGTGGGACACCGCCGAGCCGGGACACGGACTTCGGTACCGTGCCCTGCGTGTGCGGACGGTTCGTGCAGGCGTCGTCACCGGAGCTTCTCGTGGCGCGCTTCGGCGTCGACGAGCCCGCGGCCGCGAGGCACGAGCCGAGCTACAACGTCGCCCCCCGGGCGACCGTGTACGCCATCCGGGGTCGGCGCGGCGACGGCGACCATGCGACCGAGCACGAGCGCTGCCGGCGGTATCTCTCGGAGCTGCGGTGGGGGCTGGTGCCGTCGTGGGCGAAGGATCCCAAGGCCGGCGACCGAATGATCAACGCCCGGGCCGAGTCGTTGGCGGACAAGCCCGCGTACGAGCGCGCGTTCCGGCGGCATCGCTGCCTCGTGCCCGCGGACGGCTTCTACGAGTGGCAGCGACGCGGGTCCCGGAAGCAGCCCATGTTCATCCACCGGCGGGACGGTGAGCCGATGGCCTTCGCGGGGCTGTGGGCGGCGTGGCGGGACGCGAACGACCCCGACGGTGAGTGGCTGCGGTCCTGCACGATCGTGACGACGGACGCCAACAACACGGTCGCGCCGCTCCACGACCGCATGCCGGTGGTCCTCGAGGAGCGCGACTGGGACCGCTGGCTCGACCCGGACGCCGGGGACCTCGACGGGCTCACTCGCGTCCTGCGGCCGGCGTCCGACGACGTGCTCGTCGCGTACCCGGTCGCTACCGCTGTCAACAGCGCGGACAACGACGGACCCGAGCTCGTGGAACGGGTCGAGCTCGAGCCCTCGCTCGGGCTATAGCGTCCGTGGTGTCGGCGGCTTGGCCGACCGGCGCCGCATGGGCGGAGCTTGCGACGGCGACAGGAAGAAAAGCGTGGACAACAGCGACTACGTCTCGGCGCTGCGACGGAACGGCAGCGCGGCCGCGCAGGCAGCGCGCGACGTACCGATGGAGACGGCGGTGCCATCCTGTCCGGACTGGACGCTGCGCGACCTCGCCCACCATCTCGGCTCCCACCATCGATGGGTGGCGGGAAACCTCGACCAACCCCCCGACGGCGGCGCCTTCAAGCAGCGCGAGGAGCCTCCTGCCGACGAGGCGATTCCCGAGTGGCTGGAGGCCGGTGCCGAGATGCTCGCGACCAAGCTTGCGGCCACGGACCCCGCGAGACCCTGCTGGACATGGGTCCCGTTCGACGACAGCGTCGGCTTCTGGTCCCGGCGCACGACCCACGAGACCGCAATGCACCGCTGGGACGCCCAGAGCGCGAGCGGTAGCGCGGACGCGGTCGAGCCCGAGCTCGCTGCCGACGGAGTCGACGAGTACCTCGGCATCCTCGGCGCGTTCCCGGGCCGGCGCTTCCCCGAAGCCGGGTCCATCCATCTCCACACCACCGACACGCCGGGGGAGTGGTTGGTACGACTCGGCCCCGACGGGATCCACGTCTCGCTCGAGCACGCGAAGGGCGACGTCGCCGTACGCGGTCCCGCGTCCGAGGTGCTGCTCGTCCTGATGGGGCGCAAGACCATGGATGCCGCCGACGTGTTCGGCGACGCGACGTTGTTCGAGCGCTTCCGCAAGCACGCGAGCTTCGGTTAGGGCTGCAACGCGTTGCGAAGGACGTCGATGACGTGCTCGCGCCGCTTGGCGAGCATCGCAGTGCTCAAAGGGTCGGCGCCGAGCAACGACGTGGTCAACGGCGCGTCCGAGAGGTACGAGAGCACCGCGCCGTATCCGGTGAGCAGCAGCTGCCTCGCGTCGTAGCGTCGCAGACGGCCGGCATCCATCTCGCGCTCGAGAAACTCAGTGCCTCGCTCGAAGAGTGGCCGCAACATCGTGCCGAGCTCCGCCGACAGCATGGGGCCGCCTTCGAGCGCTTCCCAGCGCGCCAGGCGAACGAACTCCGGCCGCTCCTCGAAGAACAGGAACGCGGCCCGGAGCACCCGCTCGACCTGCGGCCACCCCTTCCGCTGCGGGCCGGCGATCGCCTCCTCGACCAGGGCGAACCAGTCGGCGAAGGCGTCGAGGAGGACGGCCCGGTACAAGGCCTCCTTCGACGGGAAGTGGTGCAGCAGGCTGGGACGCCGGATGCCGACCTTGTCGGCGATGTCGTTCAGGCTCGTGCCGCTGTATCCGTGCTCGGCGAAACGGTCGAGCGCGACCTCGAGGATCAGGGACTTCGTGTCCTGGTTGCTCTCCATCGCGACGGTCTCCATACCGGGCGCGAAGTACGCCGTGACCGCCTGGTCGGCGGGGACGGCGGCTCGTGACGGACGTCCGGTGAGCCGGCACGGGTCGTCTACCTACTGGTCGGTAGGGTAACATGGGACGACAACGGCGGTACGCCCGAACCAGGGGAGCCCTTCTTGAACGTGCCGATTGCCCTGCTCGCCGGCCTCGTCGTGACCCAGGTATCGATCGTCGCGACGACGGTCTACCTGCATCGCACTCTCGCCCATCGTGCGCTGACGATGCGCGCGCCGTCTGTGCTCTTCTGCCGCGTGCTGCTGTGGATCACCACCGGCATGCGACCGCGCGAGTGGGTCGCGGTGCATCGCCGCCACCACGCGACATCGGACACGCCGGCCGACCCGCACAGCCCGCGCGTCCTCGGGTTCTGGCGCGTGCAACTCGCGAACGCAGTGTTGTACCGGCGCGTCGCGCGTGACGAGCTCACCGTCCGCCGCTACGCGAAAGACGTTCCCCGGGACCGGCTCGACCGCTGGTTCTTCGATCACGGCATCCTCGGGCTCGCGATCGGGATCGGGATCCTGTGCGTGACGTTCGGATGGGCGACGGGATTGCTGGCGGCTGCAGTGCATGCGGTCAGCTACGTGATGCTCAGCGGCGCGATCAACGCCATCGGCCACACTCGCGGCCGTCGCCCGTACGACAACCCGGCCGGGAACTCGCAATGGCTCGCGCTCTTCACCGCCGGCGAGGGCCTGCACAACAACCACCACGCCGCGCCCACCTCGGCGCGCTTCGCCCTTGCTCCCGGTGAGATCGACCCCGGCTGGTGGGTGACGCGCGCGCTCATCCGGTGCCGGCAGGCGACGGTGCGTCACGAAGAGGTGAAGCTCAAGCAAGTCGCCTGACGCCGCCACGGCAGCAAGGAGCTACGACGCGTTCGGCGCGGCCTCCCGCAGCGCGCGGCGGGCGTCATCGGCACCGGCGAGGAACGCCGGCGCCGGGGTCGTGACTCCGTTGGCGGCGTAACGCTCCAAGTGCTCGCGGATCTGCGCCGGAGTTCCGTGGACGATCAGGGCGTCGACCAACTCGTCGGGGATCGCGGCGGTGGCGGCTTCACGGTCGCCGGCCTTCCAGGCGTCCCACATGGGCTGGAGGGTCTCGCCCCGACCGAGCCAGGCGTGGAACGCGGCGTAGACCGGGACGTTCAGGTACGCCGCGATGGCGCGCTTGCCGATGTAGCGGACGGCATCTTCGTCGTCGGTCGGAAGCACGAAGATGCGGGCGACGATCTCCTTGTCCTCCCCGAGGTGCGGCACCACCGTCTTCACGTCGTCGGCCGACAGCCAGTTGATGATGGCGCCGTCGCCTTCGCGCCCGGCGAGGCGGAGCATGCCCGGCCGCAACGCGGCCACGAGGATCGGCGGGATCTCGTCGACCCGGATGCCGAGCCGGAACCCCTTCACCGCGAACGTGTCGTACTCGTGCGTGACCTTCTCGCCCGCGAGCGCTGCCCGGAGGAAGCGGATCGTGTCGCGCACGCGCCGGTACGGCTCCTCGAACGGGATGCAGTTCCAGTTCTCCACGATCACATTGGAGGACGTGCCGATCCCGAGCGCGAACCGCCCCGGCGCGGCCTGCTCCATGCTGGCGACGGTCTCGGCGAGCGTGGCCGCGCCACGCGTGTACGCCGGGACGATGGCCGTCCCCAGCCGCAGCGACGGCGTCCATGCCGCCGCCAGCGCCAGCGGCGTGAAGGCGTCGGCGCCGCCGGACTCGGCGGACCACAGGTCCGTGTAGCCGAGCGCGGCGATCTCCTCGAACCATTCCCGGTGCGCGTGCAGCGGGACGCCGTCGAACGGCACCGTGATGCCATAGCGCTGCGGGACGCTCATGTGTCCTCCCTCTCGTACGGTGCCGACCCGGCGTCCCTCGCCGCGGCGGCATCATCCTCGCCCCAGTCGCGGTGCTCGCGCACGATCGCCGACTGGCTCGCCGTGGCGAGCAGCGTGCCGTCCTCGGCCCACAGGTGCACGAGACCGTGGCCGAACCCGTGCTCGACGGCGTGGACGCGCACGTCGGCCAGGATCCACTCGGTCGGATGACGCGTCACGATCCGCAGCGTGTTGTCGAGGCTGTTGCCGCCGGCGCGGGCACCGAGCGCCTGTCCGACTCCGAACGGGACGAAATCTCCGACGATGGCGAGCGCAGCTGCCGACACGTCCAGCGACGGAAGGTGGACCCAGAGCGCCGCCCGCCCGTCGCCGGGTGGGCCGGGGAGGTCGGACATGGCACGACCGGCGGCGAGTCGGCTCTCGAGGCGGTCCATGATCGTTCCCTCGTGTCGCGGCAGCCGGTCGCGCGGCGGGCTCTCATCCGGCGGTGGCACATCGGGACGGATCGCCCACGAGCCCGACATCGGGAAGTCGCGGGCGCCGAGCGCGCTGTTCACCGTGAAGATCTCCTCGCCGTCGACCCGGGCGACCGCGCGCGCCTGCGAGGATCGGTGGCCCCGCACGATCTCGGTGATCGTGATGTCGACGACCGACGGCGGCCGGGCGTAGGAGAGGTACTGGGCGGTCGCCCACACCAACGGCCGACCGGTGGTGCGCTCGAGCGCCTCGATGGCGGCGCCGAGCCCGGCACCGCCGAACAGGGTCCCCCGCCCCGAGCACAGCGCCGGCACGACCTGCATCTGCCAGACGCACGGATCCTCCGTGCGCGCGAGCCCGAAAAAATGGAGAGCATCCACGTCGCCAAATCTAGAGGCAGGGCGCGCGCGTCATGCCAGCTCCACGGCGCCCGTGCGGACCGGCGCTACGAAGCCGGAGCTTGCGACGGCGACAATCAGGCGATGTCGACGGCGGCCACCGCCCAGCTGCGACCGGACGACGGGTCTTCGATTGCAAGGTGCAGCTCCCAGCCGGTCGCGGTGCCGCCGCTGTCCCACGCGTGCCAGCGCAGCCGGCTCAAGGCGTCCCCGAGCGCGGCGGCGTCGACCGGCCACTGCTCGACGAGCCCCGTGAGCGCGGCGCCCGCCCACCACGCGGCGAAGCGTCCTGCTGCCGCACCGGGACGGCGCGCGTGCGCGCCGCCGCTCGCGCCTGCCCACGCGAGTGTGCGCATTGCTTCAACGGCAGAGAGCTCCGCCATGCGCACCCGATCGCGCCCCAGACCGGAGACGGCGGCGAGGGCATCGCCACGCACCGCGACGGCGTCGGCGCGCCCTTCTGAGCCGTCGGTCCAGGCTCGCACCGCGTCGAGGAGAGCGTCCGTCGCCGGATCGTGACTTCCCGACGGCGCCGGCGCCGGCACGTCGACCGCGTGCAGGGCCGGCGCGTCCGGGCCGGGCAGGTCGACGCCGTCATGCCGGTAGTGGGCGAGGTAGTACTCGGGCTCCCAGTCGGCGAGGCGCAAGGGCAGGTCCAGCACCGGCGGGCCGGGGAGCGTCTCGCCCGTCAGGTCCTCACCGCGGACGACGCGTTCGTGCGCGGCGATCACCGCCGGCGGCCCGGATGGGGCGTGTGGCGCGAGGTCGGCCCACTCGTGTGTGGATGCCGCCACCTCGGGCAGCGGGCCCGGCGCGAAGCGACCGGCCCCTTCGACCAGGACGATCGCCGCGAAACGACCCGGGGCCTCGAGGGCGAGGCGGTACTCGGCGTGGGCCGCGACCGGCCACAGCTGCCGACCGCGCGCGACCGCCTGCTCGCAGCGGTCACGCAACTCCAGGAGCCGATCCCACTCGCGGGTCTCGCACAGCGCGTCGACCAGCCGCACGAGCTCGTCGACGTCGCCGCGCTCCACCGCCGCCAAGAGCGCATCCGCCATGACTCCAGTACACCAAGCGCCGCAGTGCGGGAGCGCCCCGTCCAGATTTGGCAGACTGTCGGCCGCTTCCGGCAGGGGGAGGGTCCCGGTGTTCAGAAGGTGGTTGGCGCTGTTCGTCGGTGCAGCGGTGGTCGTCACGGCGAGCGCGGTCGGCGTTTGCACGGCGGCGACGAACCGGTCCGCGGCGCAGCCGTACGACAAGATCCTCAAGACATCGATCGAGGACATCCAGGCCTTCTGGACTGCGCAGATGCCGGCCGTGTACGGGGTTCGCTACCAGGTGCTGCCGCAGAGTCGCATCCACGCGTACACGGCGAAGACCGACATGTCCTCGATCACCGAGTGTGCGCGTGGTGGCGCCACGTACAAGGACTTCAAGCACAACGCGTTCCACTGCCCGCTCGACATGACCATCAACTACGACAATCAGGATCTCTTTCCGGGCCTGTACAAGAAATTCGGCGCGTTCGCACTCGCGCAGGTGCTGTCGCACGAGTGGGGTCACGTGATCCAGACGCAGACCGGGACGGAGTTCCCGGCCACCGTCCTGGCCGAGCAGCAGGCCGACTGCTTCGCCGGCGCGTGGGCCGCGCACGTTCAGAACGGTGACAGCAAGTTGCTCAAGCTCGACCCCGGCGATCTCGACAAAGGCCTCGCCGGCATGCTCGAGTTCCGTGACCCACCCGGCGGTGACCCGACGAACGAGGGGTCGCACGGGTCCGGCTTCGATCGGGTCAACGCTTTCCAGCAAGGCGTCGACGGGGGCACGCAACGCTGTGCTCAGTACACATCTGATCCGCCACTCGTCGTCGAGCTGCCCTTCACGAGCGCCTTGGACGTCGCGCAGGGAGGCAACCTGCCGTTCTCGGATGTCGTACCGACGACCAAGCAGGACCTCGACCTGTACTGGGGCCAGTTCACGTTCGGAGGTCAGCCGTACCAGAGCGTGAGCGACGTGATCTCCTACAACCCGAAGGACAAGGCGTCGCTCCCGAAGTGCGCGGGACTCAAGACCAGCGACTACAAGAACTCGATCTTGTTCTGCCAGGACAAGAACGTCGTCGTGTATGACCGGGATCTCATCCGCGGCGTCTACGGACAGTTCGGCGACTTCGCCGTCTCCGTTCTCGTCGGCAACGCGTGGGCGTCCGCGATGCAGTCGCGCCTGAGCATCACCGGTGACAGCAAGACCATCGGGCTCCAGGCCGACTGCCTGACCGGCGCCTGGGTCGGCAGCGTGCCGGTTGATCGGGATGGCACCGTGCAAGCTCGGGGCCAGCCCGAGTCGCGCGAAGCCGCGTTCTCGCTCTCGCCCGGTGACCTCGACGAGGTCGTGCAGTCGTTCCTCGTGTTCGGCGACCCCGTCGAGGCCAAGCAGGCAACGCGGGGCACGGCGTTCGAGCGGATGGAGTCCTTCCGCACCGGCTTCTTCCAGGACGAGCAAGCCTGCTTGGCGATGACAGGGAACTGATCGCAGGTCTCACGCGCCGAGACGGTCGAGCCGGCGGAGAAACGCACCCGCTCCCTCCGTAGTGGCGCCCAGCGCGGTGACGCGATCGGCGAGGTTGCGGTCCGATGTGACGACGCGCAGGCTCGCCGGATCGGAGTCGGCGGCGACGAGCTCGACGATTCGGTCGTCGGCCGCGTCGCGGCCGGGGCGGCGCGCGTACCGGACGTCCACACCATCGTGCTCACCCTCGGCGAGGTCCGCCGGCGGGCGGCCGTCGAGCACGACCGTGAGGGCGTCGCGCGAACGTGTCGCCGCGTGTTGGAGACGGCGTAGCAAGCGCCACGCGGCGGCGTCGCGGTCGCGCCACCAACCGTCGGCGCGGGAGCCGATGACGTTCATGCCGTCGATGACGATCCGCGCCATCAGTTCGAAGACGGTTCCGGCGGAGCGGCGGCGAACATCGCCAGGCGGCCTCCCTGGCGGCGCAGGACGGCGACCCACAGGCGAGCAGGTTGCGCGCTGAACACGTCATCGGGGGCGGCGTCGACGACGAACCAGCCGCCGGCGTCGAGCTCCCCGTCGAGTTGCCCTTCCGTCCAGCCCGCATAGCCGGCGAACACGCGCAGGTTCTGGACGTCGACCGGGAGCTCGACCGGATCGCGTCCGAGGTCGACCGTGCCGAGGTGTCCGAACAGCGGCGACCACCCGTCGGTCTGATCGGCGGTGCCGGCGCGGGCGATGCCGATGGCGGCGTCGGGCGAGACCGGGCCGCCCACGAACACGACGCCCGGGTCCGACGCCAGCGGGTTCCATCCCGGCAGCGTCTCGCTCACCGCGGTCTCGCTCGGCCGGTTGAGCACCACCCCCAGGGCCCCCTCCTCGCCGTGCTCGAGGACGAGTACGACCGAGCGGAAGAAGTTCGGGTCGTACATGGTGGGCGTCGCGACGAGCAGGCGCCCGCGCACGGATTCGCTCACGCCTCGATCATGGCCCCCCTGCGACCGTCGGGTTGACTCGGGATGGTTAACGTGATACGAAATAGTTATGCCAATCGCTAAGGGCTGGCAATGGATCGAGTGCCCGAAGGAGGGGCGGATGGCGGACATCAAAGAATCGATGAGGCCGGCGTTCGACCTCGCCACGACGTACGTGCAGCTGGACGACGGCCCGGCGGCTTTCGCCGTGGAGGTCGACGACGAGTTCTGGGCGAGGATCGACCGCCGGCCCGAGTTGCAGGGCGGCCGGCTCGTGGGCACGTTCCACAACGCCGAGGACTGGGACATCTGGGAGATGCACCCGGCCGGCGACGAGGTCGTGTGCCTCCTCTCGGGTGCCATCGACCTGGTGCTCGACGAGCCTCACGGGGAGCGGGTCGTCGAGCTCAGGTCGGGACAGACGTGCATCGTCCCGCGCGGGGTGTGGCACCGGGCGCGCGTCCGCGAGCCCGGCGACACACTGCACATCACCCGGGGCGAGGGCACCCGGCACCGGCCGCGTTGATCGCGGGCCTGGGAGCATCGATCAATTGACCAAGGATCTCGACTCGACGCTGTCGGCGCTGGCGGATCCGACCCGGCGACGGGTCGTGGACCTGCTGCGGACCGGACCGCGCCGCGCCGGCGAGCTCGCGGACTCGGCCGAGACGAGCGCGCCGGCGATGAGCCGGCACCTCCGCGTACTGCGGGCGACCGGCCTCGTCGAAGCGGCCGGCGTCGACGACGATGCGCGCTTGCGCGTGTATCGCCTTCGGCAGGAGCCGTTCGTCGCGTTGCACGCGTGGCTCGATCAGGTCGAGGCGTTCTGGGGCGAGCAGCTCGGCGCGTTCAAGGCGCATGCGGAGCGTCGTGCTCGGAAGGGTGGGTCGCGGTGAGCGACAGGGACTCCGTCACGACGAGCGTCGAGGTCGCGGTCGACCCGGTCACGGCGTTCGAGGTGTTCACCGAGGAGATCGACACCTGGTACCAGCGCGGCCCGCACAGCTGGAAGAACCCGGAGCGTGCGGTCGCGATCCGCTTCGAGCCCGGCGTCGGCGGACGCTGGATCGAGGTGTGGGACGAGACGACCGGCGAGGGTTTCGACTTCGGCCGCGTGAAGGCGTGGGAGCCGGGGAAACGGCTATTGCTCGACTACCTCGTCCACGACGGCGGTCACGTCACCGAGGTGGAGCTCCGCTTCGAGCCGACCGAAGGCGGGACTCGCGTCGTGCTCGAACACCGCGGCTGGGACGCGCTGCCGCCGGCGGTCGCGGCCGCCGGTGTCGCCAACGTGCAGAAGGGCGAGCCGGCGCTGCTGGCCTGGTTCGCCGAATACGTCGAGAAGGAGCCGCGATGAGCACGGTGAAGTTCGGGGGCATCACGCCGTACCTGCACTACGAGGACGCCGCCGCCAGTCTCGACTGGCTGGCGCGCGTGTTCGGGTTCGAGGAGGTCTCACGCTACGTCGACGCCGACGGACGTGTCCGCGAGGCGGAGATGCTCATCGGTGACGACCAGCTCTGGCTCTGCGGCCGCGATCCCGGGTACTGGGACGAGAAGGGTCACGGTCCCGAGCAGCTCATCCTGATCTGGGTGGACGACGTCGACGCGCACTACGCACGCGTGACGGCGGCCGGCGTCGACGTGAAGCCTCCCGAGGAGAAGCCGTACGGCGTACGAATGTTCGACGTGACGGACCCGGACGGCTACGAGTGGGGGTTCATGCAGTCGACCGACAAGGGCTACGAGGAGGGTGAGGGGGACTCACCGAGGTGAAGGCCTAGCTTCGCCCGGTGCTCTTCAAGCGCAATGTCCTGGACGGTCTCGGCGACGGCACGATCACCGTCGCGTTCCGGCGCTGGGCGCGTGCGCGCGTTCGCGCCGGAAGCCATCTTCGGACGGCGGTCGGAGTTCTCGTCGTCGACGCCGTCGACGAGGTGGGCGTCGCCGACATCACGGAGGACGATGCGCGCCGCGCCGGGTTCTCTTCTCGTCCGGAACTGCTCGATGACCTCACCTCTCAACGCGACGGACGTGTGTACCGGATCGAGTTGCGCCTTGCCGGGCCGGACCCGCGCGTGGAGCTGCGCGGTCGCGACGCGCTGACCGACGACGAGCTGGCGGTGGTGGAGCAGAGGCTCGCTCGCCTCGACGCCGTCAGCCGCCACGGCGCCTGGACGCTGGCGGTGTTGCGGTTGATCAGGGATCGGCCCGAGGTGCGAGCCGGCGACCTCGCGGCGACGCGGGGTCAGGAGAAGCTGGCGTTCAAGCGCGACGTCCGCAAGCTGAAGGAGCTCGGGCTCACCGAGAGCCTCGAGATCGGCTACCGGCTGTCTGCACGCGGCCACACCGTCCTCGAGCGTCTCGGGAGGAGGGCGCCGCGCGCTGGCTAGATTCCTGCGGCGACGGCGGCTTTGCCGACCGGCGTCGCAAAGCCGGAGCTTGCGACGGCGACAGAGAGGTAGCCGATGGCGTTTCGGGGCTGGCCCGCAGAGGCGATCGAGTTCTACGAGGGCCTCGAGGCCGACAACTCCAAGACGTACTGGCAGGAGAACAAGGCCGTCTACGAGGACCTGGTGCGCGGCCCGATGGACGAGCTCCTCGCCGAGCTCGCGCCCCAGTACGGGGAAGGTCGGATCTTCCGGCCGTACCGCGACGTGCGCTTCAGCAAGGACAAATCGCCGTACAAGACCGCCATCGCGGCCACGCTGGCGAACGGCGGCTACATCAGCTTGTCGGCCGAGGGCCTGGGGGCCGGGCGCGGCTTGTACATGCCGGCGCCCGATCAGCTCGACCGGTACCGACGGGCGGTGGCCGACAACCGCTCGGGCCGGCAGCTGGAGCAGATCGTGTCCGAGCTCCGGCGCAGCGGCATCACGGTCGACGCTCACGACGTGCTGAAGACGGCGCCCAAGGGCTACGCGAAGGACCACCCTCGCATCGAGCTGCTCCGGTACAAGGGACTCATCAGCTGGAAGCAGTGGCCGGTCGGCTCGTGGCTGGGCACGCGCAAGGCGAAGGAGCGATTGGTCGGATTCCTGCGGGCGTCGAAACCCCTGCACGACTGGCTCGAGAAGCGCGTCGGGCCGTCCGAGGTCGCCGAAGAGCGCTAGCTGCCGTCCCGTAGCGCTCAGGCGCGTTCCATCTCAGCCAGCCGGCGCTCGAGGTACCGGCGCTCGGCGTCGGCACCGGCGTGGTCGAGCGCGCGGCGATAGGCAGCAGCTGCCTCGGTGCGGCGGCCGAGCCGACGGAGCAAGTCGGCGCGGGTGGCAGGGAGCAGGTGGTAGTCGCGCAACGCGCCGGATGCTTCGAGCTCGTCGACCAGCGCCAGGCCCGCGTCCGGGCCGTCGGCCATCGCCACCGCCACCGCCCGGTTCAGGGCCACGACCGGGGTGGGCGTCATGCGCAGGAGCTCGCCGTACAGCGCGGCGATCTGCGACCAGTCGGTCTCCGCCGCGTCGGACGCGGTCGCGTGGCACGCGGCGATCGCTGCCTGCACCTGGTACGGCCCCGGCCGGGCGCGTCGCAGGGCGGCGTCGAGCAGCTCGACCCCCTCTTCGATCTCGTCTCGGTCCCAGCGGGCGCGGTCCTGTTCCTCGAGCGGCACGAGGTCGCCCCGGTCGTCCACACGACCCGCCCGGCGAGCGTCGTGCAGAAGCATGAGAGCGAGCAGGGCGAGCGCCTCGGGCTCGTCCGGCATGAGCTCGGTCAGCGTGCGGGCGAGACGAATGGCTTCGTCCGTGAGGCTCTGACGCACGAGGTCGGCGCCCGCGCTCGCGGCATAGCCCTCGTTGTAGAGGAGATAGAGAACCGCCAACACCGCCTCCGTCCGCTCCGGGAGCAAGTGCGCAGGTGGCACCCGGTACGGGATGCCGGCGTTGCGGATCTTGCGCTTCGCCCGAACGAGCCGCTGCGCCATGGTCGGCTCGGGAACGAGGAATGCCCGCGCGATCTCGGGCGTCGTCAGGCCCACCAGTGTGCGCAGCGTGAGCGCCACCTGCGCCTCGAGCGCGAGCGCCGGATGGCAACACGTGAAGATCAGGCGCAGCCGGTCGTCGGCGACGCCGCTCTCGTCGTGCTCGCCCGGGACATCAGCGGACAGCACCGCTACCTCCTGGAGCTTGTTGGCGCCCGTCGCCGCCCGTCGCATCCTGTCGATCGCGCGGTTGCGCGCCGTGGTCGTGAGCCAGGCGCCGGGATTGCGCGGGACGCCGTCGCGCTGCCACCGCTCGAGCGCCAGCGCGAAGGCGTCCTGCACGCACTCCTCGGCGACGTCCCAATCGCCGGTCACCCGGATGAGGGTGGCGACGACTCGTCCCCACTCGTCGCGAAATGCGCTCGCGACGGCGGCCTGCACGTCGGGAACTAGATCTCCCAGATCGGCCTCACCTCGATCGTGCCGACGCGGGCGCCGGGGATCTTCGACGCGACTTCGATCGCCTCGTCGAGGTCCTTGCAGTCGACGAGGTAGAACCCGCCCATCTGCTCCTTGGTCTCGGCGAAGGGCCCGTCGGCGGTCAGGACCTCGCCGTCGCGCACCCGGACGGTGGTGGCGTCAGTGGTGGGCCGGAGACGCTCGCCGCCCTGGAGCACGCCGCGCTTGCCCATCTCCTCGCCGAACGCCAGGTACTCGTTCAAGGCCGCCGACGCTTCCTCGGGGCTCCTCGCGTCCATGCCCTTCTCGTCGCCGCAGATCAACAGTGCGTATCGCATGGTTCCTCCTCGTCGAATCAGTTCACCACGACGACGAACGGGAGTCGTCCAGATCGACAGCGCTCCGGGTCTCCGCTCCCGCGGCCCTCCTGCGTTCGCGCTGAACTGAGCCCATGGCGGCATCGGATGCGGCGGCGGACCTCTCCGGCCTGGCGCTCTTCCGCGGATCCGACGGAAGCGAGCTCGTGGCCCTCGCGTCGACGCTGTCGGCGGTCGACGAGCCCTCGGGCGCCGTCATCGCACGGCAAGGTGAGGTGGCGCAGTCGTTCCTGGTGGTGACCGCGGGCGAAGCCGACGTGCTCCGGGACGACGGAGACGGCGAGCACCAGGTGGCCACGGTCGGGCCAGGCGCCATCGTCGGCGAGCTCAGCGTCCTTCGCGCCGCGCCCCGGTCGGCAACCGTTCGTGCGACACGTGCACTCACGGGTTACGCCGGCGATGCTCGCGCGTTCGCGGCGTTGCTCGACATCCCCGGCGTCGCGGATCGGGTCGCGCGGACGGCGCGGCAGCGACTGGCCGCCAACACCCGTCCAGTCGACTTCACGCTTCGAGACGGCGCCCAGATTCGGATTCGACCGATCCTGCCGACCGATCGCGGCAAGCTCGCCGACACGCAACCGGGGTTCTCGCGAGAGTCGCACTACAAGCGCTTCTTCAGTGCCCCGCCGCTGAGCGACAAGGTCGTTCAGTACCTCGTCGACGTCGACTACGGCGATCACTTCGCCTGGGTGGCGCTGGCGGCCGACGCCCCGCATGGGCCGGGCGTCGCATCGGCGCGGTACATCCGCGAGCACGCCGCCCCCGACACCGCCGAGGTGGCGTTCTCCATCATCGACGATTACCAGGGTCGGGGGCTCGGCACGGTCCTGTTGGGCGCGCTGGCAGTGGCGGCGGGAGAGAACGGCGTCCGCCATTTTCGGGCCCGCGTCCTGGCCGAGAACGAGCCCATGCGCGCGATCCTTCGACGCGCCGGCGCCCATCTCGACTTCGTCGAGCCCGGCGTGCTCGAAACCGTGGTCGACGTGCCCGCTTTCGGCGCGGGCTTGCCCGATCTCGCGACCGCCAACGCGTTGAGAACGACCACCCGCGACATCGTGGTCGCCGCCGACCTCGCGCTCGGCAGCACTACGTGACGACGCGGTAGTGCCGAACCGCAAGAACCCCGGGCCGCTCGACTGCCCGGGGTTCCGTGCCGAGGGAACGCGGCACAAAGGGATGGTGGAGGTGGCGGGATTCGAACCCGCGTCTTCCGAGTTCTCGGCGGGGCTTCTCCGAGCGCAGCCGGTGAGAAGGTTCTCGGGTCACCGCCGCTCACCGGCGGCCTGCGGCGACCCCAGCCTCGCTGTGATTTCCCGCCGGGCCGCGAGGCCCGTCCCGGCGGTGAGCCGCTCTCAATGACGCCCGCAATCCGGCCGAGCGGCTGGGCCGGAACGGACGCACTACCTAGTTCTTAGGCAGCGAGTGCGAGGTTTGAATCCTCGGCATTTGTTGGTTTTCCCGGCTCTTTTGCGACGATCCGGGGACGTCGGCTCGCTTCACCCGCGTAGATCCTCAGAATCGAAGCCAGTCACCCCCTCGGGTTGAACGACCAGCTTACCGGCCGGGCTTCAGCGCCCGGCCGGGCCCGAGAAGCGTCGGGATTGCCGGAACACGGCGGTTCGATTCGGCGTTCTTCATCGTGATGGGACGCAGCAGCATTCGCCTGGGCCGGATCTTCGGGATCCCCGTGGGGCTCGATCTGAGCCTCCTGCTGATCGCGGGGCTGCTCACCTTCAGTCTTGCCGCGGACCGTTTCCCGACCGAGTTCCCGGGCGAGCCGACAGCCGCGTACTGGGTCGTCGGGCTCGTTGCCGCGGGGCTGTTCTTCGCGTCGGTGCTCGCACACGAGATCGCCCACTCGCTCGTCGCGCGCCGGCACGGTGTCCAGGTCGACGGCATCACGCTGTGGATGCTCGGCGGAGTCGCCAAGCTCGGAGGCGAGTCGCCCTCGGCGGGCGCCGAGCTGCGCATCGCCGCGGCCGGCCCGGCGACGAGTGTCGCCCTCACTGTGGTGTTCGGCCTGGGCGCGCTCGCACTCTCTGTGCTGGGCGCGCCCGGTCTGCTCGGGTCGGCGCTGGCGTGGCTTGCGCTCATCAACGGGATCCTGGCGCTGTTCAACCTGATCCCCGCCGCGCCGCTCGACGGTGGCCGCATCCTCTCGGCGCTGCTCTGGTTCCGCCACGGCAATCGGTACCGCGCCGCCGCCACCGCGGCGCAGGTCGGTGTGGTGTTCGGCTGGTTGCTGGTGGGTGCCGGCGGCGTTGGCTGGGTCGCCGGTCTCGGCTTCGGCGGCTTGTGGACGGCCCTGATCGGCTGGTTCCTCGTCAGCGCCGCACGCGCCGAAGGGGAGATGGCGCGTGCCCACCTCGCGTTCGGCGATCTGCGGGTGCGCGACGTCATGGTCGCGGATCCGCCCCGGGTGCGCGGCTGGATCACGGTGGCCGACTTCCTCCAGGAGGATGCTCCCCACCTGCACGAGCCGGTTGCTGTCGTCGAGGCCTTCGACGGCACGATCGCCGGGCTGGTCAGCATCGACCGGCTGCGGTCGGCGCCGGCAGCCCAGGAAGGGGTTCTACGCCGCGTGCAGGACTACATGGTGCCCGTCGCCACGATTCGTGCCGCGCACCCCGACGACCAACTCGCCGACATCGCCGCCCGCCCCACGCGCGGGCGTGTCGGTCACACGTTGGTCTTCGACCATGATCGACTCGTCGGCCTCGTCTCTCCCGAGGCGCTCGCGTCGACGAAGGCAGTCAGTCGCGCAACCCCTTGAGCGCGCGCTCGGCCTCGCGCTTCGCGTCACGTTCCGCGATCGTCCGGCGTTTGTCGTACGCGCGCTTGCCCTTGGCCACGGCCAGCTCGACCTTCGCCCGGCCGTCCTTGAAGTAGACGCGTAACGGCACAAGGGTCACGCCCTTCTCACCCGTAGCGCGGGCCAGTGTGTCGATCTCCTTGCGATGCAGGAGCAGCTTGCGCCGGCGAGTCGGGTCGAGCTCGGCGCGCGAGAACTCGTACGGCGCGATGTGCATCCCGTGGAGCCACAGCTCGTCGTCCTCCACCCGGGCGTAGGCGTCCTGGAGGTTCGCCCGGCCGGCGCGAATCGACTTGACCTCGGAGCCCGCGAGCACGAGGCCGCACTCGAACGAGTCCAGGACGAGGTAGTCGTACCGGGCGCGGCGGTTCCGGATGACGACGGTGTCGGCGGGGCGCCCCATGAGTCGACTGTATAGATTTCCGACGTGGCAACTTCCGGATCGATCCTCGGCAACCCCGTCCGGCGCACCGAAGACCCGCGGATCCTGCGCGGTGACGCCGACTACTTCGACGACCTGCCCGTCGACGGCCTCCTTCATGCGGCATTCGTCCGCTCGACGATGGCCCATGCCGGTATCGAGTCGGTCGACACGAGTGAAGCAACCGCGATGCCGGGAGTCGTGGCCGTGTACACCGCCGACGACCTCGACCTCGAGCCTGGGCAAGGCTTTGCAATGGTCCCTGCGGTGCTCGCGCGTCCGCCGCTCGCCCGCGACGTCGTTCGCTTCGTCGGCGACTTGGTCGCGGTCGTGGTTGCCGAGACGCGCGCGCGGGCCGTCGATGCCGCCGAGATGGTGATCGTCGACTACGACCCGCTGCCCACGGTGATCGATCCGGAGGCGGCGCTGGCCGACGACGCACCGCTGGTGTTCCCCGAGCACGGGTCGAATCTGGCCATCGAGTTCAACTTCGGAGACGACCCGTCGGTCTTCGACGACGCCGACGTCGTCGTGGAGGGCCGGTTCCTCAACCAGCGTCTGGCGCCGGTGCCGATGGAGGCGAACGGCATCCTCGTCGAGCTCGACGGCGACGACGGGCTCACACTGCACGTCCCCACGCAGAACCCGCACGGTGTGCGCGACCCGCTCGCCGGCGTCGTCGGGCTGAACGAGGAGCGGGTTCGGGTGGTGGCGACGGCGGTCGGCGGAGGCTTCGGTGCCAAGGCCGGCATGTACCCGGAGTTCGCGATCGTGGCCACGGCAGCCCGAAGGCTCGGGCGACCGGTGAAATGGTCGGAGACCCGGTCCGAGAACATGACGGCGATGACCCACGGCCGCGGGCAGATCCAGTACATCGAGCTCGGTCTGAAGGCTGACGGAACCTTCACCGGCCTGCGGGGACGGATCGTGTGCGATGGCGGCGCGTATCCCGGCATCGGCGCGTTCCTCCCGTACCTCACCCGATCGATGAGTCAGGGCGTGTACCGCATCCCGCGTATCCAGGTGGGCTCCAAGAGCGCGATCACGAACACGACGCCGACCGCGGCGTACCGGGGCGCCGGCCGTCCCGAGGCGGCCGCGCTCCTCGAGCGCATCGTCGACATGGCGGCCGTGGAGTTGGGAAGAGATCCGGTCGATCTTCGGAAGCAGAACTTCCTCCGCCCCGAGGAGTTCCCACTCACCACCGTCACCGGTGCCAACTACGACTCGGCGGATTACGTCAAAGCCGTCGACGAGGCCTGTCGCGTCGCGGGCTACGAGGAGCTCCGGCAGGACCAGGCGCAGCGGCGTGAGCGCGGCGACGTGAAGCAGCTCGGGATAGGAGTCTCCGTGTACACGGAGGTGACGGCGGGCGGGCTGTTCCAGGAGTTCGGCGCGGTCGAGGTGCACAACGACGGCACCGTCACCGCGACCGTGGGGACTTCACCCCACGGTCAGGGTCTCGAGACCGCTTTCAAGATGATCGTGGCCGAGTTGCTCGGCGTGCCGATGGACGCAGTGACCGTCGTGCAGTCCGACACCGCGCTCGTGCCACGCGGGATGGGCACGATGGGATCGCGTTCGCTCCAGATCGGCGGCAGCGCGATCCACAAGACGAGTGAGCTCGTCGTCGACAAGGCCAAGCGGTTGGCCGCGCACCTGCTCGAGGCCGACGTCGCCGACATCGTCGTGCACGAGGGCGAAGGCGTCGGCGTGGCCGGCGCCCCCGCCACCGCGCTCTCGTGGGCGGAGCTGGCCATGGCCGCCGGCGACCCCGCTCGACGTCCCGCCGACTTCGAGGAGGGCCTCCGGGCGGAGCTCGACTTCAACCAGGGAGAAGCCACTTACCCCTTCGGCGCCCACATCGCGGTCGTGGAGGTCGACACCGAGACCGGGCGCGTCGAGCTCCTCCGTCACGTGGCCGTCGACGACTGCGGCCGCGTCATCAACCCGCTGCTCGTCGCCGGGCAGCAGCACGGCGGCATCGCCCAGGGCGTCGCCCAGGCGCTGTACGAGAGCGTCGAGTACGACGACGACGGGAACCCGCAGACCGCCAACCTCATGGACTACGCGATGCCGAGCGCGGCGGAGCTCCCCAGCTTCGAAGCTTCGAACACTGAGACGCCGACCCCGCTCAACCCGCTCGGTGCGAAGGGAATCGGCGAAGCGGGGACGATCGGCTCGACGCCGGCGGCCCAGAACGCGGTAGTCGACGCGTTGTCGATCTTCGGTATCCGCCACCTCGACATGCCGCTCACGTCCGAGCGCGTGTGGCGGGCGATCCGCGACGCCGCGTCCGCAGCCGGCTGAGCCGCATGGGCTTCGCGTCGCCGACGCTCCGGCTCTCGGAGGATCAGTACCTCGCGATCGTCGGCAACTGCTACGACGGCCTCCCGAACGAAGCGTGCGGGCTGCTCATCGGGCCGGTGTCCGGCAGCGAGCCTTCGGGCGTCGTCAGCGAAGTACGGCCGTGCCGAAACGAGAACGCGTCCGCGATTACGTACCGAATCGACGGTCGTGACCAAGGAGCCGCGATGAAAGCGGCTCGCGAACGCGGCCACGAGATCGTCGGCTGCTGGCACAGTCACACGCATACCGACGCCTACCCGTCGCCCACGGACGTCGAGCAGGCCAGGTACTACCCGGAGTGGATCTACGTGCTCGTGAGCCTGCGTGACGGCGATCCGGTGCTGCGTGCCTACCGCATCCGCGACGACGTGATTGCCGAGTGTCAGGTGGTCCTGGACGGCTGAACGACAATCCCGACCCGTCTGGTCGGACTTGTAGACTCGTGCCGCGGGGGGCGGCGGCTTGGCCGACCGCCACCGCATGAGCCCGAGCCTGCGAGGGCGATTAGGAGTCCGAATGTCCGTCGAGGTTCGTCTGCCCACCCTCCTGCGGCCGCACGCCGGTGGCGCGGCGTCGGTGTCCGCCGACGGCGCGACGGTGGGCGACGTGTTCGCCGATCTGACGGCGCGCTACCCGGGCCTCGCCGACCAGCTCGTCGACGAGTCGGGCAGCATCCACAAGTTCGTCAACGTGTACCGCAACGACGACGACGTCCGGTATCTCGACCAGCTCGACACCAAGGTGACCGACGGCGACGTCGTGTCCATCCTGCCCGCGGTCGCCGGCGGATAGGCGGAGGGCCTGCCGTGGCCGCGACGACGACGGCTTCGCCGTTCGGCGTCGCAGGAGCCGGAGCCTGTGACGGCGACCAGTGACATGAGGTACGAGTCGGTCCTCGAGCTCATCGGGAACACGCCGCTCGTGGGCGTCCACGCGCTGTCGCCCACGCCGGCCGTGCGCATCTACGCCAAGCTCGAGGGTCAGAACCCCGGCGGCTCCATGAAGGACCGGATCGCGTTGCGCATGGTCGAAGCGGCCGAACGCGAGGGAGTGCTGCGCCCGGGCGACACGATTCTCGAGCCGTCCTCCGGCAACACCGGCATCGGGCTCGCACTCGTCGCCCGCCTGAAGGGATACCGGTTGCGCGTCGTGCTCCCCGAGAACGTGTCCGAGGAGCGCCGGCAGATGCTCGAGATCTTCGGCGCCGAGGTGATCCCGTCCCCCGGGGAGGAGGGCAGCAACGGCGCGATCCGCCAGGCGGAGAAGCTCGCGGCCGAGGATTCGTCACTCGTGATGCTGTTCCAGTACGGGAACCCCGCCAATCCCGACGCGCACTACGCGACGACGGGCCCCGAGATCCTGCGCGATTGCCCCGAGCTCGACGTGTTCGTCGCCGGGCTCGGGACGAGCGGCACGCTCATGGGCGTGGGGCGATACCTCAAGGAGCAGAAGCCGGACGTGCGCGTCGTCGCTGTCGAGCCGCCGGCGGGCGAGCTGGTGCAGGGCCTGCGGTCGCTCGAGGACGGCTTCGTGCCGCCCATCTTCGACCCGGCGGTACTCGACCGGAAGTTCATCGTGCGGCCACGCGAGTCGATCGAATGGACGCGGCGCTTACTCGACGAGTGCGGGATCTTCGCCGGGATCTCGTCGGGCGCCGTCATGGCCGGCGTCGCCAAGATGGCAGCGACGATGGACGCGGGGACGATCGTCGCGCTCCTTCCCGACGGGGGATGGAAGTACCTCTCGTCCGGGGCGTGGACCGACGACCTCGACGTCGTCGCCGAGCGGGCGCAACGTATCAACTACTGGTAGCGAAGCCTGTTCTTCAGATGTCCGTGCCTGATGTCACCTCTCGTCCCGGTGCTGACGCGGGTGAGGAAAGATGGAGGCGACATGGCGACTGACGCCGACATCTCCCGCGCCGCCGAGACGCTCCGGCGCGGAGGCCTGGTGGCCTTCCCGACCGAGACCGTGTACGGGCTGGGCGCCAACGCCGACAGCGCCGGCGCGCTCGCCCGGCTGTACGCGGTCAAGGGGCGCCCGGGCGAGCATCCGGTGATCGTCCATGTCGGCGCGCCCGGACAGCTCGACCAGTGGGCGGCGGACGTTCCCGTCGCCGCCCGCCGCCTCGGCGACGCGTTCTGGCCCGGCCCGCTCACGATCGTCGTCCGGCGCGCGGCACGCGTCCTCGACGCCGTGACCGGCGGCGGCGACACCGTCGGCGTGCGCGTGCCGGACCAACCAGTTGCACTCGAGCTGCTCCGTGCCTTCGGCGGCGGCATCGCGGCGCCGTCGGCGAACCGCTTCGGGCACGTGAGCCCCACCACCGCCGCCGACGTCCGCGCCGACCTCGGTGACGACGTCGACGTCGTCCTCGACGACGGGCCGTGCACGGTCGGCGTGGAGTCCACGATCGTCGACTGCACCGGCAACGAGCTCGTGATCCTCCGTCCCGGCGGCGTTACCCGCGAGCGCATCGAGGAGGTGTCGGGGCAGGTGGTCGGGGTCCGGACCGACGGTCTCGTCCGCGCCCCCGGGACGCTCAAGTCCCACTACGCGCCGGCGGCGACGGTGCTCGTCGTCGACCGTCCGGAGCTTGCCGAGCGCGCACGCGCTCTGGTCGCCGCGGGCGAGCTCGTGGCGGTGCTCGCGTCGGCCCCGGTCCCGGGCTTGCCTGCCGAAGTGACCGTGCTCGACGCGCCCGCGAACGGCGAAGAGTACGCACGGGTCTTGTACGCGCGATTGCGCGAGGCCGACCGGCGCGGCGTCGACGTGCTGCTCGCCGTGCTACCCCCCGACACCGGCGTCGGCGTCGCGGTGGGGGACCGGCTGCGTCGCGCCGCAGGTCGGGGGCATGCGTGAGTGACCGGCCGATCGGTGTGATCGACTCCGGCCTCGGTGGTCTCACGGTGCTGCGCGCGCTCATCGACCTGCTCCCGGACGAGCCCGTCGTGTACTTCGGCGATACCGGGCGCTTCCCGTACGGGCCGAAGCCCGACCCCGACGTGATCAAGTACGCGTTCGAGATGGCCGACCTGCTGGCGGACCACGACGCGAAGTTGCTCGTCGTCGCCTGCAACCGCGTGTCGTCGGTCGCCTTGGACGCGCTGCGTCGCGAGTACGACATTCCTGTGATCGGCGTCGTCGAGCCCGGCCTGCGCGCCGCGATCCAGGCGACCGAGACCCGTCGCGTCGGCGTGATCGGCACCGTCGGGACCATCGCCTCCGGCGCGTACCAGCGCGCCGCCGAGACGAGCGGCGCAGGTGTCGAGCTCACCTGCGCGGCGTGCCCCGGCTTCGCCGAGTTCGTCGAGGCCGGCGACGTCGACTCGCAGGAGGTGCACGTGCTGGCCGAGCGCCTGCTCGCGCCGGTGCGCGACGCCGGCGTCGACACGCTCGTCCTCGGCTGCACGCACTATCCCCTCCTCGCCCGCACGATCGGCGACGTGATGGGGCGCGGTGTCGTGCTCGTCTCGAGCGCCGAAGAGACGGCCTTCGAGACGCGCACGCTGCTCGGCGGTGTGGGCCACGTCCGCCCGCCCGGAAGCGAGCCGCCCCGTCGGGTGTTCGTCACCAGCGGTGACCTCGCGACGTTCCGCACGCTCGGGGCGCGATTCCTGGGCCCGGAGGTCGAGACCGTGGAGGCGTGGGAGTGGAGTTGACGGTCCTCGGGTGCTCGGGATCGTACGGCGCCCCGCCGTTCGGCGCCTGCAGCGGCTACCTCGTCCGCGGTGGTGGGGCGCTGGTCTGGGTCGACTGCGGCAACGGGACGCTCCCGCACCTGCAGCAACACGCCAGGATCGAGGACCTGAGCGCCGTCGTCCTCACCCACCAGCATCCCGACCACTGCGCCGACATCTACGGTCTTCACGTGCTGATGCGGTACGGACTCGAGCGCGCCGGTCTCCCGGTGTTCGCGCCGGAAGGCCTCGAGGAGCAGCTCGGCGCGCTCGTCGACGATTGGGGCGACGCCTTCGACTGGAAGGTCGTCGGCGACGGCGACGGCGTGGAGCTCGCCGACCTCGCCTTGCGCTTCTCCCGCACCGACCATCCGCCGCCGACGTACGCGGTCGAGGTGAGCGCGGACCGGAAGCGACTCGTGTACACGGCGGACACCGGCCCGGACTGGAGCGTCGCTGCGTTCGGCGCCGGCGCCGACCTCGTCCTCTCGGAGGCGACCTACCAGGAGGGCCACAAAGGCGTGCCGTGGCATCTGAGCGCGCACGAGGCCGGTCGCGAAGCGCGCCGAGCCGGCGCGTCCCGGCTGATCCTCACGCACCTCTGGCCCCAGCTCGACGCCGTCGGATCGGTCAGGGAAGGCACCGAGTCGTTCGGCGAGCCGGTCATGCTGGCGACCCCTCATCTCGTCACCCGCGTGTAGTCGAGGAGCAGCGGCAAATGGGCATCCGGAAGGACGGGCGAGAGCCCGATGAGCTGCGGCCGGTGTTGTTCGTTCGCGACTTCACCGAGTCCGCCACGGGCTCGGTGCTGGTCGACTTCGGCCGGACCCGCGTCTTATGCACGGCATCGCTCGAGGACCGCGTGCCGCCCTGGCTGCGCGGCACGGGACGCGGATGGGTGACGGCGGAGTACTCGATGCTCCCCGGATCGACCGTCGAGCGTTCGGACCGGGAGGCGGCGCGTGGCCGCCAGTCCGGACGCACCCAGGAGATCCAGCGCCTCATCGGCCGGTCGCTGCGGGCGGTGACCGATCTCGAGATGATCGCCGAGCTCCAGATCACGGTGGATTGCGACGTGCTCCAGGCTGACGGCGGCACGCGCACGGCTGCGATCTGCGGCGGGTACGTCGCCTTGCACGACGCGTTCTCGCGGATGGTCGCGGCGGGCACGATCCCTGCGCATCCCGTTGGCGACGCGTGCGCGGCCATCTCGGTGGGCGTCGTGGACGCGCTGGCGCACCTGGACCTCGACTACTCCGAGGACGCGCGCGCCGAGGTCGACATGAACGTGGTCATGACGGGCGCAGGCCGGTTCGTCGAGGTGCAGGGGACCGCCGAAGGCAACCCGTTCTCGCGCTCGGAGCTCGACGAGCTGCTCGGCCTGGCGGAGAAGGGGATCACGGAGATCTTCGAGATCCAGCGGGCCACACTGGCCGAGCCGCCGCCTCCACGCCCGTCGTGACGAAGTTCGTCCTCGCCACCGCCAATCCCGACAAAGCCCGCGAGATCGCGGCCCTGCTCTCCGAAGAGGCGCCATCGCTCGAGCTCGTCGCGCGCCCGCCCGAGGTCCCGGACGTCGACGAGGTCGGCGACACGCTGGAGGACAACGCCCGCATGAAAGCCGTCGCGCTCTGCGCCGCCACGGCGCTGCCCGCCGTCGCCGACGACACCGGGCTCCACGTCGACGCCCTCGGCGGCGCGCCCGGCGTCCACAGCGCCCGATACGCCGGCGAGGATGCGACGTACGCCGACAACGTGCAGAAGCTGCTCGGCGAGCTCGACGCGCTGCCGCTCGAGCAACGTGCGGCACGGTTCGCCACGGTGGCCGTGGCTCGCTGGCCCGACGGCCTCGAAGTTGCTGCGCTGGGCGAGGTCGAGGGCGTGATCACGACCGCCGCCCGCGGCGACGGGGGATTCGGCTACGACCCCGTCTTCGTGCCGCTCGAGGGCGACGGCCGTACGTTCGGGGAGATGACCGCCCGCGAGAAGCAGGCTCTTTCACACCGCGCCCGGGCGTTCCGCACGCTCGCGCAGGGGGTACGCGTCGTCCAGGAAACCGAAGGACGGTAGGGATGGCCGTCATCGACATCGCCGGGTTCGTCGCCGATCTCAAGGACCACGCCGTCGAGCACGGTTTTCACGTCCACGACGAGCGGCACTTCGTGGAGAGCTACTCGTTGCG
>JBKOWN010000178.1:0-8486 GCA_046724435.1 Actinomycetota bacterium
GGACACCTCGGCGACCCCCTTCTCGTCGAGCGAGCGGGTGATCAGCACGTTCGTGTCAGGGAGGTACATCTGCTTCACGGTGCCGGAAGGGTGACAAGGCTGGATTTGAAACCGGCCGCCGTGGTGGGCATCGAGCAGGCAACAGAAGATCGTGGCCGATCCGAAGTGCGGGTACGACATGAAGTCGATCGACCCGTTGGTCCCGACGAGCGCGACGGTGTGCAGGTCACCGATGACGCCGTGGTTCTCGATCGGGAGGTACCCGCCCACGTCTTCTCCGTTCTTCTCATCCGTCAGCGCGATGATCCCACGTTGATTCGCACGCCAGCCTGTTTTCGGATGCTCCGTCACGGTTACGGTGGAGCGCATGGACGAGATGACCGGCAAGACCGTCGTGATCACGGGCGGGAACACTGGGATCGGCAAGGAGGCCGCCGTTGGGTTGGCGGGCCTCGGCGCCCGGGTTGTCATCACCTCGCGCAACGAAGAGCGCGGACGTGCCGCCCGAGACGAGATCGCCGGACGCACCGGCAACGCACAGGTCGAGGTGATGCCGCTCGACCTCGCCAGCTTCCAGTCGATCCGCTCGTTCGCGTCTGACGTCCTCGACCGGTTCGACGGTCCCGACGTGCTCGTCAACAACGCAGGACTGATCCTCCTGCGCCGCCGTGAGACGCAGGAGGGTTTCGAGGAGACGTTCGGTGTCAACCACCTGGGGCATTTCCTGCTGACGGACCTCCTGCTCGAGCGGCTGCAAGCGAGCGCGCCCGCTCGGGTTGTCGTGGTGTCGTCGAACGCGCACAAGGGTGCCCGGCGGGGCCTCGACTTCGACGACCTCCAGGCCGCACGCGCGTACAAGTGGATGGACGCGTACAACAAGTCCAAGCTGGCGAACATCTACTTCGCTCGTGAGCTCTCCCGCCGGCTCGACGGGACCGGCGTCACCGTGAACGCGCTGCACCCGGGCTTCGTCCGGAGCGAGTTCGGTCGCGGTGGCGACCTCGGCGGCGTCTACGGGTGGGGGATCAAGTATCTCGCCAGCCCCTTCGCGATCAGCCCCGAGAAGGGTGCACGCACCTCGATCTATCTGGCGTCCTCGCCCGATGTGGACGGCGTCTCGGGTGGGTACTTCTACAAGTGCAAGCCGTCCAATCCCTCGCGTGTGGCGCAGGACGACGATGCTGCCCGGCGCCTGTGGGACGCGAGCGAGAAGCTCGTCACCTCCGTGCCCGCGTAATCCGGGCTACGGGATGAGCACGACGCGGCCGAACGCCTGCCGGCTCTCGATGTACTCGTGCGCGCCGGCCGCGTCCGACAGCGGGAACGTCCGGTCGACGACCACACGCAGACCCCCGACGGCGATGTCATCGAGGTGGCGGGCGACCATCGCCCGGACCCGCTCGGTGGTGATCTCGGCGCCGAGGAACACGCCGGTCACGGTCTGGTTGCCCAACATCAGCGGCGACGCGTCGAACAACTGCGGGTCGCGCCCGGCCGAACCGACGAGCGTGATCCGACCCCGGTAGGCGAGCGACTGCACGCTGCCCGCGAGCGTCGAGCCGACCGGATCGACCACGAGGTCGACGCCGCGGCCACCGGTCAGCTCGCGGGCGACACTCGAGAAGTCGCTGGTGCGGTAGTTGATGCCGTGGTCGAGGCCGTACTCGCGCAAGCGCTCGAGCTTCTCGTCGCTCGATGCGGTGGCGAGCACCGTCGCGCCGGCGCGCTTGGCGAGCTGGATCGTGGCCAGGCCGACGCCGCCCGCCCCCGCCTGCACGAGCACCGTCTCGCCCGCTTGCAGGTGCCCGAACTCGAACAGGCAGTCGTCGGCCGTGCCGAACGGGACCGGTACGCAGGCGGCCTGGATGATGTCGAGACTGTCGGGCACGACCCAGGTGACGAGCGACGGCACCGCACGCCGTTCCGCGTGTGAGCCCCATAACATCGTGCACACCACGCGCTGCCCCGGCTGGCGGTCGTGCACGTCGGCACCGACCTCGGCGATCGTGCCCGCGCACTGGTAGCCGACGACGTGCGGCGACGTCGCCATCTCCCCGCCGGCGCGGTTCAGCGTGTCGCCGCCTTCGATGCTGATCGCCTCGACATCGATCAGCACATCGGTGGACCCGCACACCGGGTCCGGCACGTCCTCGTAGCGGAAGACGCTCGGCGGACCTGTCTCGTAGTACACGGCAGCCTTCATCACCGCGGACGCTACTGCGCACCGCCAAGACACGCCCGGCTGCCCGCGCGCCCGCGCTACGACACGACGTGGAACTCGATCCGATACAGGAGCGTGTCGTCGTCCACCGGCCCGGCATGGGCGGCGCGCCGGCGGAGCGACTCGCGGTCCTGTTCGCCCGATCGCCGTACGTCGGCGCGCGTCACGCTCCAGAACGGCACCAGCTCCATCGAATCCACCTCGATGACCACGGGCCCGACCGGGTAGCGGCCCCCGACCTTGACCTTGGGCCGGCGCCAGAGCCGGAACGAGACCGTGATGTCGCCGGAGGCGACGTCGTCGCGCAACTCGACGCTGAACTGCACAGCCCGACGCTAGGGCGGGTCGGGATCATCGGGCGGGATGAGATCGCGATCACCGTTCCCGTCAACCGTCTCGTTCGCCAGTTCCTCGGCGAGGAGGTCCATGAGCAGGACGTCGTGCCAGGTGCCGTCGTTGCCGCGTTCGGCGCGGCGCTCGATGCCGACGGGGCGGAAGCCGACCTTCGTGTACGCACGAATGGCGGCGGGGTTGTCGGCCGCGGGGTCGATCGTGAGGCGGTGGTGGCCGTGGTCGTCGACCAGGTGCCGCGCCAGCGTTCGGACGGCGTCTGTGCCGACGCCGCGGCCGTGCACCGCGGGATCGACGTAGATGTCGATGCGGGCGTGGCGATAGTCGGGCTCCTCCTCGGCCTGCCATTGGATCCAGCCGACGACACGGCCTTCGAGCTCGATCGCGTAGGCCGTGCTCTCCTGCTCGGCAAAGTCCTCGAGCACGGCGGCGACCATGTTGTTGCCGCCCCGCCAGTGGCGGTGGACATCGGGGGTGGCGCGGATCCTTGCGAGCTCGGGCACGTCGTCGAGGGTCGCCGGTCGCAGCGTGACGGCCGCGCCCTGGAGCGTCGTCATTCAGCCCGTCGGTAGACGAGGTCGAAGTCGTGCTCCCAGGTCGACCCGTCGTGGCAGATCTCCCACCGTGCACGGATCGTGCTGCCGTTGTCCGAGAGGGCCCCGGTGAAACGCTGCGAGAAGTCCAGTGGCGAGAAGTCCGCCTTGGTGCGATCGAGACGCCACACGCCGTCGTCGAAGCTCATGGCGTACAGCCGCGCGACGCCTCGCGAGTCGAAGTAGTGCTGCACGTATCCGTTCTTATTCGAATCGGGCCCGATCACCGCGAGACCGTCCGGGGCCTCTTCGATCGGGACCTCCCAGCGTTGGAGGAGGAACGTCCCTCCGGGCATCCACTCGAAGACCGTCCGCCCGCGCAGGTCGCCCGGCGGCGCCCACGGGGCCATCGCTTCGACGCTCCATTCACCGACGAGCGGCTCGAGGGGCGCCATCTCCGGGCTCGGACTCCGTTCCTTCATGACCACACCTCCAGGGCGTAGGACGCCCCCGGCGATGCCAGCTCATCGCGCGATGGCCGGTTACGACGCGACCGACAGCCGCTGCATCGCCAGCTTGCGCAGCTCGTCGCCTCGGATCTTGGAGTTTCCGGTCAACGACAACTCGTCCTCGTCGAAGAACAGCACCCGGCGCGGGATCTTGTAGGCGGCGACCCGCCCCCGAAGGAAGCGGCGCACGTCGTCCTCGTCGACGGCCGAGCCGTCGTGTGCGACGGCGCACAGCACGACCATCTCCCCCAGCTTGTCGTCCCGGATCCCGACCGCCAGCGCCGCCTTCAGCCCCGGGTGACGCAGCAACGTCTCCTCGATCTCGACCGGCGACACGTTGGCGCCGCCGGTCTTGATCATCTCCGTCATGCGACCGGTCCAGTGCAGGTACGACTCGCCGTCGACGAACCCGGCGTCACCCGTGTGGAAGAAGCCGTCCTCGTCGAAGCACTCCTCAGGAAGCTTCTTCACGTAACCGAGCATGAGCGTCGTGCCCTTGACGGCGATCTCCCCGATCGCGTCGACCGGTAGGGCCGTTCCGGTGTCACAGTCGACGATGCGCACCAGATTGCCGGGCAGGATCGCCCCCTGGCTGCGCTCACGGATCTCCCGGGGCGTGTCGGCGGGCAGCGAGCTGATGATCGTGCACGTCTCGCTGAGCCCGTATGCAGCGCGCGGGCTCCACGTGTCCTCGACGTGCACGCTCGGATGGCGGCCGAAGCTGGTGAATGCCTCGCAGTGGCGAATCGCCGAGAGGTCGGTGCGCTTCCACTCCGGATGATCCTCCAACTCGGCGAGCTGATGCGCCCATGCGTGCGGCGAGGTCACGCGCTCGCTCTCGAGCAAATGCAACGCCTCCCCCGGCTCGAAGTGCTCCTGCAGCACGAGTGATCCGCCGGCGGCGAGGGTCGCGCCCATCACCATCACCAGGCCCGCCGACCAGAAGAAAGGAAACGCGCTCCACACCCGGACGCTCGGGTCGAGCCGGAGCTGTTGCGCGAACCTCCAGCTCTGGATGGCAGGGCCCCGGTGCGGGTGCAGGACGCCTTTGGGCGCCGCCGTCGTCCCGGACGTATAGATGATGAGTGCGTGATCGGCCGGCGTCACCTCGGCCATGGAGGCGTCCAACAACGCGTC
The DNA here is from genome assembly GCA_046724435.1 of Actinomycetota bacterium. Taxonomy (GTDB): domain Bacteria; phylum Actinomycetota; class Acidimicrobiia; order IMCC26256; family JACDBD01; genus JALZAA01. The sequence goes on from JBKOWN010000178.1 coordinate 4,752, forward strand.
GGACACTGCGTCGCCCAGGTCGAGGAACTCGTCCCACGGCTCGACGGCGCCGCGGCGCTCGTCCGAGCCGAGCGCGACGACCCGGCGCAGGTGCGGGAAACGAGCGGACCGCAACTCGCCGGGAGCCGCACCCTCGACCTCGGGGCACAGCTCGGCGAGCTGGTCGACGTACGGGTGACCGAGCAGCTGCGTCTGTGTCAGCAGCAGCTTGGCGTCGGAGTGACGGAGGACATAGTCCAGCTCGGGCGGCTCGAAGTACGTGTTGAGCGGCACGGCGACGGCGCCGGCGAGCGCGACGCCGTACAGGGCGGCGACCCACTCGGGCCGGTTCCCCATCAGGATCCCGACCCGGCTGTCCTTGCCCGCACCGGTGCCGAGCACCGCGCGCGCAACGCGGCGCGCTTGGCGTTCGAGATCCCGGTAGGTCCAGCGAACGACGGTGCCGTCGGGCCGGTGGAAGACGAGCGCCTCGCGGGCGGCGTGGCGGCGCGTCACCTCGAGGAGGAAGCCGCTCAGCGTGAGCCCGCCGATCCCTTCCTCGGTCTCGGCGGGCGGGCCCCGGAACGTGGTCATCGGTCCCGCCCTCTCCGACGCGCTACTCGGGCAGCTGCACCTCGACCGGGCCCTTGGCCATCACCGCGCCGTCCTGCGTGCTCATGACGACGTCGAGCGTGACGAGCGAGACGCCGAGCGTCTCGTCGTGGCGCTTGCCGGTGACCTCGGCGTCGAGGTACGTCACATCCCCCTCGAAGGCCGGAAAGCGGTACTGCACGTTCGAGTGCCGCACGAAGCCCTCGTGCCCGGCCCAGTACGCGATGTAGTCGAGCACCCACGCGCCCATCGACGCGCCGTACCCGTAGCCGCGCGGCATGCCGATGAGCTGCGCGTGCTCCTCGTCGGCGTGCCCGCGCGATGGCCCGCGGTACAGCCCGTCCGTCAATGCGGGGTCTTCCTCACCGGCTTCGAGGTTGCGCTCCATCTCGGGGAGCCATCCCGCCTCCTGCAGGTGCTCCGGCCCCTCCTGGTAGCTCGACCCCCACACGGTGAACGTGTACGAACGCCACTCGGTCGCGAAGCTGGCGATGGTGTGCGGCCCGATGGCGCGGCGCGGCAACTGCATGCCCGTCTCGACGTCACCCCATCGCGGCGTCTCACCCTGGCGGTTCGAGCGGATCCATGCGAGGCGCATGTTCTCCACGTTCGCGAGCTGCTCGTCGGTCCACTCGGGGCGGGGAGCGGTCTGCTCGAAGAAGCCGAGCCGTCGCGCCTCTTCGGCGAGATAACGCACCGACGTCGAGCGCTGCAGGGCGACGACCTCGCCCCGCTGGTTGCGATAGAGCGTGTCTCCGCGGGAGAACATCGTCGGGCCCGCGAACTTCGTGTCCGACACCTTGTAGTCGTGGAAGCGCCGCTCCATGCGCAGCAGGTCGTCGGGGAGAATGCGAGGTCCGTGGAACCACCATTCGTCGCCGCCGAAGATCATGTGCGTACCGGGGATGCTGCCCACGATCGCGGGACCGGCCCCGTGCCCGACATCGCAACAGATCGTGAACGACTGCGGCGCGATGATCCGCCCGAAGCGGGTCTGGGCCGCGAAGACGTCGTCGTAATGCAGCGGGTTCGCGTACTGCATTCCTTGCACCCAGCGGCGGATGTCGTTCACGGCCACCGGCTCTTTGAGCTGTCCCCCGCCGACGGGCTGGCCGAGATGACGGTCGACGTCCGTCGTGTCCAGCGTGACCCGAGACTCCTCGACCTTGGCCATATCCCCGCTCCCTCTCGCGAGTCGCTCCGGTCGCGCCGGCGCGGTCGCACTGTATGACAGGCACGTCAGGTCGACCACCGTGGCCCGCGTATCTGGTAAGGATGAGGTAGGACGCGACGGTAGGGGGAGGTCGCGTGTTCGAGGCGATCGGGCTGAGTCTGGGTCGGCTGTCGGCAGACACTGTCCCCGCGGGAAAGCCGGTCGAGTTGGCTGGCCGCGGCACGATCCTCGCCTACGACATGCCGGGCCCGCGCGGCGCGCCAACACTCCTCCTGCTGCACGGGCTCGGCGCGTCCGGGCTCCTGAACTGGTTCCCGGCCTTCGGCCCCCTGAGCGAACGCTTCCGGGTGGTGGCGATGGACTTGCGCGGTCACGGCCGCGGGCTGCGAGCGGGATCGCGGTACCGCCTCGTCGACTGCGCAGAAGACGCCATCGCGCTCATGGACGCTCTCGAGATAGAGCGCTGCATCCCGGTCGGGTATTCGTTGGGTGGTCCGGTCGCGCAGTTGATGTGGCGCCATCACCGGGATCGCGTCGACGGCCTCGTCCTGTGCGCGACGAGCCGCAACTTCCGCGGCAAGCCGCACGAGCGGTGGGGATTCTGGAGCCTCTGGGGCGCCTTGACCGCCCTCCGCCTCGCCGACGCGTTGCCGTGGCCGCGCCGGTCACCGCCCGTCGCGATCCCGCCGCCCGCGCCCGAGGCGCTCGACGGCATGCGCCTCCCGCAATGGGCGGTTCGCGAGATGCTTCGCTGCGACCCCGTCGCCATGATCGGCGCCGCGTACGCGCTCGGGCAGTTCACGTCGCACGAGTGGGTCGGCACGATCGACGTCCCCGTCGCCGTGGTGGTCACGATGCGCGATCAACTCGTGTCCCAGTCACGCCAGCTGAAGCTCGCCCACGCGATTCCCGGCGCCACCATCCACCCCGCCGACACCGACCACGCCGCGTGCGTGCTCGGCGCCCGCGCGTTCGTGCCCGCGCTCGTCGAGGCGTGCGGGTCGGTCGCCGATCGTCTCGAGGAACCCTGCCGTGTCGCCTGACCTCCAGAACGGGTAGAACACAACGACCCACCCCAACGAGGAGGGTCACATGGAGCTCGACGGCACCCGAGTCATCGTCACCGGCGCGTCAACCGGCATCGGCCGGGTGACGGCGTTGCGCCTTGCGCGCCGAGGAGCCCGGGTCTGGGCGGCCGCCCGCGATGAACAGCGGCTCGAGGAGCTGGCGGCCGAGCATCCCGGGATCATGTCGGCGCCGGCCGACGTGTCGGACGATGCCGACCGCGCCGCCCTGATCAAACAGTCCGAGCCGGTCGACGTGCTCGTGAACAACGCCGGCGTCGGCTGGCAGGGCATGGTCGAGACCATGCCGGCCGACAAGGTCCGGCAGCTGTTCGAGGTCAACGTGCTCGCGCTCATCGACCTCACTCAGCGGGTTCTGCCGGGGATGCTCGAACGGCGCCGCGGCCACATCGTGAACGTCGGCTCCATCGCCGGTTATGTCGCTTCGCCCGGCGAGACCGTCTATTGCGCGACGAAGTTCGCGGTGCAGGGGTTCACGGACGGCCTCCGCCGTGAAGTCGGCCGGCGCGGCCTACAGGTCACGCTCATCGCGCCCGGTCCGATCAAGACCGAGTTCATGGCCCGGATCCGCACGGGCGAGCCGGCGGCCGATCCGGGCGCGCTCGACTACGGCCTGTCGGCGGACTCGGTGGCGAAGGCGATCGTGCGCGCGCTCACGCGGGAACGCGTCCCGGGATACCGCACGATCACCGTCCCCCGAATCGGCGGGTTCAGCCGGATCGGCTCGGCACCGGTGATGTCCCACGCCACGGATCTCGCGACCCGCGCCCGGGCACGCAAGGCACTGGCAGGCGAGGAGTAGGCGCGCCATGCCCGTCCGACGTCGTCACGACAACAAGGGCCCGTACTACCAGTGGGGTGACCACGGGAGGAAGTACCGCTACA
>JBKOWN010000123.1:0-6969 GCA_046724435.1 Actinomycetota bacterium
CCCGCCGCCGTGGACGGCCTGCTGGCCGACGGCGTCGACTACCTCTGCCTCGAAGCGCTGGCCGAGCTGACGCTCGCCATCCTCCAGAAGGACCGCCAGCGTGACGAGACGCTCGGCTACACGCGGGACCTTCCGCGGTACCTCGCCAAGGCTTTGCCGGCGGTGGCGGCGGGACGCACGAAGCTCATCACGAACGCAGGCGGGATCAATCCGACGGCGGCGGCGCGGGCGGCGGTCGAAACCGCGAAGCAGCTCGGTTTGTCGGGGCTGCGGGTCGGGACCGTGCTCGGCGACGACCTCAAGCCCCGGCTCGCGGAGCTGCGTGAGGCGGGCACGACGCTCGCGAACTCGGAGTCGGGCGCGGAGTTCGACGACTTCCCCGGTGAGCCGTTGTTCGCATCCGCGTATCTGGGTGCGCGCCCGATCGTCGACGCCCTCGATGGCGGCGCCGACGTTGTGATCACGGGCCGCGTGGCCGACGCCGCGTTGTTCCTCGGAGCCGCCGCGCACGCGCACGGTTGGGGCTGGGACGACTGGGACCGCCTGGCGGCCGGCACGCTGATCGGGCACCTGCTCGAGTGCTCGGGTCAGGTCGCGGGCGGTAACTACAGCGGCGAATGGTGGACGATCCCGCACCCGTGGGACTTGCCGTACCCGATCGCGGAGGTCGAGCCGGACGGCTCCGCCGTGATCACGAAGCCGAAGGGTTCCGGGGGGCGCGTCGACTTCGACACTGTGCGGCATCAGCTGCTGTACGAGGTGCACGACCCGGCGGCGTACCTCGCGCCCGATGTCGTCGCCGACTTCACGTCGGCGTCGTTCACGGACCTGGGCGGCGACCGTGTGCGCGTCGACGGTGTTCGCGGCGCGCCGGCGACGCCGACGTACAAGGCGCTGCTCGCGTACCACGCCGGCTGGTCGGGTGAGGCGCGCGCCGCGTTCTCGTGGCCGGACGCGTACGAGAAGGCGAAGGCCACGGCCGCGCTCTTGGCGAAACGGGTGGAGATGGCCGGCCTCGCCGTCGACGAATGGTGCTTCGAGTACTGGGGCGTGAACGCGCTCGGTGGGCCGACCGCGCCGTCCCCCGGGGACCCGCCCGAGGTCGTGATCCGGGCGGCGTGGCGCTGCGTCGACGAGCGCGCGGCCGGGGTCGTCGGCCGCGAGCTGATCCCGCTCACGCTGTCGGCCCCGCCGGCCGGCTTCACCGGCATGGGCCGCGGCGGCGGTGGCCGGCCGACCGAGCTGCTCGGGATCTGGCCCACGCTCGTCGACCGGAAGCTCGTCGACGAGAAGGTCAGGGTGACCTTCGAGGAGGTCACGTGACGGCCCGGCTCCAGCTCCGTGAGCTCTGCGGCTACCGGAGCGGGGACAAGGGGGACATCGCCGACGTGGCGATCTTCGCCGACGACGAGGAGACCTACGACCTCATCGTGCGGGAGGTCACGGCCGAGCGCGTGAAGCAGCACTTCGGCGCGATGGTTCGGGGAGCGGTCGAGCGCTACGAGGCGCGCAACGTGCTGGCATTGAACTTCGTGCTCCGCGACGCGCTCGGGGGCGGTGGGCCGCGCTCGCTGCGTTCCGACAGTCTCGGCAAGACGCTGGGCGGCGCGCTCGTCCGCCTGGAGATCGACGTGCCCGACGCGTTCGCGCATCGCCGCCGCCCTCGCCCCGACGTCAGCTGGGCCGATCAGATCCTCGACCCGTTGCCGCATCGCTGAGACATCCATCCTGCGTTGGGTCAGAAACCCTGCGCACGGCGCCGGTTTCCGACCCACGGGATTGGAGGGGTGGCTACGCTCGTTTGGGAGCGGTCCGATTCGGGGACGAGTCGTCGGGGAGGCCCGGGTGGCCGCTGCCGAGGACGCAGCGCGGCAACGCGAGGCTCTTGGCGCCGCCGTCTGTGTGGCCTCCCCGGCGTGGTCTCAGGCGATCTCGGCGACCGCTTCCTCCGCTGATTCGGGAATGCCGTCGACGTAGACGACGCGTTTGGTGCGCACCGCCGGCACCGTGGCGCCCGGCACGATCAGGCCCACGACGTTCAACGGATCCGTCGCGTTCACGACGACCCGCTCACCAGTCCGCGGCGCTTTGCGAACCCGGATCAGCTCGTCGGCTGCGTGCGGCAGCGCGTACTGCTCGCCGCTGAAGCCGCTGACGAACCGCCCGCCGCGTACGAGGCCGCGATCCTCGAGACGCCGCAGAGCCCACTGGATGTCGCGCCACGGCATCCGGAGCGAGTCGTGGACGGCGAGGTCGCGGAATACGACACCCCAGCGGTTGATGAGCTGCTCGGCCACGGCCTCGGCGAGCTCGTCGCGATCCACGTCGTCGCTTCGACCGGGCACGACGGACCACCGCCCGGGCGACACGCTCCCCCGCGCACCACGCCGCAGCCGCGACATGCGCCGGCCTTCCGGCGCGCTGCGCACGCCGCTGATGCGAGCCCGGATGGCGCCGAATCCGTCGCACATGACCAGCCCGCGCGCGACGCCGTCCCACAGGCCGCGTTCGACGTCGTCGGGGAGGCGCCGGGTCGCGTCGACGAGGTCGGTAGCGAAGCAGGCGCCGCTGTCCCGCAGGACCTGCGCGATCTCGGCCGTGGCCCCCACCGAGGGCTCGGCGAGCTCGGTGCCGACGCGCGCGGCGTCGAGGAGCCAGGGGAGATCGGCACGGAACACCACCGCGATCGGCGTCGCCTTCGACGGCGCGCCTGCGGGCGCGTCGGCTTCGCGCACGCCCGGCGTGAGCCGGAGCCACGCGACGTCACCGTCGTGGCACAGCCGATCGAGCCACCCGGGCTCGTAGTGACGGAGCCGGCGGGCGAGCAGGTCGGGCTCCCACGTGACCGCGGCGGCTTCGAAGCCCTGCAACTGCTCGACGATCGAGACCAGCCCGGCCTCGCCGGTGAGCTGTGTATCGGGCGTCACGTGCTGCCAGCGCAGGAGGAACCGCATGAAGTCCTGGGCGGTGACGGGCTCGACGCGCTCGCGTCGTGACCGCCGCGAGTACGAGTGCATGCGCGCGAGCAGCCGGCGCGCCACCCACTCGGTGCCCTTCCCGTCGGGCCGGTACGCGCCCTGCATGGCGAAGCCCTCGTGTTGCAGCGCTGCGAGCGCCGACGCGACCGGGCCGGGGGCGAGGGTCGTCGTCGCAGCCAAGTCTTCGGCCGTCGTGATGCCCGAGATCTCCAGGTGGCCGCGGATCACCCGGGACGTCGCGTCGTCGTCGCCGTCGAGTGCAGCCGTGGCCTCGTCACGAGCTTCGGTCGTGCACCAGAGTCCGACGCCGTCGTGCGGGAGCACGCCGGCGCGCCCCCGGGCGGCGAGCTCGTCGAACAGCGTCCGCCACTCCTCGTGCGGCCGCGCGAGCACGAGCGACGACAGCAGGTCGTGCAGGTCGTCGGCGGTCGCGGGCTCGGGCGCGATCTCGGAGTGCACCTGCTCTATGGCGTCGGGGTCGAGCGACCCGATGGCAGCGAGGTCCACGGTCAGGCCGCGTCGCAGCGTGACCGCGTTGGTGCGGCGGTTCTGGAACTCCTCGTCGTCGAGGAAGGCGTAGGGCCGGGCGTTGATGATCTCGTGCGACAGCGCCGATGCCTCTGTCGTGTCGACGCAGTGCACGGTGATGTCGCCGCCCTCGATGCCCTCGAGCAGCGCGCGCAGGCCATCGACGTCGAGGGCCTCGTGCAGCGTGTCGCCGATCGTCTCGCGCACGAGCATGTGGTCGGGGATCTCGATCGGGCCGGTCTGGTTGTCCTGGCACGCCGCCGCCTGCGGGAACACCGCTGCTAGCAGGTCGTCCGACTCCATGCGCTGGATCGGCGGCGGGTTGCGCCGGCCGTTGCGGAACCGCAACACCATGAGCGCCCGGTTGAGGTTCCAGCGCCAACGGGCCTGGAACATCGGCGCGTCGAGGACGGCGTGCTCGAGCGTCTCCTCGACTGTGGAGCTCCTGACGTAGCGGGGCACCTCGTCGAGCGGGAAGCTGTGCGTGAGCCCGAGCGAGAGCACGATGGCGTCGTCGGTGGCGGCGGCCTGCAGCTCGAAGTCGAACGTGCGGCAGAACTTCTTGCGCAACGCCAGCCCGAGCGCGCGGTTGATCCGCCCGCCGTAGGGCGAGTGCACGACCAGCTGCATCCCGCCGGTGTCGTCGAAGAACCGCTCGAGGACGAGCTGCTGCTGGGTCGGCATGGCACCGAGGGCGGCCCGACCGGCGGCGAGGTAGTCGACGATCATCACGGCGGCCTCGCGCGGGATGCCGGCGGCGTCGATCAGCCACTGGCGGGCGTCGTCAGGACGTCCGTCGCAGATGCACTCGTCGACGTGGCGGCGCAGCTCCGAGACCTCGGCCGACAGCTCCACCGTGCGCGCCGGCGCCTCCCCGAGCCAGAACGGGATCGTCGGCAATGCACCGGCGGCGTCGCGCACGCGGACGACGCCGGGCTCGACCCGGCGGATCTGCCACGAGTGCGTGCCGAGCAGGAAGACGTCGCCCGCCATGGACTCGACCGCCCAGTCCTCGTTGACGGTGCCGACGAACGTGTCGTCCGGCTCGGCGACGACGCGGTAGTCGCCCGTCTCGGGGATCGCGCCCCCGGAGGTGGCAGCCGCGAGGCGCGCGCCCTTTCTGCCCCGCAGCTCGCCGTTGACGGCGTCGTGGTGCACGTAGGCGCCCCGACGACCGCGCCCGGTCTCGATCCCGCCGGACACGAGCTCGACGACCTCGTCGAACTCGGCACGGGACAGCTCGGCGTAGGGCGCGGCCCGGCGCACGAGCTCGTACAGCTCGTCCGTGCGCCACTCTTCCGCCGCCACCTCGGCGATGATCTGCTGAGCGGCGATATCGAGCGGCTGGTGCGGGAACTGGATGGCGTCGAGCCGACCGGCGCGCACTGCCATGAGCAGCGAGGTGCACTCGACGAGCTCGTCGCGCGTCAGCGGATACAGCCGCCCCTTCGGTGTGCCGGTACGCGTGTGGTTCGACCGGCCGACGCGCTGCAGGAACGTGGCGATGCTCCGGGGGGAGCCGATCTGGCAAACGAGCTCGACCGGGCCGATGTCGATACCGAGCTCCAGCGACGCGGTGGCGACCAGCGCCTTGAGCGCGCCGGCTCGCAGGCGCGTCTCGACCCGCCAGCGGCGCTCCTTGGAGAGGCTGCCGTGGTGTGCGGCCACGACGTCGTCGCCCAGGCGCTCGCCGAGCTGGTGCGCGAGCCGCTCCGCCATCCGCCGGGTGTTGACGAACACCAAGGTGGTCCGATGGTGCGTGACGTGCTCTGCGATGCGGTTGATGACATCGGCCATCTGTTCCGCCGACGCGACCGCCTCCAGCTCGCCTTCGGGTAGCTCGATCGTGACATCGAGCGCGCGCTGATGACCGACGTCGACGATCTCGGGCAGCGGACGCTCGCCGACGAGCAGCCGCCCGACCCGTTCGATCGGTCGCTGGGTCGCGGACAGGCCGATGCGCGCCGGCCGCGTGTCGCACAGCGCCTCGAGCCGTTCCAAGGTGAGCGCGAGGTGCGAGCCGCGCTTGTCGCGGGCGACGGCGTGGATCTCGTCGACGATGACGGTCTCGGTGGTGCGCAACGCCTCGCGGCCGCGCGCGCTCGTCACGAGCAGATAGAGCGACTCCGGTGTCGTGACCACGAAGCTGGGCGGGCGGCGCACCATGGCCGAGCGCTGCGAGCTCGTGGTGTCGCCGGTGCGGACCGAGACGCGGATGTCGGGCGCGTCGAGCCCGAGCTCGGCGGCGACGTCCGCGATCTCCGTGAGCGGCTGCTCGAGGTTCTCGCCGATGTCGACGGCCAGCGCCTTCAGCGGCGAGACGTACACGACGCGAGTGCCGATCGAGACGTCGACGCCGCGGTCGTGCTGCCGGTAGAGCCGGTCGATGGCGACGAGGAAGGCTGCGAGCGTCTTCCCCGATCCGGTGGGCGCCGCGATCAGCGTGTCGGCGCCGCCGGCGATATGGGGCCAGCCCTGGGCCTGCGCCTCGGTCGGGCCGTCGGGGAAGCGGCGCCGGAACCACTCGGCCACGGCCGGGTGGAAGCCGTCGATCCCGGCGTCACGGATCGCGGGCGCGAGCTCGGGCGCGGTCAGCTGGGTCACCTCGCTCATTGTGCCGCCAGGGTATGACGGTTACGGGTCGTTCGACTTTGGCGTCGCCCAGGCCCGCGTGAGGGTCCTGCACGACGCCAAACACTCGGGCCTGGTTCCTCGTGTTACAGGGTGGCGAAGGCCGAAGAGGCGGCGGCGAGGTCGTCGGCGAGGGCAGGGTCACCCTCGACCTGGCGGGGCAGGGCCTCGGGCGCCAGCCGCTCCGAGACGCACCGGCACCAGGCGATGACGTCGGCCGTCAGGACGACGTCTGCTGTCTCCCCCACCGGGGCGAACCCGAGCGGGATCAGCCAGTCACCGCCGCCGTCGCCGGTGAGCACGATGCGTGCCGTCTTGCCCGGATGAGCCCGCCCGGCCACCTCGAGAGCGGCGGGCATCGTCGTGATCGAAAGCTCCGCCATGCGCTCCACCACCTCGGCGGGCGGCGGCTCTTCACGTCGCCCGAGCGCCCGGCGGATGTCGTCGGCGTGGGTCCAGGTCTCGAACGCCCGGGTCACGAGCAGCGAGCCGCGCGAGAACGTAAGGCCGAACATCGGCACGTCGCCGCCGGGCTCGACCGACGCCCACCGCCGGACTGCGTCCACCGAGGCCCGCCACAGGGCGCGGGCGTCATCCAACGGCCGGTCGCGGAACCGTCCGATGAGCTCGGCGGTACGGCGCTCGATGTCCGCCTCGGCAACCTCGGGCGCAGTGGGTCGCCCGATCGTCGAGGCCACGGCGCTCTCCATCGCCGCCAGGTGGATGACGAGCTCCCGCACCGTGAGCCCGTTGAACGTGGGCCGGTCGAAGGCGTCGTTGCCCAGAGTCTCGAGGAGCGCGTCGAGCCGCCTCGCCTCACTCAGGTATGCGG
>JBKOWN010000017.1:0-12710 GCA_046724435.1 Actinomycetota bacterium
GTCGACCGCCTCCGCCAGGCGGGCGAGGCGCTCGCCCGGGGGCGGGAACGCCAGTCCGACGGCCTCGTACTCCGGCGCGTACCAGCCGGCACCGAGACCCACGTCGAGCCGGCCGTCGCAGATGCGGTCGAGCGTGGTGAGCGCCTTGGCGAGCACGGATGCAGGCCGAAGCGCCTCGCACGCGACGAGGGTGCCGAGACGGGGACGGGTCACCGTGCGAGCGAGCGCGGCCAACGTGACGATCGGCTCGTAGACATCGTGGGGCTCGGCGCTCCCGCCGTACTTGGCGATGTCGAGGAAGAGGTGATCCGACAGCCAGAGCGAATCGAAGCCGAGCGCCTCGGCCCGCTGCGCGTGGTCGAGCAGGGTGTCCCAGCGCAGCGGCGATTCGCCCGGCACCGAATAGTCGTACTGGGGAAGCGCGAAGCCGATGCGCACGACTTTGCAGCCTACGTGCGACGGCATGTCGCTCCGTAACCTGTATGCGTGCTCGAGTGCGTGCCGAACGTGTCGGAGGGACGCCGCGTCGATCTCGTCAACAGGCTCGCCGCCGCGTGTGGGGCTGCCCTGCTCGATGTGCACGTCGATCCCGACCACAACCGGTCGGTGTTCACCCTCGCCGCCGACCGCCCCGAGGCGGTCGAGCGCGCCGCGGTCCAACTCGCGGAGGCCGTGGCCCGGGACCTCGACACCTCCTCGTGGCGTGACGGGATCCACCCGCGGCTCGGCGCGCTCGACGTCGTCCCGTTCGTCGCGCTCTCGGGGACGCCCGAGGCGCGGGCGGGCGCGGCGCGCACGGCGCACTACTTCGCGGGCTGGCTGGCGGACGCGATGGACGTGCCGACCTTCCTGTACGGCGAAGCCGACCCCGAGGAGCGTCCCCTCCCCCGGCTGCGGCGCGACGCGTTCGTCCGCCGGGCGCCGGACTACGGCCCCGCCGAGCCCCACCCGAGGTTGGGCGCGACGGCCGTCGGCGCCCGCCCCGTCCTCGTCGCCGTCAACTGCGAGCTCGACCGTAACGACGTCGATCTGGCGCGCCGCATCGCCCACGACGTGCGCGAGCGCGGCGGCGGCCTGCCGGGTGTGCGTGCCCTGGGGTTCGAGTTGACATCACCACGACGGGCGCAGGTGTCGATGAACCTCACCGACCTCGAGACCACCGGGCTGGAGGAAGCGTGCGCCGAAGTCGCCGTGCTGGCTCGTGCCGAGGGCGCAGACCTCGCTCGGATCGAGCTGGTGGGCCTGATCCCGCGGGTGGTGCTCGAAGATTGCGGCCCGGCCTTTCGCCGGCGCGCCGGCCTCGGCGACGATCACACCATCGAAGGCCGGCTGGAAGCAGGCTGACGCAGACCTTCGGTCAGGCGGTGAGGGTGCGGCGCTGACGCTCGAGCGCCCGCTGGCGGCGGACCCGGCGGCGTTCCCGCTCCGACAACCCACCCCAGATCCCGAACTTCTCGCCGTGGCTGAGGGCGTACTCGAGGCACTCGGCCCGGACCTCGCAGCCCCGGCAGACGGCCTTCGCCTCCTTGGTGGACGCACCCCGCTCCGGGAAGAAGAGGTCGGGGTCGACCCCCAGGCAGTTGGCCTGCTCCTGCCAGCGACGCTCGGCGGGACCGCCGTTTGCCGGCGCAGGTCGGGCCTCCGGGATCTCTGTTCGGACGATCTCTCGCATCGGCCTTCCCCCTCTGGTCTGCATCCAGGCGGCCCGCCCCCCGAATGACGCCGATGTAATTACAACAATGCCACTTTGACCCGCCCAGGTCGGTGGCGCAAGGGGAAATGTGCCCAAGGCGGTCCGATTCGTCCGTTTCTGTGCCGTCTCGGAGACCTCTAGGCTCGGAATCCGTGGCGACGACGCTCGAAGCGTTCCAGGGCGACATCACCCGGGAGACCGTCGACGCCATCGTGAACGCCGCCAACTCGGGCCTCGCCCGCGGGGGCGGCGTGTGCGGTGCGATCTTCTCGGCCGCCGGCCCGGACCTCGACGCCGCCTGCGCCGACCTCGGCGGGTGCCCCACCGGCGACGCCAAGGCCACCCCCGGCTTTCGTCTCCCCGCCCGCTGGATCATCCACGCCGTCGGCCCCGTCTGGCACGGCGGCGACAGCGGCGAGCCCGACCACCTCGCGTCCGCCTACCGCCGATCCCTCGCCGTCGCCGACGAGCTCGGCGCCCGCTCCGTCGCCTTCCCCGCCATCTCGACCGGCATCTACGGCTACCCGCTGGACGCGGCGACCGACATCGCCGTCCGCACCTGCCGCGACGCCGACTCCGACGTCGACCTCATCCGGTTCGTCTGCTTCGACGACCGCACGCTCAGCACCTATTCGCGTGTCCTCGGGAAGTAGGAAACGCGACGCGACGCAATGCGGCGGCCGGCCGGGACCGCCGCCAGACGCGCGTCAGCTAGCGCGGCGCGTTTCGCGCTTCTGCTCTAGGAAGTCGACCAGGACGTAATCGCCGAGCGTGTCGGGCGTCGTGAAGAACGCCCGTCCCTTGTTCATGCGCATCATGCGCTCGACGAAGCTGCGCAGGTAGTAGCTCTCGTCGAGCATGAAGGTATTGATGCGGATTCCTTCACGGGTGCACCGCATCACTTCCTTGAGCGTCTCCTCGATCGTCACCGGCGACGGCGGGTACTGGAAGTAGGCCTCCCCGCCTTCGATGTGGGCGGTGGGCTCGCCGTCGGTGACCATGATCACCTGCTTGGTGCCGCCCTCGCGCGCGAGCTGCTTCCGGGCGAGCATGAGCGCGTGCTGCATGTTCGTGCCCCACTCGAAATCCCAGGACATCTCGGGGAGGAGCTCCGGCTTCACCTCGCGGGCGACGCGCCCGAAGCTCACGAGCCCGAAGTAGTCACGCGGGAACTTGGTCGTGATCAGGGCGTGCAACGCCATCGCGACCTTCTTGGCCGACAAGAAGTTGTCGCGCATCGGCATCGAGAGTGACACGTCCAGCAACAGCACGGTCGAGGACCGGCTGAGGAGCTCGGTGCGTTCGACCTCGAAGTCGCCGGGTGCGAGCCGCACCGGCGTGCCCGCGCCGCCGCGCCAGATCGCGTTCTTGACCGTCTCTTCGACGTTGAGGTGGAAGGGGTCGCCGAACTCGTAGGGCTTGTGCTCGAACGCGCGCTCGTTGCCGACGCCGGAGCGCTCGACCTCGTGACGGCCGGCGCGGTCCTTGAGCAACTTGCGGTACAGGTCGCCGAGCGCCTTGTTGCCGATGGCGCGGATGCCCTTCGGTGTGAGCTCGAGGCGCCCTTCGCGCTGTTCGATCAGACCGGCCTCCTCCAGCATGCGCGCGAGCTCGCGCAGCCGCTCGAGTGACCGGGCGGCGTCGTCGCCCAGGAGGTCGCGGGCCTGGTCGATGTCGACCTCGGCGAGCTCGCCCGGCTGCGTCGCCGACTGGAGGAGGTGCTCGAGGTCGTCGAGGTTGCCGAGCATGTCAAGCAAGCCGGGCACCTGGCCGAGCTGCATCGGCTCGTCGCCCGAGAAGTTCATGCCGCTGTTCCAGGGCATGTTGGGGAAGGCGTTCTGGAGGTTGCGGGCCAGCTCGTCGACCTGCCAGCGCAGATCGAGGTCTTCGAGCAGCGACTGGGCCAACCCTTGCAGCTGGGCGCGCTGCTCGGGCGTCATCGAGTTCAGCAGCTGCTGCATCTGGGCCATCGACTGCGCCATCTGCTCGAGCAGCTCGTCGAGCGTCTGGGGATTGCCGGGGAAGAAGTCGCCGTACTTCTCCATGAAGCCTTTGAAGTCGGGCTCCTCGCCCCGCTCGCGCTGCTCGAGCATCTGGTTGAGGTCGGCCAGCATGTCTTTCATGCGCTGCATCTGCTCGGGCGAGACGTCGCGCATCCCTTCGGACATCTGGTTGAAGTAGCTCTCCAGCAGTTGCTGGCGCAGCTCGTCCATGAGCTGCTCGAAGCGCTGGCGGGCGGCGTCGTCCATGAAGTCGTAGTTCTGGAGCGCCTGCACCCGTCCGGCGAGGTCGGGTGGGAGCTCGTCGAGCTCCTGCCGCCGCTGCTGGGCGAGGTCCTCGACGATCTCCTGCCGGCGGCGGTCACGCGATTGCTGCGCTTCGTCGACCCGCCGGTCGATGCCGGCGCGCTCCTGGTCGGTGACCTCACGGAGCTTCTCGGCGATGTCGTCGTAGACGCCGCCGAGGTCGCGCCGCTCGAGCTCCTCCCGCCGCCGCTGCCGCAGCCGCTCGAGCATCTCCCGGAGCCCCATGAGCTCGTCGTCGTTGCGGTCCCGAAGTCCCTGCTGCATCAGCCGTCGCAGCGCCGCGTTCAGGTCGCCGTGGTAGAGGAGGTCGTCCGACATCTCCTCGAGCAGGGCGTCGGCGTCGAGATCGAACCCGGTCTGGGTGCCGTCCCAGCGCGAGTACTGGAACCCGCGCGCTTGTCGCCGCCTGAGCCTCACACCATGGAGGCTACCGGCTCATGCCGAGCCTTCGGCCGCCTGCCTGATGCGCTCGAGCGTCTGCTGGATGTCGGCGGTGAGCTTCGCAGTGCGCTTCGCCGGCTTGGCGGTCATCTTCATGAACGCGCCGTAGCGCAGCGACTCGAACGACTCGGTGAGCTCGGTGCCGCCGTCCTTGGCCGCGAACCGGTACGTCCAACGCGTCTGCTCGTTGCCGGGCTTGCCGGTCTCGAAGGAGAACTCCCTCCCCGGATCGGCGACCTTGACCGTCGGCGTCGTCGACCACCGGATCAGCCAGTTCAGCTTGTTGTGGCCCTTGAAGCGCGCGCCCGGCGCGGGCCCGGTTGCGCCGCCGACCCACTCGGCTTTCTGGCACTCCGGGCTCCACTCGCCCATCCGGGTGACGTCGGTGACCATGTCGTAGACCTTCTCGGGCGGCGCCTGGATCTGGACCGACGCCCTGCCCTCAATACCTTCTGCTGCCATCCCGGCACCTCCCCTGCTCTGGCACGCGCGACCCTACGACTCCGCGTTCGCGACCGCACTCAGCCACAATCGACCTCGTGCCGAAGCGCCCGGCCGTGGTGGCCGTCATCGTCGGCCTCACGCTCTTCGCCGCGTGCGGGTCCGAGGGGAGCAGCGGGCCCAAGCCGCCCCGCGCCTTCTGCGACGCGGCAGCGCGCTACGACGACCGCGTGGCGAGGAACGCGAAGATCGACGAACAGGTCAGGCTCGTCCAGCGCATGGTCGACACGGCGCCGGCCAAGGTCAAGGGTGACGCGCAGACGTTTGTGGACGCGCTGCGCCGTGTCGAGTCCGATCCCTCGGTCAAGGACAACCCGAACGTGAAGAAGGCCGTCGAGAACGTGAACCGGTACGCCGCGCAAGGGTGCGGGTTCTACGAGCAGCAGGGCGGTGGCGGGATCTGACCCTCGAGCTCAGCGAGTCCGGCGCAGGCGGCGCGCGCCCCACCAGACGAAGAACGCGCCGACGACGATCAGCTTGACGGCGACGATCCAGAGCGTGATGTCGCGGGCCAGCTTGTCGTCGTTGGTGATGACCTGAGTCGGGTGATTCGGGTCGTAGCGGATCTGCACTCGCGACCCCACCGGCTTCTGCCCGGTGCCCGTTCGTAACGGCTCGGGCGCGCGGACCGTCTGGCCGGTGGCAGTCGTGAACTCCAGCCGCCGCTCCGTGCCTTCGAGGACGACGGTGGCGGTGGCGGGGGTGCCCCGGCTACGGAGATCGGCGTCGTGTCGCTGCAACGACACGATCAGCACTGTCGCCGCGACGCCGAGTAGCAGGCACGCGACGCCGCCGACGACGGCCCAACGGCCGTTGCGCCGGCTCGGCGGTGACGCGGGCGGCGCCGTGGCGGCCGGACGCTCGGCCGCAGCGACGGGTGCGAGCCCGTGCGCCCGCCGCTCGTCGTAGTCACGACGGCGCTCGACGTCGGCCAGCGCCCGGTACGCCATGGTGACGCGCTTGAAGCGATCGGCGGCGGCCGGATCGGTCGGCCTGGCGTCCGGGTGCAGGGCCTTCGCAAGGGCGCGGTACGCGGATGCGATCTCGGCCGGCGGGGCGTCGGGCGGCACTCCCAGCTCGGCGTAGTAGTCGACGACCTCGACCTGCCGGGTGCTCACACGACCAGTGTGCCCCAGTGGTTCGGCGTCACCTACCCACGAGATGCCTGGGTACGCGGCGCCAAAAGGTCAGCCGCGGCCGCGGTACGTGGCTCTGCCGCCGACGGCGTCCTTGTTGAGCCGCTTCGAGAGGTGGAGCCCCTCGAGGACGAACTCGACCGCCGACGCGACGCCGGCGGGCGTCTCGCCCACGCCGAGATCGGCGAGCGCCTCACGCAGGCCGTCGAGCTTCGGGAGCAGTCCGGCGTACTCGGACGCGGCGACGTCCTCGCCGGTGTGCACGGTGACGCCCTCGTCGAACGCGGCGACCAGGCGCGTCATCCGCTCGGGCCGGGAGCGCGCCCGGAACACCTCGAGCACCGACGCCTTGACGATGCGCTCCAGCACCTGCTCCTCGCGGCCGTCGTCGAGCGTCTCGAACTCGATCTTGCCGGCGGTCGAGGCGACGAGCGCGTCGAGATCGCTGACCCGCGGCACTACCTCGCGCTCACCGCTCCGCAAGGCGCGTCGTGACGCGTTGGCGACGAGGGTCTCGTAGTTCGTGATCGACAGACGCACCGACACGCCCGAACGCTGGTTGATGTGCGGCGAACGGCGGGCCTGCTGCGTGATCTCGGCGACGATCTCGGCCATGAACTCGGGGACATGCACCGAGAGTTGCTCGGCGGCGAGCGGTCGCGCCTCCTGCGCGACCACGTCCATCTCGACGTCGACGTCGAGTGGGTAGTGGGTGCGGATCTGGGCGCCGAATCGGTCCTTGAGTGGCGTGATGATGCGGCCGCGGTTCGTGTAGTCCTCGGGGTTCGCCGACGCCACCAGCATCAGGTCGAGCGGCAGACGGATCTTGTAGCCGCGGATCTGCACGTCGCGCTCTTCGAGCACGTTCAGCAGGCCGACCTGGATGCGCTCGGCGAGGTCGGGCAACTCGTTGATCGCGAAGATCCCGCGGTTCGTGCGCGGGACGAGCCCGTAGTGGATCGTGAGCTCGTCGGCCAGGTAGCGGCCCTCGGCGACCTTGATCGGGTCGACCTCGCCGATGAGGTCCGCAATCGAGGTGTCGGGGGTCGCGAGCTTCTCGCCGAAGCGTCGTTCGCGGTGTACCCACTCGATCGGGGTGTCCTCTGCGCGCTCTGCCGCCAGTAGCCGGGCGTGCTGCGACACCGGCGCGTACGGGTCGTCGTTGATCTCGCTCCCGGCGATCGTCGGCGTCCACTCGTCGAGGAGGCTGACGAGCGAACGGATGATGCGCGTCTTCGCCTGACCGCGTTCACCGAGAAAGATGACGTCGTGGCCGGCCAGCAGTGCGTTCTCGAGCTGTGGCAGCACGGTGTCGTCGAAGCCGATCACGCCGTCGACGAGCGGCTTGCCGGACGCGATGCGGGCCAGCGCGTTCGCCCGGACCTCGTCCTTGACCGGCCGCGACTCCCACCCGCTCGCTCGCAGCTCACCGAGGGTTCCAGGACGGGTCATCGCTTACTCCGGGGAAGGGGAAGCACTCTCGAACGACGCTGACGCTGACGCCGGCGTCGATTCGGAGCGTATCAGCGGGGCCCGCCCGCGGAGCCACGCGTCGGAGGCAACGGCGGTCAACAGAACGAGCGACACGTCAGCCGCAGCACGAAATCGTGTCTGCCCATAGGTGAGAACGGTGGCGATCGTGACCGTAGCGATCGGCGCGAGGGCGGGAAAAAGGGACCCGTCGTCGCCGCAGGACGATGCCGCCGTCCACCGAGCCGAGCACGGTCGCGTAGAACACGACCAGCCCGAGCACCGAGAGTGCCATCTCGCGGTGGTTGTCACGCGCGTCGGCGCGAAGTTGGTCGACGGGTGCGTAGAAGCCGAACGTGCGCCCGAGCCGGGCGAACAAGACGAAGGGGACCTGACCCTTGTGGTCGGACGCGTACTCGGTTGCCAGGTTGCGGAACCGCTCGTCCTGGACCGACTCGTCGGCGGGAGAGAACTTCGGAGACGTCAGCAGGCAATGCAGCGACAAGTAGCCGATCTCCGGTCCGTAGTACGTGTCGCGACAGTTCGACGCGTACACGGTCTGACCGAGGCCGCTCGACAGCGTGACCGGCCGCTCGAACCGGGCCAGGTTGTAGCCGACCCAAGGTCCCGTGACGACGATCAGGGCGCCGAGCGCGACGGCCATCAACTCGACCCGACGCCGCCTTGTCACCCCGCGCGCGACGAGCGCGGCCGGCACGATCAGGAACGGCACGAAAAGCACCGCTTCGGGACGGGTCAACGTGGCGAGCGCACACGCGGCACCGAGCAGCGCGGCGTCGGGCGGCGGAGGAACCGGTACGCGAGATAAATGACCGCGGCGGTGACGACCACCGTCATCGACTCTGACATCAGGAGCGCGTCGCTGAACCAGAAGTTCGGCGAGATCGCCACGATGGCGGCTGCGATCAGGCCAGCGCGGGGGCCAGCGACCTCGCGCCCCGCCAGCCCGGTCATTCCGACCGCGACCGCTCCGAGGAGGCACGACCACAGCTGGTGGACGAGGACGCTCTGGAGACCGACGACCGAGGTCGTGGCAAGGAAGACGAAGTACGCAGGAGGATGGTCCGCGCCGGGTGTCGAGATCGCGAACTTGGTGAGGAACGTCGGCTCGACGAAGCCGTGGCCGTTCGCGAGGAGGTGGCGGCATTGTGATAGTAGGGAGCGTCGAAGCCGAGCTCCCCCAGCACATCGCCGTGCAGGAGTGTGTACGCCACCCGCACGACCAGCCCGAGGAGCACGATCGCAAGCAGGACCGTGCCCCAACGGTTCGCAACAGGTCCCGACACTGACCGCAAGCTAGCTGCAGGACCCTAAGCTGAATGGCCCGCGGCGACGTGGTACGCGGACCCCGCGAGGCCGAAAGGAGCGCACATGGCCGACGAGCAGGATCAGCAGTACCAGGAAGCGAAGCGGCGGGTCGACGCGAAGAAGGGTTTCTACGTCCACTTGTTCTTCTTCGTCGTGCTCAACGTCATCTTCCTCGCGGCCGTCGGCTGGGACTTCCTGTGGGTCACGGCGTTCTGGGGACTGGGCCTGGTCCTGCACGGGGCCAGCGTGTTCTTCAGCGGCAGCGACTGGGTGAAGCGCTGGGAGCACCGCGCGATCCAGAAGGAGCTCGACCGGCAATCAGGTGAGCCCGCGTCCACGGCGAGCGGCAGCCCGTCGCCTCCGCCTGCGCCACCGACCACACCGCCGGCCGACGCCACCCAGCCCGGCGCCACCCAGCCGGGTGCCACGCCGCAACGGGCGAGTGCGGCGAAGAAGCCCACCTGAGCCCCGAGCCCGGCGCGCACAACCTCTCGGGTGCGTGGCGCGCGCATATCGCCGAAGGTGACCTGCACCAGCGGTTCGTCGAGCGCGGGTTCGACGACGCCCCGTGGCAGGGCGTCGCCGTCCCGGGTCACTGGCGCTCGTCCCCCGGGTTCACGGACACCGACGGGCCCGTTCTCTATCGTCGCCGGTTCGAGGGTCCCCGGCTCGAGGGCGATCGGCGCGCCTTCGTCGTCCTCGACGGCGTCTTCTACTTCGGCGACGTGTGGCTGGACGCCGACTACCTCGGCGCGACGGAGGGTTACTTCTTCCCGCACGAGTTCGAGGTGACCGAGTCGCTCCGGCGCGACGACGAGCACGTGCTCGCGGTGGAGGTCGGGTGCCCGCGCCAGTCGGACCGAACCGCCAAGCGCCTCGTCACGGGCGTCTTCTCCCACTGGGACAACCTCGACCCGGACTGGAACCCCGGAGGGCTCTGGCGGCCGGTGCGCGTGATCGAAACGGGGCCGGTACGCCTGGCGCGCCTTCGCTGCGTATGCATCGAGGCGACGGAGGAGCGGGGCCGGCTCCTGCTCGACCTCACCCTCGACGCCGCAGGCGGCGCGTCCAGCGGCGAGCCGGCGCCACGACCGGCACTGCTGCGCGCCCGGCTCACCGGTTCCGACGACGGCCGCGTGCTCCTCGACGGGTCGAGGGACGTCACACTCGCTGCCGGTGAGAACCACCTCACCTGGACGCTCGACGTCGACCATCCACCGCGCTGGTGGCCCCGGCGCCTCGGCGATCAGCCACGCTGCGACGTCGAGCTCGTCGTCGAAGTCGGGGACGCGACCAGTGACCGGTGCACGCTGCGCACTGCCTTCCGCGAGGTCCAGTGGCGACGCTGGCACCTGCTCGTGAACGGGGAGCGACTCTTCGTCATGGGCTCGAACCAGGGCCCGTCGCGCATGCAGCTCGGTGAGGCGACGCCGGCCGAGCTCGCACGCGACGTGCAGCTCGCGGTGGACGCGAATCTCGATCTGCTCCGACTCCACGCACACGTGTCGCGTCCCGAGATGTACGACGCCGCCGACGACGCGGGTCTCCTCCTCTGGCAGGACTTCCCCCTGCAATGGGGATACGCGCGCGGGGTCCGGAAGCCCGCGGTGCGTCAGGCGCGCGCGATGGTCGACGTGCTCGGCCACCACCCGAGCATCGTCCTGTGGTGCGCGCACAACGAGCCCCTCGCGGTCGACATAGCGCCCGGAGAGTCGCTCACGACGCGCGCCAAGATGCGGCTGGGCGGATCGATGTTTCTGCCGACGTGGAACAAGAACGTGCTCGACCGTTCGATCACGCGCACGCTGCACCGCGCCGACCCGAGTCGCGCCGTCGACCCGCACTCCGGTGTGCTCCCCGGCCTCGGGGGCCCCGGCACCGACGCGCACTTCTATTTCGGCTGGTACCACGGCCGGCTCGACGGTCTTGCGCCCGCGTTACGGGCCGTCCCGCGCCTCGCACGCTTCGTGACCGAGTTCGGCGCCCAGGCGGTTCCCGAGTCGGCCGGGTTCATGGAGCCCGAGCAGTGGCCGAAGCTCGACTGGGATCGGCTGTTCGAGCGCCACGCGTGCCAGAAGCGGGTGTTCGACCGGCTCGTCCCGCCCGCCGACTTCGCAACCTTCGACGAGTGGCGCGCCGCGACGCAGGAGTACCAGGCCGCGCTCGTCCAGCTCCAGGTCGAGGACCTTCGTCGACTCAAGTACGCGCCCGCCGGCGGGTTCTGCCACTTCTGCTTCGCCGACGGGCATCCGGCGGTCACCTGGTCGGTACTCGACCACGAGCGCGGCGAGAAGCGCGGCTACGCGGCGTTGCGCGACGCCTGCCGGCCGGTGCTGCCGATGCTCGAGCCGCGCGACGGGCTCGTGCACGTCGTGAGCGAACGCCGTGACGACCTCGCCGGCGCGGTCGTCGAGGTGACCGGCGACACCGGCCCGCTCGGGCGGTTCACGGGCGACATCGCCGGCGACACGGTCACGTACGTGGGGCGCGTCGATCTCGACGGCGCGATGGAGGCGTCGGTGACCCTCGAGCACGCTGCGATCGGGCGGGTCGAGAACCGCTACCACGACGCCCTGCTCGCTTCGGTCCGGGAGGAAGCCCGGCGCTAGCGTCGAAGCCGTGGCGCGCACGGAAGAAGAGGTCTCCACCGCCGCCCAGCGGGGCGGCGCCGACGACGCCGACCGGCTGGCCACCGACTTCGGGAAGCCGGAGCCGACGCCGGCCCGCAAGCGCCAGGCCCCTTTCTTCGTCCGGTTCTACCGGTCCGACATCGGCAAGAAGTGGGTGATGGCCGTCACCGGGATCGTGCTGATGGGCTACGTCTTCGCCCACATGGTCGGGAACCTGCACGTCTTCGAGGGCGCCCGCCAGATCGACAGCTACGGCGAGTGGCTGCGCGACCTACTCGACCCGCCGTTCCCGCGCACGTTGGCTCTGTGGCTGGTGCGGGTGACGATCATCGTCGCCCTCGCGTTGCACATTCACGCTGCGTACGCGCTGACCCGCGTCAACTGGCGCGCCCGTCCGCAGCGCTACAAGTCACACCGCGACTACGTGGCGGCGAACTTCGCGTCCCGCACCATGCGCTGGACCGGCATCATCGTCGCGCTGTTCCTCGTGTTCCACATCCTCGACCTCACGTGGGGCGCAGCGAACCCCGGATA
The DNA here is from genome assembly GCA_046724435.1 of Actinomycetota bacterium. Classification (GTDB taxonomy): domain Bacteria; phylum Actinomycetota; class Acidimicrobiia; order IMCC26256; family JACDBD01; genus JALZAA01. Next base: position 12,041 of record JBKOWN010000017.1, read on the forward strand.
CGTGCGGGGCGAGGTCTACCGGAACACGATTGCCACGTTCGAACGGGTACCGGTCGCGCTGGCGTACATTGCCGCGTGCATCGCGCTCGGCATTCACCTCTTCCACGGCGGATGGAGCCTGTTCCAGAGCGTGGGCTGGAACAACCCTCGCTTCAACACCTGGCGCCGGTACTTCGCAGTCGCCTTCGCCGTCGTCGTGACGGTCGGCTACATCAGCGTCCCCATCGGCGTCCAGGTCGGCTTGGTGAGCTGAGCGATTGAAGGAGGGTGGACTGTGATCGGTGACCTCGACGCCAGGATCCCCGAGGGGCCCCTCGCCGACAAGTGGGACAACCACCGCTTCCACGAGAAGCTCGTCGCGCCGGCGAACCGACGGCGGTTCGATGTCATCGTCGTCGGAACCGGACTTGCCGGCGCGGCCGCGGCCGCCACCCTCGGCGAGCTCGGTTACCGGGTCAAGGTGTTCACGTTCCACGACTCCCCTCGCCGGGCCCACAGCATCGCCGCCCAGGGCGGGATCAACGCGGCGAAGAACTACAAGAACGACGGCGACAGCATCGACCGGCTCTTCTACGACACGATCAAGGGCGGCGACTACCGCTCCCGCGAGGCGAACGTCTACCGCCTCGCCCAGATCAGCGTCGAGATCATCGACCAGTGCGTCGCCCAG
>JBKOWN010000205.1:0-36844 GCA_046724435.1 Actinomycetota bacterium
CTTCCGTCGCGCGGCCTGGCCCGGTGGGCGCGGGGACCTCCTATTTCCTCGCTCTACCGTTCGAGAAATAGGCCCTATCCGTTGAGTTTCCGGCCTGCGCTCTACCGTTCGGCGACCCCTAGGGTTCAAGTAGGCGCTTCGCTCAGCATTGTCGGGGGTCCGCCGGTGGCGCGGCCGGCTTCCCCTTGGCTGCGGTCCCGGCGGGACCGCTCGACGCGGGCGGGGCAGGTGCCGCCGCGGGCTGCGGAGGCGCGGCGTTCGCCGGTGCACTGACCGCCTTGAAGTCCCCGCCGAGCACGAGCGACACGTCGGCTTCGACGACCGTCTTGTCCTCGACGAGCCGGCCGACTCCGCCGAGGTAGCCCTGCACCACGCGGGCCTTGTCCAGCGAGCTGGGGCGGTAGTGCACTTCGGTGACGTTCACGTGGGGCTGGTTGCCGACGCCGACGTTCACGAAGCCTTGCTGCTGGAGCTCGGTCCCGACCCGGTTCGCGAGCCCGGCCTGACCCGAGCCGTTGAACACGCGCAGCCGGACTTCCGACGGCTTCGGCCCCTGCTGCTGGTTCGACGGGAGCCCGAAATCGCGGAGCTTGGCGAGCACCGCGTCAGCGTCGGGCTCCTTGACTTGGAGTGTCGAGCCGAGCGATGACGTGGTCGGCCCGGGCATGGTGGGCAGCGTCACCATCTGGAGGCTGTTCGGGTCGTTGGGATCCACCGTTCGGAACGAGGTGACGAACTTGTTGATGTCGGTTCGGTTGAGCGAGTCGTCCGCCTTGAGCTTCGGGATCGTCTTGTCGGCGATGTCGTTGGCCTTCAGTGGGTCCCTCACCGACTGATGGAACGCCTCGGTGGCGAGCCGCTTCAGGAAGGCTTGCTGACGCTCGATGCGGTGCAGGTCGGGCGCGTCCTGGCCGACGAGCTGCCATTTCCCGTCGATCAGCTCCTCCAGCTCGCGCGACCGGACGTAGCCGAGGGCGTTGTTGCCGTCGAGCACGTAGCAACCAGGGCGGAACCCGAACGGGGCGAACTCGAAGCCGCTCAGCGCGTCGCGCCCGGGAGCATCGAGGTACACCGAGACCCCGCCCATCGCGTCGACGATGTCCTTGAAACTCTCGAAGTCGACCTGCAGGTAATGGTGGATCGGGATCTGGAAGTCCTGGTTCAGCGTGTCGATGACCTTCTGTGGACCCACATTGAACGCCGAGTTGATCTTCGCCTTGCCCATTCCGGGGATGTCGACGGCCAGGTCACGGGGGAAGGAGACCAGGAACCCGGTCTTCGCCCTCGGGTCGACGTGGACGACCATGAGCGTGTCGGAGCGCTGCCCGCCCTGGGCGGCCGGGCTGCCGTAGGCCTGCTGCTCCTCCGGACTGAGGTCCGCGAACGCACGGGTGTCGGACCCGATCAGCAGGAAGTTCGCCGGCTTGCCCGGATCGGTGTCCTGGGCGGTCTTGAGATTGACTCGCGGGATCGAGTCGATCTTCCGGTCGATGTACGCGTTGACCGCGACCACCGACCCCAACACGAGGGGCAACGCCACGGCCAGCGCGATGGCGAAGCGCCCGAACAGGACGCGGGGGAAGGAGCGGATGGGCCTGCCTGACGTCACGAAACCGCCACGGTACCGGCGCCTGGGGGGATTCCGCGGTCGCGCCGGCCCTACGATCCGTTGGATGACACGGTGGTCGTACCACGTCGAGGCGATGAACATCCCGGAGCGGTGGTGGCGCAAGAAGCGTCAAGCCGAGGAGTTGACCCGTCTCAATCAGCGCCTCAACAACCTGGGATCCTCGGGCTGGGAGCTGGTCGCCTACGAGGCAACGCCCATGACTGGCGCCTTCACGCAGAACATCAAGGGGTACGCCTACCTGGCGCTCTTCAAGCAGGCGCACCCCGACTCATGATGCTGTTCCGCTAGTCACGGCTCCGCGATGGCTGGAGGCCGGTGGCAGACGTACGACTCCGTGGCCGGCGAGTACGAGCGCGCCTGGCACGCGAGCTTCGAGCCGGTCGCACGTGATCTCCTCGAGCTGGTCGCACTCGAACCCGGTGACGCGATGCTCGACGTCGGCACCGGGACGGGCGTGGTCGCCGCTGCCGGGGCCCTTCTGGTCGGTCCCGGGGTCGTCGTCGCGGTCGACCCGTCGCTGCCGATGCTCCACCGCGCCCGGGATCACACGACCGTGCCCCTGGCCGTCGCCCGAGCACCGGGCCTGCCGTTTCCGGCCCGCAGATTCGACGTCGTCGTCGCCAACCTGGTCATCTCGCACGTGGAGCGCCACGAGGACGCGCTCGCGGACATGGTGCGAGTCCTCCGCCCGGGCGGTCGGCTCGGCGTCACGGCGTGGGGAACGCTCGACGAGGAGCCGGTCGACGACGGGCAGCAGCGCCAGCTCACGGGCATCTGGACGTCGATCGCCGGTCGTTTCGTCGACACCGACGCCGCCGACCGCGTCATCGATGCCGCGATCCCGGGTGAGGCCTGGTTCGGCGACCCCGCTCACACGCGCGCCGCGCTCGAGGGCAGCGGCCTCCGAAGCGTCGTACTCCGGTCGCGTACGTACCGCCGATGCGTGTCGCAACGAGACGCGCTGGCCGGCTTCGAGACCAGCTTCTGGGGGCGCTACCTGCGCCACGCCCTGCCCGACGCGGATTGGGCCGGCTTCCGGCGGGAAGTCGCGACGGCGGCGGCCGAGGCGCTCCCCGACCCGATCACCCGCGTCGACCAGCTGTTGATCGCCGTGGGCACGAAGCGTTTCGAGGGACGCCCGTAGACTCCGCGGTCGTGTCAGACGCAGACCGGCTCGTCGCCCTCCTCGAAGCCAAGCTCCGGCCGCTCGACACCGCGCTGGCCGAGGCGTGGTGGGAGACGAGCACGCGCTCGTCGCCGGAAGCGGCGCAGCGCCGAGAGCGCCTCGAGCTCGAGCGACGCGACCTCCTGGGCGACCCGGACGCGTTCCGCGCCATCGAGGCGGCGCGCCGGAAGGCGGACGAGTTCGACCCGCTCGTCGCCCGCCAGCTCGACGTGCTCCACGACGCCTTCGCCCCGCACCAGATCGATGCCGAGCTTCGCCGACGCATCGTCGAGCTCGAAGTAGAAGTCGAGACGACGTTCAACACGTTCCGCGGCGAGATCGACGGCCAGCGCGTCGACGACAACGCGATCGCCGATGTGCTGCGCACGAGCGACGATTCGGCGGCGAGACGGGCGGCATGGGAAGCGGCGAAGCAAGTCGGAGCCGAGGTCGCCGACCGTGTGCGCGAGCTCGCCCGTCTTCGGAACGAAGCGGCGCGCCGGCTCGGATATCGCGACCACTTCGCGCTCGCGCTCGCCACCAGCGAGCTCGACGAGGGGCGACTGTTCGGCACGCTCGACGAGGTGGACCAGGCGACCGCGGCGCCCTTCGACGAGTGGAAAGCGCGGCTCGACGCCACTCTTGCCGAGCGGTTCGGCTGCGAGCCCGCCGATCTCCGGCCGTGGCACCTGGACGACCCGTTCTTCCAGGACCCGCCGATCAGCGGCGCCGTCGACCTGGATCCTCTCTTCGAGCACGCCGACGTCGAAGCCCTCACGGTTCGCAGCTACGACGGCCTCGACCTCGACACGCGGCCCGTGCTCTCCCGCAGCGACCTCTACGCGCGCGAGGGGAAGAGCCAGCACGCCTTCTGCATCCACATCGACCGCGAGGGCGATGTGCGCGTGCTGTGCAACGTCGAGCCCAACGAGCGATGGACCGAGACGATGCTCCACGAGTTCGGCCACGCCGTGTACGACCGCGAGCTCGACAGCTCGCTCCCCTGGCTCCTGCGGGAAGCGGCGCACGCGCTGACGACCGAGGGCGTCGCAATGTTGTTCGGCCGCCTTGCCCGCTATCCCGGGTGGCTGACCACCGTCGCCGGGGTCGGCGCCGCCGATGTCGAGGCACTCACCTCGCGTCTCGCAGAGGCACGGCGAGCGGCGCTGCTCGTGTTCGCCCGCTGGGTGCTCGTGATGACGAACTTCGAGCGCGGCCTCTACGCCGACCCCGACGCCGACCACGACGCGCGCTGGTGGGACCTCGTCGAGAGGTACCAGCGGGTACGGCGTCCCGACGGCCGGCACGCGCCGGACTGGGCGGCGAAGATCCACCTGACCGTGGCGCCCGTCTACTACCACAACTACCTCTACGGTGAGCTCGTTGCCTCGCAACTCCAGTCGACGCTCGAGATGCGCGCCGGCGGTGTCGTCGACGAGCCCGCCGCCGGCCGGTTCCTGGTCGACGAGGTCTTCCGCCCCGGAGCATCGGTGCGTTGGGACCGGCTCATCGAACGCGCGACGCGCGAGCCGCTCACCGCCGCGCACCTCGCGCGCCAGCTCGTCGCCTGACCATGGACCTCGGGCTGCGCGACCGGGCGATCTGCATCGCCGGCGGGTCCCGCGGCATGGGACGCGCCGCCGCCGACCTCCTCGCCGCCGAAGGATGTCGCGTCGCCGTGCTCGGTCGTCACGACTCCGACGTCCGCCCGGCCGAGGACGACCTGATCGCGGCGGGCGCGCCCGACGCCGTCGGCCTGCAATGCGACCTCCTCGACACCGGCGAGGTCGAAGCCGCCTTCACGTTCCTCGACGAGCGGTGGGGCGAGCTGAACGGCGTCATCAACGCCGCCGGCCCCTCACGGGTGGGCGCGCTCGACGACCTCACAGAGAACGAATGGCTCGAGGACTTCGACGTCGGCGTCGTCTCGATGATCCGAACCGTGCGGGCCGCCCTGCCGCTGCTGCGCAAGGCGACGTTCGCCCGCATCGTCAACCTCGCCGAGGCGTCGATCCGCCACCAGAGCCCCGGGCTCATCGCCCACACGGCCGCCAACGCCGCCATGGCGAGCGCGTCGAAGAACCTGGCCCGCGCGCTCGCGCCGGAGGGGATCCTCGTGAACACGGTGTGCCCCGGCACCGTCATGTCGCCGGCGCTCGAGCAGTACCTCACGGAGACAGACCCGCGGGGGCTCCCGGAAGGTCCGCTCGAGGCGGGGTATGCGGCCATCGCGCGTGACTTCGGCGCCGAGAACGACCTCGGCCGAGTCGGGCTGCCCGAGGAAGTCGCCGCCGTGGCGGTGTTCCTGTGCTCGGAGGTGGCCAGCTTCGTCGCCGGGGCGACGATCCCGGTCGACGGCGGCACCGACTTCTGAGCGGGGGCGTGACGTCACGGCCGCGTCGCGGCGCCGACTAGGTTCGGCGTCCCATGCAGTACAACCTCGCCGATCTCTGGGAACGGGTGGTCGACACCGTCCCCGAGCGCGAGTCGCTCGTCTGCGGCGACCGGCGCCTGACCTACGCCCAGGCCGACGAGCGAGCGAATCGCCTTGCCCACCACCTCGCCGAGCAGGGAGTCGGCTCCGGCGATCACGTCGCTCTCTACCTCTATAACGGCACTGAGTACCTCGAAGGGATGCTGGCGGCGTTCAAGCTCCGGGCCGTCCCCGTCAACGTGAACTACCGCTACGTCGAAGAGGAGCTGCGGTACCTGCTCGAGGACTCCGACGCCAAGGCGATCGTGTTCCACCGCGAGTTCGCGCCGAAGCTCGAAGCCGTGCGGAGCAAGCTCCCGTTGCTGCATACGTTCGTCGCCGTCGAGGACGGCTCCGGCGCCGCTCTCGAGGCGCTGCAGGCGGTCGACTACGAGGACGCGCTCGCCGGGGCATCGCCCGAGCGCGGCTTCGAGGAGCGGTCCCACGACGACCTCTACATCCTCTATACGGGCGGCACGACCGGGATGCCGAAGGGCGTCATGTGGCGCGCCGAAGACATCTTCTTCGGCGCCCTCGGCGGCGGCGGCATCGGGAACGAGATCACCCAACCCGAGGAGATCGCCGTGCGCGCCCGCGAGGGACGCACCCGCTGCCTGCCGGCGTGCCCGTTCATGCACGGCACCGCGCACTGGATGGCGTTCGCCGCGATGTTCACCGGTGGTTGCGTCGTGATCTCGTCCGAGCACAGCCTCGACCCGACGCGGCTCTGGGAGCTCATCGCCCGCGAGCAGGTGAACTTCCTCGTCATCGTGGGCGACGCCTTCGCTCGACCGCTGGTCGAGGCGCTCGACGATCTCGACCCGGGCGTCGACGTGTCGTGCTGCAGCGTGATCCTCTCCGGCGGCGCGATCCTGTCGCCGTCCGTGAAGACGCGGCTCGCCGACAAGCTGCCGGCCAGCCTCGTCGTCGACGGGTACGGGTCGTCGGAGTCGGGGGGCCAGGGCCAGTCGATCACCTCGGCGGGCGCGACCGTGCACGAGGCCCCGCGCTTCTCCGTGAACGCCGAGACGACCGTGCTCGACGACGACCTCCGCCCGGCCCCGGCCGGTGTGGTCGGCAAGCTCGCCCGCCGGGGCCGCATCCCGCTCGGCTACTACAAGGACGAGCAGAAGACCGCCGCCACGTTCCCGGTGGTGGACGGCGTGCGGTGGTCGGTGCCGGGTGACCACGCCCGCATCGAGGAGGACGGCACTATCACGCTGCTGGGACGGGGCTCGGTGTCGATCAACACCGGCGGCGAGAAGGTGTACCCCGAGGAGGTCGAGGCGGCGCTGAAGGCCCACACCGCGGTGTTCGACGCCGTCGTCGTGGGCGTGCCGGACAGCCGCTGGGGTGAGCGCGTCGTCGCCGTCGTGCAACCCCGCGAAGGCGCCGAGCCTCAGCTCGACGAGCTCGACGCGCACGTCCGTGAGCACGTCGCCGGGTACAAGGCGCCGCGCGACGTCGTGTTGGTCGACGAGATCGTGCGCTCGCCGTCCGGCAAGCCGGACTACCGGTGGGCCAAGGCGACGGCCGCCGAAGGGCTCGGGACGGGCGCCACGCGCTAGCCGATACGTTGGCGCGGTGACGGCGGCTTTGCCGACCGTCACCGCAAAGCCGGAGCTTGCGACGGCGCCAAGGAGTGGAATGAATCGCCTCGCCGGCGAGACGAGCCCGTACCTTCGCCAGCACGCCGAGAACCCCGTCGACTGGTACCCGTGGGGCGACGAGGCGTTCGAGAAGGCGCGCGCCGAGGACAAGCCGGTGCTTCTCTCGGTCGGCTACTCGTCGTGCCACTGGTGCCACGTCATGGCGCACGAGAGCTTCGAGGACCCGGACGTAGCGGCGGTGATGAACCGCCTGGTCGTCAGCGTGAAGGTGGACCGTGAGGAACGGCCCGACGTCGACGGCATCTACATGCAGGCGGTGCAGGCCATGACCGGCCGGGGTGGCTGGCCGATGACCGTCTTCCTCGATCCCGACGGCCGGCCGTTCTTCGGCGGGACGTACTTCCCGAGGGAGGAGCGTCACGGCATGCCGGGGTTCGTCACCGTGCTCGAGGCGGTCGACGACGCGTGGCACGGCCGCCGGGACGACCTGCTCGAACAGGCGGGGAAGCTCACGAAGGTGGTCGAGCGGACCGGCAGCCTGGGCGCGACGGGCGACGGGCCCGCGCCCTCGCCCGAGATCCTCGCCCGCGGCTACGAGTCGGTCCGGGCGCAGTACGACCCGCAGTTCGGCGGGTTCGGGCCGGCGCCGAAGTTCCCCCAGGCGATGACGCTCGACTTCCTCCTGCGAACCTTCGTCCGCAACCAGGCCCCCGAGACGCTCGACATGGTGCGTGTGTCACTCGACGCCATGGCCGCCGGCGGGATGTACGACCAGGTCGGCGGCGGGTTCCATCGCTACTCGACCGACGCTCACTGGCTCGTCCCGCACTTCGAGAAGATGCTGTACGACCAGGCGCTGCTCACGAGCACATACCTGCACGCGCACCTGCTGACAGGCGAGCCGCGATACCGGCGCGTCGTCGAAGAGACGATCGGGTACGTCCTGCGCGACCTGCGTCACGAGCGCGGCGGCTTCCTCTCGGCCGAGGACGCCGACTCGGAAGGCGTCGAGGGCAAGTTCTACCTGTGGTCCCTCGAGGAGATCGAGCGTGTCGGCGGCGAGGATGCGGCGGACGTCGTCCGCTATTTCGGCGTGACCGAGCGCGGCAACTTCGAGGACCCGCACACCGGCTACCGCGGCAACATCCTCCACGTCGTCGACCGCGCCGACGACCCGCCCGAGGTCGTGCGTCGGGCGGTGCCAAAGCTGTTCGCCGCGCGCGAGCAGCGCGTGCGCCCCGGTCTCGACGACAAGGTGCTGCTGGCGTGGAACGCGTTGTTCCTGCAGTCGTTGGCCGAGGCGGCGGCTGGCTTCGCGCGCGACGACTGGATGGACGCCGCCCGCCGGAACGCGCGGTTCCTGCTGACAGAACTCCGCCGCGACGACGGGCGACTGCTGCGCTCGTGGCAGGACGGCCGCGCGAACCACCTCGCGTACGCCGAGGACTACGCCGCTTTGCTGGAGGCACTCGTGACGCTGGCGGAGGTCGATGACGTCGCCTGGTTGGCGGATGCGCGGTGGGTGGCCGACGAGCTGCTGCGGCTCTTCCACGACGACGAGGGCGGCGGCTTCTTCACGACCGGCGGCGACGCCGAGTCGCTCATCGTGCGGCCGAAGGAGTACCAGGACAACGCGACCCCCGCCGAGAACTCCCTCGCGTCCAACGGGCTGCTCCGGTTGGCCGCGCTGACGGGCGTGGGCCGCTACGAGGTGCCTGCCGAGGAGGTGCTCCGGTTGCTCGGCCCCGTGCTCGCCGAGCACGCGAGCGCGTTCGCGTACCTGCTCGGCGCGCTCGAGCGGTTGGTGACATCGCCGCTCGAGGTCGCGGTCATCGGCGATACCGGCGACGAAACCGACGCGCTCCGGCGCGAGGTGCACGGGCGGCTGTTGCCGGCCGCGGTGACGGTGAGTGCCACGCCCGGCGCGGGCGCCGACGTCACGCCGCTGCTGGCGGACCGCGCGCTCGTCGACGAAAAGCCCACGGCGTACGTCTGCGAGCACTTCGCCTGCCGGCGGCCGGTCACGTCACCCGAGGATCTGCAGGCGGAGCTCGACGCCGCGCTGGCGGCGCGCCGCCGCGACTGAGCGCTACTTGCCCGACTTGGGCGGCGCGAGGCCGTCGACCAGTGCCTCGGCGGTCGCCCAACCGAAGGCGATGACCGCCTCGCCCTTGTGTGGCTTGACGGTGCCGACGACCTCGGCGGCGGCCTTGCCGCCCGCCTTGACCGCGCTCGAGTGCAGCACGGCCGCGGAGGCGCCGTTCGCCTTGAGCCGGAACTTGCGGTCGTCGTAGCGGCTGTCGCATCCGAAGCGGCGGGCGAGTCGCCGGCCCCACGCCCGCTCCTCACCGGTCGGCGAGTACTTCGGGCGCGGGCACACGTCGGCGAGCGAGTTGAGCAGCGCGTACGACGAAGGATGCGCGAAGCGCCCGGCGACGAGCACGTCCTCGTCGGGGAACGAGATGGCGGCTCGGCGGTACAGCTCGCCGACGAGCTGGTCGAGCGCGAGGCGCGCCTGGCGACCGCGGCGGATGGCGCCGAGCCCCCAGAGGATGCACGGCGTGCCGCCGATCCGTTCCAGGGAGCCGAACAGGAAGCCGTGGAGCTCGTCGTCGGCGGTGGTGCGGGTCACGAGTGGGAACCGCTCGACGTGCTCGTCGAGGGCATCGTCCTTGAGGGGCAGCTCGACCGAAACGAGGAGCTGGCCGAACTCGTCGAGCTCGGCCGGCTTGAGCGAGAGGGAATCCCGTGACTCAACCCGCATGGCCGAGACATTGTGGCCTACGGCCGCGGGACCTCACCAGTCGAGTTGACCGCCTGGTCAAGCGCCCTGGTCACCGGGGTCAGCCCGCCGGGACGGCGCGGCTCATGTCCCAGTACGCCCGCATCGAGGAGATCTTCCCGTCGTCGTCGACCTCGAAGATGTCGACGGCGTCGAGGACGATCCCGGCATCTCCGGTCGAGGCGTGGATCCGGAACACCATGGCCGCCTCGGTGCCGCACACGGTGACGTCCTTGACGTCGAAGGTCATTCGCTCGGTCAGCTGATGGACCGTGTCCCAGAAGGCGCCCCGCGCCTCGAGACCCGCGTGGGGTGGCGTGCCGACCGGGTCGACGATGACGCCGTCGACGGCGAAAGCCTCGAGGAACGCATCCCGGTCGTTCTCCTGGTAGGCGGCGACGTAGGCGTCCACCGCCGCCTGCACCTGCTCCGGACTCGGCATCGGCTCTCCTTCTCCCTCGATCTCCTTCACCCTTCGATGCGTTGCGCGGGGACCCTAATCGTCACCTGCTCGTGCAACGCTCCGGTGGGTTGACCCGCGAGGACCCTCGTGAAACCCTTCACAATATGCGGGTCCTCGTGTGCGGGGGCGGCTTCGTCGGCACGTACGCCGCGCTGCGGCTCGAGCGGCGCCTCCGTCGCCCCGACGACGAGATCGTGCTCGTGAACGCGGAGAACTACCTCCAGTACCAGCCCTTCCTGCCCGAGGCGGCATCGGGGACGATCGAGCCCCGTCACGTCCTGGTCGCGCTGCGAGGCGTCCTGCGCCGCACCCGGCTCGTCGTCGGCGAGGTGGAGACGATCGATCACGCCGCACACCGGGCGCACGTCCATCTCCTCGAAGGCTCGTCCGTCGACCTCGAGTACGACGTGCTCGTCCTGGCCCCGGGTTCGGTGAGCCGGGTGCTGCCGGTACCGGGGCTCGCGGAGCAGGCGGTGGGCTTCAAGACGATCGACGAGGCGATCCATCTCCGCAACGACGTCCTGGCGCGCCTCGAGGCAGCCGCCGAGACGACCGACCCCGAGCGGCGGCGCGCGCTGCTCACGTTCGTCGTCGTCGGCGGCGGCTACGCCGGCGTGGAAGCGCTCGCCGAGCTGGAGGACCTCAGCCGCGCCGCGCTGAAGAAGTATCCCGAGCTGCGAGGCGAGCGCGCCCGGTGGGTGCTGATCGAGGCCACCGATCGCCTCCTGCCCGAGATCGACGAGAGCCTCGCCGAGTACGCGCAGCGTCGGCTGACGCGCCGAGGGATCGACGTCCGGATGGGAACCAGCCTGGAGTCGGCCGAGGGCGGGATCATGCGGCTGTCGAGCGGCGAGGAGTTCGCGGCGACGACACTCGTCTGGACGACCGGAGTGCGCCCGCATGCGCTGGCGGCGCGTTCGGGCTTCCCCGTCGACGACCGGGGCCGCGTCACCTGCGACGTGTACCTGCGCGTCCACGACGCCGACGGCGGTGTCGTGCCCGACGCCTGGGCCGCCGGCGACAACGCCGCCGTGCCCGACCTCACGACGGGCGGGTTGTGCCCGCCCACCGCGCAACACGCGATCCGCCAGGCGAAGCAGCTCTCCCGCAACGTCGTCGCCTCGACTCGCGGGCGCGCGCCCCGCCCGTTCCGGTACCACAACCGGGGCCAGCTCGTGTCGCTGGGGCGCTATCGGGGCGTCGCCCGACTCCCCGGCCGGATCCGCGTGCGCGGCTTTGCGGCGTGGTGGCTCCACCGCACGTACCACCTCGCCAAGATGCCGACGTTGAACCGCCGCGTCCGGATCGCGCTCGACTGGACGGTCGCAATGCTGTTCCCGCGTGACGTCGTCGCGCTCGGCTCGCTGCAGCGGCCACGCGAGGCGTTCCGCCGCGCCGCCGCCGAAGAGGAACGCCGACGCTCCGGCTGACCTCGGCGGCGACTATTCGACGACCACGCCGTCGAGGGACGGATCGGCCGGCGGGAACTGCGGATCGAGCCGGCGGAACGTGTCGAGCAGGAGCGTCGCCACGACGACGTCACGCACCCACTTCCGGTCGCTTGGCACGATCCACCACGGCGCGATGTCCGTAGACGTCTCGCTGATCGCCTTTTCGTACGCCGATTGATATTCGTCCCACTGCTTGCGAGCTTCCAGGTCCTCTGGATTGAACTTCCATCGCTTGGTCGGGTTGTCGAGCCGCGCCTGAAGCCTCTGGCGCTGTTCCTCGCGCGAGATGTGCAAGTACACCTTGACCACCGTCGTGCCCTCGTCGGTCAGCATCTGCTCGAACTCGCGCACATGTCGGTATCGGCGTCGACAGAGATCGTCGTCGATGATCCCGCGGACGGGCGCTGTGACGACGTCCTCGTAGTGGGATCGGTTGAACACGCCGAGCCGCCCTCGAGCCGGGCAGGCATTGTGAACGCGCCACAGGTAGTCGTGCTCGAGCTCGAGGGTCGTCGGCACCTTGAAGCTCGTGACCGCGCAGCCTTGCGGGTTGAGCCCGCTCAGCGCGCGGCGGATCACGCCGTCCTTCCCGGACGTGTCGACACCCTGGAGCACCAGGAGCACGCTCCGCTCGGCCTCGGCCCAGAGCCGTGCGTGCAACTCCTCGATCTCGTCGAGCAGGGCGTCGCGCTGCTCTCGCGCTTCCGCCTTGTGGGTCAGGCCGAGTCGGTCAGCCGGGTCTCGCCGGGCCAGCCGGGGCGGCTGGCCGGTCGCGACGCGCAGCGGGGCGAGATCGATGGCCATCGGGTCGTCTAGTACCGCAGCTCGGCGACGACGGCGTAGTGGTCGGACGGGTGCACGCCGTCGATCGGATCGATCGCAGCGACCCGAGCGTCCACGACATGGCCGGCACCGTTCGCCTTGCGCCATCCGACGAAGACGTAGTCGATGCGACGGTCGGCCTCCAGGTCACGAGCCGCGAAGACATTGTCGTTCGACCACGTGAACCCGGTCCCGTCGCCGGCGACGTCCCACGCGTCCACGAACACCAGACGCGGGACCGGCACGGCGGCGCGGCCGGTGAGCATGCGGATCTCCTCGGAGTCGGGCTCGGCGTTGAAGTCGCCGCACACGATGGGCGGAAACGCGCGACCCGTCGACTCGGCCACGAACTCGGCCAGCCCGCGGACTTGAGCCTGACGGACGTGGCTCTCGTCGTACCGCCAGTTGAGGTGCGTCGTGTAGAGCTCGAACGGCCCTCGGGGACCATCGACATCGACCTTGAGCGCGACCCGGAACTCGTCGGTCGACGGCGTGGTCGGGAGCGAACGCGTGTCGCTCGCCGCGATCGGCCACCGCGAGAGGACTGCGTTGCCGAACGACGCCTCCCCCGCGTCGAACCCCGCCGCGAACACGTGCTCGTAGCCAAGGGTGTCCGCGAGCTCCTCGGACTGGCCGGGTGCGTCTTCGACGTCCCAGACCTCTTGCAGCGCGATGACGTCGGCGTCGATGCGCCGGAGGGTCTCGGCGATGCCGGGCTGGCGGTCTTTCCAGGGACCGAAACGCCACCAGAGGTTCCAGGTGGCGACGCGCATCCGCGTCTCGATGAGATCGGGTGGGTGCATCTGCATCGCCGTGATGCCTACCACGGGGCCGCGCCGTAGGCTGACAGGTGAACATCAGGCAACGCAGCGGGGAGCATCGATGATCGACTACGCCACCCTCGACGCCGCGATCGGGCACAACTGGTACGACCTCGACCCCGATCTCCAGGCACGTGTGCGACGCGATTGCCCGCCGGAGGACTTCGAGTGGGCCGACGCCAAGCTGCGCGAGTTCGGCGGGCTCGTCGGCGAGCGGGTCGCGCCCAACTCGGAGGTCGTCGACGCCCATCCGCCCGAGCTCCGGCGCTACGACCGGTGGGCCGAGGAGGTCAACGAGATCGTGCACCACCCGGCCGGTGTCGACTCGAAGCGGTCGCTGTGGGCGACCGGGTACGTCGGTGGCTTCGCGCGCGACGAGGCCGATCGTGGCCGCCCGGCGCCCGGCGTGATGCTCGCCGCCACCAGCTACCTCTTGTCCCAGGCCGACACCGGCCTCGTCTGCAGTCTGGGAATGACCAGCGGCGTCGCCGGCCTCGTCGCCGCTTACGCGCCGCCCGACGTGCGCGACGCGCTCCTGCCCGGACTACGGGGCGACAGCTTCGACGGCGGCGTCGACGGGTCGATGTTCCTGACGGAGCGCGACGGAGGCTCGGACCTCGGCCGCACCGTCCACTGCACTGCGCGCGACGTCGGGGACGGCCGCGTCGTGATCAACGGCGAGAAGTGGTTCTGCTCCAACATCGACGGCGCCGCCATCGTGATGCTGGCGCGTCCAGAGGGCGCGCCCGACGGCCCCGTCGGCCTCGGCCTCTACCTGGTTCCCAAGGAGCGGGAGGACGGATCCCGCAACGGGATCTCGATGCGCCGGCTCAAGCCGAAGTTGGGGACGAAGAGCGTACCGACGGGCGAGGTCGAGTTCCACGACGCGCTCGGCTACGCGCTGCGCGCGACGCGCCCGAGCGACGGCGGTGGCTCCGAGTCGGACGCCGGCGGGCTCGGGCGGATGATGGAGATGGTCAACGGCTCGCGCTTCGGAGTCGCGCTGATGGGTCTCGGTATCGCCCGCCGCTCGTTCCTCGAAGGCACGATCTGGGCCCATCACCGGCGGGCGAAGGGCCGGCTCCTCGTCGACCTCCCGCTCATCCGCGAGCAGCTCGTCGATCTCCTTGCCGAGCTCGAGGCGGCGTTCGCGCTCGGCTTCGAGTGCGCGGCAGCCGCCCGCTCGCGCGACGGTGACCGCCTCCGGCGCATCCTGGTCCCGGCGGCGAAGGTGCGGTTGTGCCGGTTTGGTGTCGAGGCCTCGAGCAAGGCCGTCGAGCTGCACGGCGGCAACGGGTATTGCGAGGACTGGCCGCTCACGCGCCAGCTGCGCGACGCGCAGTGCCACCCGATCTGGGAAGGCACCGAGCAGATCTGCCAGCTCGACGTCCTGCGCGCCATCCGGCGCGACACCGCTCACGAAGCCGCATTGGCGCGAATCGACCGGGCGATCGATGCGGCCGCCGCCGGGCCGGAGTACGTGTCCGACGCCGTTGCCGCCGTGAACGTGGCTCGTCACGAGCTGGAGCGGCGCGTCGACGAGCTTCCTTCGCTCGACGCCGACCTCGCCGAAGCACGTGCGGCGCGCATCACGACCCAGCTCGCCCGCACCGTCTCCGCCGCGTTGCTGCTCGAGCAGTCGGCCGAGGATCCGCACAAGGCGCTGGTGGGCGTGCGCTTCGCTCGGCTGAACCTCTCCCCCGCCGCGGCATGGGATGACCGCGTCGCGATGGTGGCCGGCCGTGAGCTCCTGGCCTACGACGAGATCGACCACGCAACCGCGGAGAAGGCCGCCGCCTGAGGTTCACCCCGACCTTGGGCTCACAACCATCGGCAAGGAGGAGAGAGCGGTGGATACGACGTTCAACTTCCCCGGCTCGATCGCCGTCATCACCGGGGCGTCGTCCGGGCTCGGTCGCCGTATTGCCCTGGACGTGGCCGCGAGGGGCGCGACCGTCATCGGCATTGCCCGGCGAGAGGACCTCCTCCAGCAGGTCGCGGCCGAGATGCGGCGCTCGTCGCCGTCCTCGGGCTACGTCACGTGCGACGTCAGCGACACCGCAAAGTTCGCGTCGGTGCTGTCCGACCTGGAAGCTGCCCACGGCCGAATCGACCTGCTGGTCAACGACGCCGCAATCGGCGAGCCGAACGGCGACAGCATCGAGAAGTACCGCACCGTCTTCGAGACGAACTTCTTCGCCGTCGTCGCCGGAACCCTCGCGGTGCTGCCCGGGATGGTCGAGCGCTCGCGCGGCGTCATCGTGAACGTTTCTTCCGACACCGGCCGCGCGCCCGGGGCGGCCGAGCCGGCGTACTCGGCGTCGAAGGCAGCGTTGAGCGCCTTCACCGAGAGCCAGTCCTACACCGTCGACGATCGTGGCGTCCGCCTGCACGTCCTCTACCCGGGTTTCGTTCCCACGCCGATGACGGCAGGCGCCGATCCGACCAAGGTGCCGCGGTTCGTGCGCCGCACGGAACACCAGGTCTCGCAAACGCTGCTCCGCGGCCTGGGTCGACCACGCGTCGAGATCGACGCGACGCGCGTGGCACGCCTGGCGCCAGTTGCACGAGCGCTCGTGCCCGGCGCGTACCGCCGGGGCGTGAAGTCGTTCACCCCGAGCTAATGGCCGCGCCCGAGCTGGTGGCGCTCGACGTCGCGGCCGACCCCGACGCGTGGCGCGCGCTCGGATTCACGATCGACGCTGACGGCGCCTGCGGGTTCGACGGCGTCGCCATCCGCCTCGGCTGCGCGGGCCGAAAGATCAGCAGCTGGGCCCTCTCCGGTGTCGCCGGGGGCCTCGAGGTGGACGAGCTGCCCACGGTTCCTTCGCCGCCGCCGGCCGATCCCGCGACCCACGCCAACGGGGCGGTCGCACTCGATCATCTCGTCGTGATGTCACCGGACCCGGGCCGGACGATCAAGGCGCTGGCCGTGCACGGCATCGAGCCGCGCCGACAACGGCACACCGATCAATACGGCCCGCCGTTCACGCAGACGTTCTTCCGCCTCGGTCGTCCCATTCTCGAGCTCATTGGGCCCGACGCGCCGTCCGGGTCGGAGCCGGCCCGGTTCTACGGAGTCGCGTTCACAGTCGAGGATCTCGGCGCAACGTCCGCGCTGCTCGGAGACCGCCTCGGCCGGATCAAAGACGCAGTGCAACCGGGCCGGCGTATCGCGACGCTGCGTCGCGAGGCCGGCGCCGGCGTCCCACTCGCGTTCATGTCACCCGGAGGAGATTCCGGCGCCCGGTCCGAGAACGGCGGGACTCAGTAGCCGGAGCTACTCCCTGAGCGCATCGTCGGGGCGGTCGTGGTGGCTGTGGGCGCGGATTCCGCCGATGCCGCGGCGGCTCCTCCCATGTTCACGGTCTCACCGTTCTTGGTGAAGAAAGCGCCCTGCATGCCCTGGTTCGTCCCCTGAGGCCCGTGGAACCGGCAATAGAAGTGCGTGGCGCCACTCGCAGGCAGCGTGACCGTGACCGTCGCCTTTTGATCAGGGTTGAGTGTCTGATCGACACCCAGCCCGTCAATGGTGAACGTGTGCTGCGTCTTCCCCTCGTTCTTCAGCGACACCGTGACCGTCGTCCCCGGCTTCGCCTTCAGGAACGTCGACTTGAAGTAGAAGTCGTCTGCCTCGACCGACACCTTCGCATTCTTGACTGTTGCCGTGCCCTTGTTGGTGACCTTGCCCTGCAACGAGACCGGCGGCTTCGACTTCGTGGGGACGTCGGCGAGCGCCGGGCCAGCGACAAGTGCGGTGACGACGACCGCTGCTCCGGTCAGGGCGACAAGCTTGCGCATGGTTTCTTCTCCCTCGGCCGATTCCTGGTGGTTCATACGGTGTGCGCTCCGGGATGGATTGCCCGACGCGTAGCGTCGGGCCTCCCGATCCGAGGAGTACGCAACCATGCCGTGGGACAAGACGAGGACGGTCCATCCCGGTTGGCTCGCCGTCGAGTTCGGGACGTGCGTGGGCGTGTGGACGCTCATCACGTTTCTCATTGCCCGCACCGTCAGCGGGCCGGGCTTCGTCAGCGCGGTGATCACGGGTTCGGTGCTCGCCGGCGTCAGCTGGGTGACCGTGAAGCTCGGCTGGCGCGAGACGCCCCGGCCGCCCGGCTCGCAGAGCAGCACGGCAGCTTCCTAGCGCGGGTCCTGCCGGTCGAGGTTCCAGTGCCGGACGATCGTGCACATATATCCCGAGTCAGGGCGCGGGACCATGGCGAAGCGGCTGATCGCGCGTTGGCCGCCTTCGTGATCGGTGTACAGCAGGTCGACGCTCAGCCGCACGCGCGCCTCGATGGCGCGGAGCAGGTCGGGGTACGCGTCGTCGCCCATGTCCCGGATGGCTCCCTGCCAGAAGCCGACGTCCCCGGGCGGCACGTACAGGTCCCTCGTCTGAGGACGAAATGCGTCAGGATCTTCGTGCGGCCGATCAGCGATACGCGGATTCTCTACCGCCTTCGGTAGCCATCCCTGCAGCACCGCGATCCCGGGACCGACGTTTCGCAGCGACATGGCCAGGAGGAGGTTCGAGTCGACGATCTCGGCGGTGGCGCCACCACCGGGGACCTTCGTCCAGTGGTCGTCGACCCATCCGACCTTCTCCGGCGCGTCCTGAAGCCGCGAGTTCACGAGCACTGGCCGCAGCCCGAGCTCCCGGGTCTGCTCGGCGATGGCGGCAGAGCGGTTCGCCGAGCGTACGGCCGAGTACGTCGCCGCCGCGAGCACCAGCGTGCCCCCGGCGGTGGCAAGCGACGAGATCGTCGCCCAGTCGGCCATCGCCGACGAGGTTAGGCCGACCGATTCCGTGTCGGTCAGCCGGTGAACCGTGGCAGCGGCTGCTGCGGTCGCAGCCGGAGCGGCGCCCGAAGGGTCCTGCGGCGCCGGACTCCAATGCCAAGATGGGTGGGTGACCACGGCAGGGCAGGCGTTCACCGCCTGGGGTGCGTACGACCAGGACGACCCGTTCCCGGTGTTCGCCGAGGCGCGGGAGCTCGGCCCGCTGCACCAGGTCACACTCGCCGACGGGCACGAAGCCTGGCTCGTGGTCTGGTACGACGAGGCCCGTACCTTGTTGAACGACCCCCGACTCTCGAAGGACATGCGCGCCGCGATGGCGAGCAACGCCGAGGTGGTCGCGGAGGGCCTTCCGGGGCCGGCGTTCGCCCGGCACATGCTCGTCGTCGACCCGCCCGACCACACTCGTCTTCGCCGACTTGTCTCCTCCGCGTTCTCCGTTCGCAGGATCGAGGGGCTCCGTCCACACGTGCAGTCGATCGTGGACGATCTTCTCGACGACGTGGCGTCACTCGGCCCGAGCGCACGCGTCGATCTCGTCGCATCCTTCGCGTTCCCGCTGCCCTTCACAGTGATCTGCGAGCTCCTCGGCGTCCCGCCCGACGACCGGCCCGCCTTCGGCCAGGGCCTGGGTGCGATGCTCGTTCCGACGCCGACGTCGGCGGATTTCGAGCGCGCAAAGGCCGCCTCCGACGCAGTCGTCGGAATGCTGCGCGCCCTCGTCGAGACCAAGAAGAGCGCGCCCGCCGACGACCTCGTGAGCGCGCTGATCAACGCCCGTGACGGTGACGAGCGCCTCGACCAGCAGGAGCTGCTTTCGACGATCTTTCAACTGATCGTGGCCGGCCACGACACGACGACGAGCCTCATCGGCAACAGCGTCGTCGCGTTGCTTCGACATCCGGACCAGCTGGCGCAGCTGCGTTCCGAGCCGTCCCGCGTCCCTGCTGCATTGGAAGAACTCATCCGCTACGACGGGCCGGTGCCTCACTCGACCTTCCGCTACGCGGTCGAACCGGTGGAGATCGGCGGTGTGACGATCCCCGCGGGGGCCCAGGTGATCATCTCGCTGGCAGCCGCCGATCGGGACGACGCGCACTATCCGGAGTCCGAAGTGCTGAACCTCGAGAGAGACGACGTCAGCCACCTCGCGTTCGGGCACGGCATCCATTTCTGTCTCGGGGCCGCGCTGGCTCGTATGGAAGGCCAGCTCGCGCTCGATGCGCTTCTCCGGCGCTTCCCGGACCTCCGGCTCGCAGTTCGACCCGAGGAACTGCACTGGAACCACGGCGACGGCCTCGTCCTGCGCGGGCTCTCCGAGCTGCCGGTCGTCCCGGGTCCCGCCCGCCCGCGCCGGCGCGCAGAGGAACACCATGGCTGACGATCTTGCGTCGAAGGGGATGCAACCTGCCGCCGGCGCGGCCGGGAAGCGCCCCGGCCGAGGGTGGCGACGGGTTTTTCACCTCCACGCGGATCGTGTGGCGCAGACGATCCCGTCGATCGACGCGCTCCAGGAGGAGATCGACAAGCGGGTCGCCGCGGGTGAGAGCGACGACGAGGTCACCCTCGCGGTCGTCGAAGACTTCGAGAAGTCGGCCGCGACCGTGAATGCCCGGACGACGCCGCTCGTTCCCGCCGCTGGGATCGTGGTCACCGGAGCCGGCATCCTCGCCAAGAGCGGCGGCGAAGGCGACGCAGCCGTGATCCTTGCCTTTGTCGCCATGGCATTCGCGCTCATCGGTCTCGGCTTTCTCGCCACCGCGTTGTTCACGCACGCCGGGCGCCCGAACGTCGGCTTTGCACCGATGAGAGCAGACGTCCCGTTCGTGCGCGACCGCCTCGAGAAGAAGGAGAGCAACGCGGAGGTCGGATCGACCCTCACGTTTCTCGGCTTTCTCATCCTCGTCCTCGTCATCCTCTGACACGTTCGCGATCAGATGGCTGCGACCGGCGCACGAGCGCTTCGAGGTCGCGGAGCTCCCGGCGCATGCTCCAACGCAGGTACATCCACACGACGGGCTTGATCGGACGCAACCACGGCGCGAGCACGTACTGCTCGTAATGGATGACCGTGCATCCACCGGCGATCGGCGTGACGACGAACCCGCCCTCGACGGTCGCCTGGTCCGGCGGGACCCCGGCGGTGCGGCTGTGGAACCCGCCCTCGTTGAGCTCATAGGAGAACTCGCCGTGCCAGGGCACGCCGGCGAACCGCCCCCGGACTCTGTACGTGCCTCGGGTGGGGGTCTCGGGATCGACGTTCACGACCTTGGCCTTCACCTCGGTCAGCTCGATGTTCTTGATCTCCCAGATCGCCTGCAGGGTCGCCTCGCGGGGAAACGCGATCTCCCTGGTGCTCACCATCGTGATCCTCGATCCCATGGCTGCTCCTCCCGAGTGGCTCACTGACAATTCTGTATCCGGAATCCTCGGATTGAGACGCTTGTTGTCGTGTTGAACGCCTCCCAACCGGACAGGAGCACGCGATGGCGGAATCGTGTAGTCACCTCGACCAGGTCGTCGACGTCACGCCGAGCAGCGAAGGCTGTGAAGACTGCCTGCGCATCGGCGGCCAATGGGTGCATCTGCGCCTGTGCATGTCCTGCGGCCACGTCGGCTGCTGCGACAACTCGCCGCACCGCCACGCGACTGCGCACTTCGGCTCGCAGCACCACCCGGTCATCCAGTCGTACGAACCGGGCGAGGACTGGTGGTACTGCTACGTGGACGATCTCATGTTCGCCGTCGACGGCGCGCCATCGTTCGCGCACGCCTGAGCATCCGACGCGCCAACCGCCACCTCCTCGCGTGCGAGCCGACGCGGCCGCACGAGATAGGTGACGAGCAGCACGATGCCGAGCAGGGGCGCCACCACCTCGGCCATTCCCGACAAGGCCGTCCCGACCGGACCGGACGACCGAATGCTGAAGATCTCGTAGGCGCCGACGAGCAGCGTTCCCTGCAGCGCGACGATGCGCGCCGTCCTCCGGCTGTGCTGCAGGGCCGCGCCGGGGAGCGCCCACCCCAGGTAGCCGGGGAGCACGTACGGCGCGGCCAGGAGGTACGCCGCCGGTGCGGTGACTCCCGCCAGCGCGGGTTCGTCCTTCGTGTCGCGCCACAGGCCCACGGCCACCACCGCCGCGGTGGCGACCATCGCCACCGTGGTCGAGATCGCCGGCAATCCGAGGCGGGGGGGCAGGGCCCAGATCGACGCCCTACTGATCTGCGTCGCGGCGTGCCGGAGCGCGTCCAGCGCGACTGCACCGCCGGCGGCGAGATACGCGCCGACCACCACGACTGCCGTGACGCCCACGAAGACCGCGGCGGGGCGGAGGCCTCTTCGTCGCCAGGTCCACATCGCGAGACCCGCACCCGCGAGGCCGCCGGTGGCCTTGATGGTCGTCACCACGGCGGTCACCAGCCCCGACGCGCGAAGCTTCTCGCGCTCGACCAGCAAGATCGACCCGAGGACACCGAGCCCGATCAGCGCGTCGTTGCGGCCGCCGTTGACGAGCGCGAGCCCTATGACGGGGTGGAGCCCGAGCCACGCGATCGCGGCAGGAGAACGGGTGCGGCGCCACACGAGCACCAGCGCGCCGGCCACGGCGAGCGCGGCGATCGCCTGGTAGAGGAGCCTCGTGCGAGTAGCGGAGTCACCGGCGAAAGGCGCCACGCCCGCGGCGAACGCGACGAACGTCGGTCCGTACACCGAGCCGGTGTGCAGCCAGGTCGGCGTGACGAACCGGAGCATCGGGTCGTCGGGATACTCGTCGGGAACGTGCCGGTACGGGCTCGCGTGATGGACGGCGACGATCCGCCCGTACATCGCGTATGACCAGACGTCGCCCGACTCGCGAGGGACCGTCGTCACGGCCACACCGATCACGACCGCTATCGCGACGACCGCCGCGCGCAAGGTCAAGGACGGTCGGCGAGCTTCGGCCGTGACCATCCACCAGTAGCCCCCGAGCGCCACGGCGGTACTCGCGAGCAGCAGGACCGCTGAACTTCTCCCGACGACCAGAACGGTCGCGGTCGCCATGGTGCAGACGACGAGCGCGACGGTCGCGCTCGCCCATCGCCCGGTGCGGATGAGATTGACAGAACGGCCGAACGGCATCGGGCTCCGGCCCTCGGGGCAACCACGGAACGCGGCCCAAGTGTTGCACCGCCCGGGTCATCGCAGAGGCAGCCTCGCCCGATGATGGCGGAGTCGTCGACGGCCGTGACCGGATCCCGGGAGGGTGCCCACGCGAAGCCCTGGCCCCGGGCAATACTTTTCGGCCCATGCCGTTTGCGCCAGGGGGACGGGATGCTGGCGGGCTCGGTGGAAAGGTCGGTGGGCGCTCGCTCGCGGGGAGCGATCGTGCTGTGGATTGTCGCGGCCGCGTGGACCGTGGTCCTGCTCCTGATCCTGCGCAATGCGGTGTTCGTGTCGGATGACGCGATCAGCAACTACGGCCACGTCTGGTACGTGAGCGATCGAATCTGGCGCTTCCACCACATTCCGTGGTCCATGCCCGTGATCGGGCACGGCAGGGCGTTGGCGTTCCCGTACGCGCTCGTCCCGTGGCTCACCGCCGCATTGCTGCGGCCGCTCGTCGGCGACTGGATCGTCACGTTGTGGCTTGTCGTCGGAACCGTTGGTCTCATCGCGGCGACGTTCTGGGCGTTCCCGGAGTTGCGAAAGGGATGGTGGGCGGCCGCGGTGCTGGTGAATCCGGCCCTGGTGGTGGCGTCGATCATCGGGCAGCTCCCGTTCCTCTGGGGTGCGTCGATGCTGATGGGCGCGGTGGCGTGCTGGCGACGGCGGCGGTACGGGCTGGCCGCTGTGCTCGCCGGGCTGGGGCAGGCGACGCATCCGGCGGTCGTTCTCCCGATGGGCGTGGTTCTCGTCGCGTGGTGGTGGCGCTGGGAGCCGGATCGTCGGAGGTTGCTGCGCTACTACGCGGCCTCGTTGCTGCCTGCCATACCGGCTGCGCTGCTCGTGTTCGCGTCGCCGGTGTTCGGCGACAGCAGCCCCGTCGTCGTCGCCACGAGCTTCTTCGGGACGCTCGGGGTGCGCATCCTCGTGCTCGCCATACCCATTGCGTTGGTCATCGTGCAACGGCGTCTGCGCTCGACCACGACGCCGTCCCGCGTGATCACGCACTTCCCTGCGGTCGCGTGCGCCGTCTTGCTGCTCTCGAACATCGTGTTCGCCGGACCGCTCGAAGCGGAGTACTCCTGGGGTGCGCTCGACCGGAAGCCCGACACGCAGCTGCTGACATTCATCAAGTCGAACAACTTCGATCCCGGCGCGACCTACCGCATCCTGCGTGCCCATGACGGCAAGATCGGGATGTACCAGCTCGTGCAGCACGACGCGCGGCTCGATTCTGAGTTCTTCCCCGAGAGCATCGCCCGGAACAACTGGCCGGACGTCACGAAGTACTCGCACTTCCTCAGGAAGCGTCGAGTCGATTTCGTCATCATCTTCCGCACATACGACCGCGAGTGGCGCACGAACGAGCACCAGCTGTTACGCGACCTGAACGAAACAGGTCCGAACGGATGCGACGCGAGCCGCGTCGGCGTCCGCCAGATCAGAGAACCGCAAGCCTTCGACGTCTACGCGATCCGGCGGGGCTGCTGACCCGATCGGGTCCTTGCCCGCTGGTCATGCTCCCGCCGAATCACCCACTCTGGCCGATGCGCGCCGCGTCCCCCGCGAGGTTTCCCGAGAACCGCCAGGATCTCGCCGCACTTCGGATCGTGATCCGCAACGGGATGTCACGCGACCTCACGGACCTCCTCGTCGGCGACCTGAAGACGCACCTCGCGTTCCTCGAGAAGCTGCCGGCGCCACTTCCGCAGACACGCCACCAGAGCTTCCACCACTAGCGGGAGCGCGCCTCGCTCTCTGCATCGAGGGAGGAGAGGTAGTCGACGACGTTTTGCTGTTCGTTGTGCTCCGCCCAACCGACGGGGGTCGAGTGGAACGAGCAGTCCTCGATGTCGGGGTCGGCGCCGTGCTCGACGAGGTAGCGCACGAGCTCGAGATTCCCGTTGTAGGCGGCGCCATGAAGCGCGGTCTGCTCGTGCGGGTAGGGGTCGGCAGCATCGACGTCGAAGCCGAGCTCGATCATCAGCTTCACGGCGTCGGATCGGTCACGGTCGGCGGCGACACTGATCTGGTGCGGCCGGCGGGCGATGGCGCGCACAACGATCGTCGGATCGCTCGTTCGGAGCCGTTGGACGTTCTGGCGGTCGGCCCGCATGCACGCGCCGAGGAACTCCAGCTCGGGATCGGGATGGTCGGGTTTGGCGCCGGCTGCCTCGAGAAGCTCGACGACCGCGGCGTTGCCGTTGAGAACGGCGAGCTCGTACGGAGTGCGTCCCTCGAAGATGGGGTGGCGTGTCCCCCGGCCGTCCACGTCGACGGGATGCCGTAACACGACGGCCGCGCGTCGGGGGTGGTTCCAGGCCGCGGCCTTCACGAGCTCGTCTTCGACGAGTTGCGATGGTGTGGCGTGCATCGGTGCGAGCCTTGCGTGCCAGATTCCGCCACTGCCCGTTCCGAGCCCGAACTCGTAGAGGAGCTCGAGAGCCGTCGTGTCGTCGTCGGCGGTGGGCAGGCCGAGCTCATAGAGCGCCTGACTGTCGTTGGCGTCCGCGCCTCGTTCGAGGAGCAGCCGCCCCAGGTCGATCGGCTGCGAATGCGCGCTGCTCAGCACACCCGTGAGCGCGGTGTACGGCGACGGCAGCCCTTCCCAGAGATAGCCGGCGTTGGGATCGGCGCCGGCGTCGAGGAGCCGGCGTGCGACCTCCACGTGTGAGCGTCCCGGCGCCCGGTCGTCGATCGTGGAATAGGCGAGGTACAGCAGGGGCGTCCACCGATGCGGACCGCCGTCGCGGTTCGCGGCCGCGCGGTCGCGCGCCAACAATGCGGTGATCGCGCCGACATCGCCGACTGCAGCGGCGACGTGGATGCTCGTGGCCGGCAGCTCCGGATGCGAAGCGAGGAGTTGCGTCGCTTGGTCCCATCGGGCCGGGTCGTCGCCCCCATGCGTGAGACATGCGAGGCGCAGGAACTCGTCGGCTCGATCGTCGTCATTGGTCAGCCGGCCCCCCACGGTCGCTCGGTGCGGCGCCCGCCGGTAGCGCTCCACGACATCGAGGTGCGCACGTAGCTTGGGCCACGAGGGGAAGCCGTGGCGACGCGCCACGACGAGTTGCGCATCGGCGCGGGAGAACGACCTGGCCTCGGGTGTATCGGCCGCGACGCTGTTCAGCCGGGGATGAAACTCACGCACGTGCTCGAGGGCTTCGGGCGCGCCGGCCCGCACGAAGCGCTGCAGTGTCTTGGCCTGGTTCTTGAGCTGTTCCAGACTCGGGTCGTCCGGGAGACGGACAGTGGGCACGACGGCCTCCTCTCGCGGTGCCTGATGTCCGCATCTCAGACCGAAAGGAGGTCGAGACCTCGCACGCGAGCAGACTCGCACCAGGTGGGCTTTGCCCTTCCCGCGGACCGGCGGCGCCCTGCGCGCCCGCTCGAGTCTACGGTCGAAGCAGCCGTCAGCTCCGCGGAGGTTCTAGACGTCCGCCTCGGCCGGCAGTCGGCCGTCTTTGATCGCCTGGACGAGCGCAGCATGGTCGAGCGCGTTCTGATCGGCGTACAAGGTGGCGAAGCGGCCCAGTGCCTTGCCGAAGACGTCTCCCTTGCCGAGGTAGCCGGAGATGCTCGCCGCGTCGCCGGAGCGGGCGTGGGATCGTGCGAGAGTTCCGCCACAGAGCTCCGCGTAGGAAAGAAACGGGTTCACCCCCAAGGCATTGACGTTGGCGGACACTTTCATGTCCCGCAGGTTGCGCCAGTAGTAGTCGGTACCGGAAGTCTCGTCGTGGGTCCATCCGAGGAACATGTCGCTGGCGGCTTGCATGAACCGCTGCCCCTCGACGGCGCGCCGGGCGTGGTTGTCGTAGGCGGAACGCCCGAGGTGCGGCTCGAGAACCGACGCCTGCGCTTCCTTGATCTGCAGCATGAGCGGGTCGTCGTATCCCCCTCCGTCCAGCAGCGCGATCCAGCAACGCGTCCCGACGCTGCCGACCCCCACCACCTTGCGAGCAGCATCCACCAATGTGAACCGGTCGAGGAGATGGCCGACCTCGTCGGAGAGGTTCGCCCGATATCCGTCGAGCAGGGCCTGCATTCGCTCGAGGTCGTCGTCGTCGCCGACGTGACCCACTAACGGAGGCTGGTCGACGATCCGTCGCCGACCGTCGGCGATCGTCGTGAGCTTGTTCACAGCCTGCAGATTGCTGTGCGCGTACGCCCTGGCGATGCCACGGTCGAGCATGCCGCGGGTTTCGGTATCACCCTTCTCGTCCGCCACCGCCACGACCACGTCGGTGTCGATGCTCCAGGACCAGGCCTCGAGGGTGGGGGTCGTCGCCAAGGCGGCCAGCAGGTCCCGATAACTCGTCACCATGTGCAAGACCGCGGTCTGGCCGACGTCGTCGGACAGGCCCTTTGACCGGGCCGCGACGGCCAAGCTCCCGCCCAAGCGCTTGAGATCCCACTCCCACGGCCCCGGCAGGGTCTCGTCGAAGTCGTTCACGTCGAAGATCAACCGACGTTCCGGGGTGGCGAACCCACCGAAGTTCACGAGGTGCGCATCACCGCACAGCTGCACCGTGTGCCCGCTGGTCGGCGTGGAAGCCAGGTCGGCGGCCATACCCGCCGCCGCACCGCGGTAGAAACCGAACGCCGACTCCGCCATCCGCCCGTAGCGGATCGGCAGGAGCTCGCGCACCCGGCTCTCCCCCTGCTCTTCCAGAACCGCCACGGGGTCGGGCCGATCCGGCGCCGGCCGCCAGTCGCCGTGTGAATCTCGCGGCACGTGCTTGCGCAGCGCGCGACCGGCTGCGCTGCGGTCGGCGCGATTGATCGTCCCCGCCCTGCCGCCCAACACCGCGGCGGCGCTAGCCGTACCAGGCGCCCGGTCGAGCTTCGCGACACGCGCCCGCTTCACCTTGGTTCCCGCCGTCTTCGCGGTCGTCTTGGTCATCGCGGCCTCCCCCACTCACCCCGCGCTGCCAAGCTCTCGGCGCTCAGCGAGCTCGACAGGCCGCTGCCGCGGCGATACGACACAATCTCCGTATGTCCAGCTTAAGGCAGAGGTTCCCGTGAAGGCGCTCGTGTTCCGCCACAGTCTTCCTCGCGAAGCACTGGCCTTCGTCGGAGGGCGAGTGACGCGACGCGCCTACACGACCAGGGCCGCGCCGACAGGATTGCGGGAGGTGCCCGAACCGTCACCGCCGTCGGCCGACTGGGTGCTGTGCAACACCGCAGTGAGCGGCATCTGCGGTTCCGACGCCAAAGAGATCTTCCTGCATGGCGCCCTCGACAACCCGTTGACCGCCTTGTTGTCGTTCCCGCACGTGCTCGGCCATGAGGCAGTCGCCCAGCGGAGCGACACGGGGGAACGGGTCGTTGTCAACCCCTGGTTGTCGTGCATTCCGCGCGGGATCGATCCTCCGTGCGTGGCGTGCGCAGAGGGGCGCTATCCGTGGTGCCGCAACTTCGACCGCGGCGCGCTCTCCGCTGCACTCCACCTCGGGAACTGCGCATCCGCGCCCGGCGCGCATGCCGAGCGGTTCAGCGCGCACGACGGACAGCTCTTCCTTGTGCCCGACACGATCAGTGACGACGCCGCCGTGCTTGCGGATCCGGCGAGCGTGTCGCTGCGCACGAGTCTGTTGCACCCGCCCGAACCGTCGAGACCAGCCCTGGTGTACGGCAGCGGCACGCTGGCCGACGCGGCCGTCGGGTTGCTGCGG
The DNA here is from genome assembly GCA_046724435.1 of Actinomycetota bacterium. Lineage (GTDB taxonomy): Bacteria > Actinomycetota > Acidimicrobiia > IMCC26256 > JACDBD01 > JALZAA01. The sequence goes on from JBKOWN010000205.1 coordinate 27,837, forward strand.
CACCTCTACCCCGACGTCGAGATTTGGGTGGCGAGCCGGCCCGGCCCGCGTGCAGAGATCGCGGAGAAGATGGGCGCACATGCGGTGCTTCCGTCCCAGCCGAAGGAGCTCGTCCAGGACGTGGCACGCCGGACCGGGGCGCGTCCACTCGTTCCCTGGAACAAGCGATCGTGGCTGCAAGACGGACCGGGTGTCGTCTACGACACCATCGGCAGTCCGGAGACCATCGAGACGTCGCTACGCCTCCTCGCTACCGGGGGCACGCTCGTCATCAGTGGTGTCGAGACACCGAAGCGTTTCGAGTGGACTCCCTTGTACTTCAAGGAATTGCGCGTCATTGGTTCGAACGCGTTCGGGATCGAGGAGGTCCGTGGGGTGCGCAAGCACGCGTTCGAGCACTACTTCGACTTCGTCGGCGAGGGCCTCGACCTGACGCCGATGATCACCCACCGCTATCCGCTGTCCGAGTGGAAGCGCGCCATCTCGACGATCGCACGAGTGAAACGCACGGGCGCGGTGAAGGTGCTGCTCCGTCCGTCGTAACTCTCGCTAGGCGCGTTCTCTCCCTCTCTCGCGGTCCGGGAGCACTGGAAAGGCAGCTCGGCCTCGGTCGGGCTCCCTTCTCCCTAACGCGCTAGTCGGCAACCTGCACGGGTTCCGTTGCGCGCAGGTGCTCGTGCACGAGGCGGACGACTGTCGCTCCTTCACCGACGGCCGAGGCGACACGCTTGATCGAGCCCTGTCGCACATCGCCGGCGGCGAACACTCCGGGCATGCTGGTCTCGAGAGGCAACGGATCGCGGTCGTGGTCCCATCGCGTGGCTGGCTGCTCGAGGACATCTCGCCCCGTCACGAGATAGCCCTGCGCGTCGCGCTCGATCTCATCGGGGAGCCACTGTGTGTGCGGCTCTCCGCCGATCATGATGAACAGCGCGGCCGCGGGGATCTCTTCGACGGCATCTCGCGCTCGATCGGCAAGGGTGAGGTGTTCGAGGCGGCCCTCGCCGCCGCCGTCGACCACCTCGGTGCGGTGCCGAACGATGACGTTCGGCGTCGACTCGATGGCGCGCACGAGATATGTCGACATCGACTCGGCGAAGCTGTCGGCCCGAATGACGAGCGTGACCGTACGGGCGTGCTTGGCGAGGTGCAGCGTCGCTTGACCGGCCGAGTTGCCGGCGCCGACGACGAAGACGTCCTGGCCTTGCATCGCTCTGCTCTCGCTGACGGCCGCGCCGTAGAAGACGCCCGATCCCACGAGTGCTTCGAGGGCCGGGACCCCGAGCCGCCGCCATTCGATCCCGGTCGCGATCACAACCGTTCGCGCGGACACCTCGCTCCCGTCGAGGAGGCGCACCAGTCGACGGTCCCCGAGCAGCTCGAGTCCGACTGCCTGCTGGGCGAACACGATGTGCGCACCCATCAGCCAGGCCTGCTCGCAGGTTCGCTCCATGAGAAGCCCCCCGCCGATGCCGTGGGGGAACCCGGGATAGTTCCTGATGAGGGGGCTCGTCCCGGCCTGCCCACCCGAGAGCACCTGCTCGAGCAGCACCGTGTCGAGCCCCTCGGACGCGGCATAGACGGCGGCCGTCAAGCCCGCCGGTCCCGCGCCCACGATCGCGACCTCGCACGTGTCGACGTCGTTCTTGACGTTGACACCGACGGCGCGGGCGAGATCCGGCAGGCTCGGATCGACGATCACCTGACCGTCGTAACGAATCACCACGGGGAGGCGCGATCCGTCGACCCCGGCATCGTCGAGCAGACGGCGTCCGGCCTCACTCTCGACTGGATAGAAGGCGAACGGCATGCTGAACCGCGTCATCACGTCGCGCAACTGGAGCAAACGGCTGTCGCCCTCCTTGGCAACGATCCGAAACAGCTCGAACGTCGGATCCTGCTCCCTTGTCCACGAAGAGAGGTACTCGCTCATCGCGCCGTACATCATCTCGTCGTCCGCCCACGGCCGCACGATGTGATAGTCCGCGTTCCCGAGCGCCATGGCCTGTACCGCCGGACTCGTCGACGAGTAGTCCCGATCGACGAGCAGGACGCGCTTTGCACCCGGATACAGCTCGTGCGCTCGCGCGAGAAAGTCGGACGAGGTGTCGTCGACGAGCAGCAGTGCCACGGGCTCGTCGGAGCTGGCCATCTCCTGCATCGCGGCGAGTGCGGCCTTCGGCGAGCTATCCCCCCTCACGGTGAAATCGTTGCCGAAGCGCCGCGTGAGATCGGCGAGCAGTTCGCGTAACGAGCTCGTGTCGTGGTCGACCACGAAGAGCACCGGCCCTGCCATCTCTCCGAGCCTACCGAGGAGCCTCGCCACCTCCGGGCGAGCGGCGTAAGCCGGCACGCAGCGCGGCCCGGCGTGGCCCGGCGACGAATCCTGCCCTCACCGTAGGACCGGAACCATCGACGGGTCGCCACCGAGGTACTGGGTGGAGAGACGGCTGATTGTCCCGTCGGCCTTCAGTGCCTGGATCGCCGCGTTCACCTTCTTCAGCAGCGGTGAGCCCTTGGGCAGGATCGCACCGACCTTGTCAGCCGTGCGGAGCTGCCCGGCGACTGCGAGCTGGCCGCGGGACTGCGCTGCCTGCTTCATCACACTCACCGTGTAATCGAGCACTGCATCGACCTGGTTCGCTTCCAGCGCCGTCACGGCTTGGGTGAGATCGGGGTATTGCTGAGCGGGCGTGTCGGGCTTCAGCACACGGTCCAAGTACGCGGATGACGCCGGCGTCGCGGTCGAAACCCCCCAGCGGAGCCGCTTGGCCGCCGAGGCGTCGGCGACGTTCACGCCGGTCCGAACCATGATCCCTTGGTCGAAGTCGAGGTATGGCCTCGAGAACGAAATTGGCTTCGACTTCGTGATCAGCGCTTCCTGCATGCCGATATCGAAGCCCTTGGCCTTCCCGGCAACCAACGACGAGAAGGGGATGGCTACGACCGTGACGCCGCTCCTGCCAAGCTTGGCGGCGATGGCCTTCGCGAGGTCGTACTCGAATCCGCCCGTGACGTCCGTGGCCGAGGTGCCGAGCCAGAATCCGGGCTGCGGCACCTCGGCGGCGACCCGAAGTGGACCCTGGCTCGGCGCGGCGGTTGACGCCGGACCGTTGGCAAGGGCAAACGCGAGGGCGAGCACGCAGACGGCGAAGCGAATGGAGCGGAGATTAACCTGTCGTACGGAGCAATCTGCCCCCGTCTGACCCCCTCACAGGATTCCGATGGCCCAGTCACGCACCGATACCGAAGCCGATACCGAAGCCGATACCGAAGCACCGACGGAGCCGTCGTTGACGCGACGGGAGCGTCGGATGCGAGGTCGGTCCCGGCCTCCCTCCGAGGGCCTACCGACCAACGAGCCCGCCGCGGCCAAGGCTCGGCGATCGGCGGCGAAGCGACGGTGGCATGTGGCCCGCCGGGTGCTCGCCCTCGCTCTAGTCGTGCTCGCGATTCCCGTCGGCATCTCGTACTACAACTTCATGACCATCCCGGCGCAGGACTCGCTCAGTGTGCGGTCGGTCGAGTGGATGCGCGAGAACGGCATGGCCGGCATGGTCAACACCGTTGAGCACTGGTGGTACTCGAAGAATGCCCCGCCTGTCGGTGGCCGCCTCGCGCACGGACTCCCGCGGGCGGCGGCGCCCACCGGATCAGCCGCGTCCCGGCGGATCAACGCGAACGCGCTCGCCGGCGCAACTGCCCCTCCACACCTTTCCGTACCCGCGAACATGCAGCCGCTCGTTGCCTCACCGCAGCCCGACGAAGGCGTCTGGAAGCCGACCGGCCGTACCGTTGCCGGCCTGCCGGCTGTGTACACGACCTATTTCCGGCCTGATGCGGTTCACACCAGCCTCGTAGCGTCTGCCATGTGGATGGACACGTCCCTCCTGAGGGCGTCCTTCGTGCCGGGAACGCGGCAGCCGCCCGGAGCGCCCCAGACGTGGGGAGCCCAGGTTCCGTCCGCGGAGTGGCCGAATCTCGTGGCCGCGTTCAACTCAGGGTTCGAGATGCGCGACACCCACGGCGGGGTCTACACGGATGGGCGCGTGCTCATCCCGCTCGTCGATGGCGGCGCCTCGTTCGTGATCGACCAGAAGGGGAAGGCGAACGTCGGGACCTGGGGACGAGACTTCCAAATGTCGCCCGACATCGCGTCGGTGCGCCAGAACCTCGCGCTCATTCTCGATGACGGCCAACCGGTGGCAGGCCTGCCCGACAACGCGGACGGGGCCTGGGGGGCGACGCTGGGAAATCGGGTGTTCGTCTGGCGCTCCGGTGTGGGCGTCGACAAGAACGGCGGACTCGTGTACGTGGCCGGACCGGGGCTCAGCGCCGTGACCCTTGCGGTCCTGCTCCAGCGCGCCGGCGCTGTCCGTGCAATGGAACTTGACATCAACAGCGACTGGGTCACCGGCTACACCTACCAGCAGACGGACCCCGCGAACCCCGGTGCCATCACGGGTGTCAAGCTCCTCCCGGAGATGTCGCACAGCAACGACCGGTATCTGCAACCATCGGAAAGCGACTTCTTCGCCATGCTCTCCGGGTACTAGCTGGAGGTTCCCCGACCCGAGGAGTCGGGAAGAACGGGCAGAGCAGCTTGATCGCCGCGGTACAGTGCCCGGTCATCTTGGTCCCTTTATGACGTTCCGACGCCTAGTCGCAAGTCCCTCCCAACGCTAGAGAGTGTCGATGCACGTGTCCGCCAAGCCGGACCTCATGACGGTCGAAGACGCCATCAAGCTCCGCCCCGAGGACGTCGCGGCGCTCATGGAGCAGCACGTGAGCCCGGGTCAGCTGAAGATGCTGAAGCTGCTCGGCTTCGATCGCTTGCTGATCGATCACGCCGAGGGCATGTACTACGTCGATCAAGGCGGGCGGAAGATCCTTGATTTCTTTGGTGGCTACGGGGCTCTGGGCTTCGGCCACAACCACCCCCGGATCCTGGCCGCCGAACGAGCCTTCAGCGATGCGCGGCGGCATGACATCGCGATCGCATTCATGTCGCAATACGCCGCGGTGCTGTCGTACAACTTGGCCCAGGTCTCCCCCGGTGATCTCGACATCGCCTTTCTGTGCGTCTCCGGGTCGGAGGCCAACGAGGCGGCGCTGAAGCTCGGCGAGCGCGTCGCCGGTCCACGCAAGCCGACCGTGCTCTACGCCGAGCACTCGTTCCACGGCAAGACCCGGGCTGCGCTCTCGGTGTCCGACTCCGACCTCTACCAGGCCGACTTCCAACTCCTCCAGCAGCGTCGCAAGGTGCCGTTCGGCGACATCAACGCGCTGGAGACAGTCTTGACCCGCGACCGGTCAATCGGCGTCTTCATCCTCGAAACGATCCAAGGCGGCGCTGGCGTTGTCATGCCGCCGAAGGGCTATCTCAAGGCAGTTCGCGACCTTTGCGATGCCCACGGGGTCATCTGGATCGCCGACGAGGTGCAATGCGGCTACGGACGGACGGGCAAGTTCTTCGCCTTCGAGCACGAGGACGTCGTGCCCGATATCGCGACCCTGGCCAAGACACTCGGTGGCGGCAAGGCGGCGGTAGGAGCGTACGTGGCGCGCACGCCCGTCTTCATGAAGGCGTACGGCACCCAGCAGACGGCGCTCATTCACGGTCCCGCGACGTTCGCATGGATCGGAACCGCGTGCGCGACGGCGATCGAGGCACTCAACACGCTGTATGACCAGGACCTGATCCGAAATGCCGAAGAGCAGGGGGCATACCTCCTCGAGCAGTTGCGGTCCCTGCAGACCAAGCACCCCGCGTTGATCGCGGACGTTCGCGGGCGTGGCCTCATGGTCGGCCTCGAGCTGAGCGACATCAGCCACGCCATGCCGCGGGGCATGCGCACGCTGGTCTCGAGCTTCGACAAGCGGCTGCGGGGTGCTCTGACCGGCATCGTTGGGGCTCTTCTGCTGAACGACTACGACATCTTGGTTGCGTTCACCGAGTACAACCGCAACGTGATCCGGCTCGAGCCGCCCCTGATCGTCGAGCGCTCGCACATCGACCGCTTGGTCGAGAGCCTCGACGATTTGCTCTCGCGTGGTGTCACCCGAATCGTCCGGGATTTTGTCCGGAAGACAAAGCTCACCCATTGAGCGCGAGTAGAGACTGACGATGGCATGGCTGGGCGCGATCGTCGTCGCCGGCCTCGCCATCATCGTGCTGGATGTGCTTCGTGAGCGCATCACGGCCTGGCGGACCCGACGACGGGCGAAGCGCGGGCTCCCACCGATCGTCTGGTCAACGCGTCGCCGCCTCGTGACATTGGGCATCAGCCTTGGCACGGTCGCGGCCATCTTCGGGATCCTCGTCGCGCTGCGTGGTGGCGGCGGCAACAACTCGTCGGCGAAGACGAACCGCCTCAACGTGATCCCGAGTACCGCGACGACCGTGCCCGCAACTGCGACCACCACCGGCGCGGGCCATTCGCCGCAGCAGGTCCGTGTCGCGGTGATCAATGCGTCCGGCGAGCAGAACGCCGGCCGGCAGAAGTCGAACGCCCTCAGCACGATCGGCTACCAGACCGTGGGTCTGGCGAACGGAGCCGAGCGCACAGGGACCAGTGTCGGGTGCAAGTCGGGCTTCGAACAGGCGGCGCCGGAACTGGCGAAGAACGTCGGCGGGGATGCCACCGTCGAGCCATTTCCGAACCCACCACCGCCGGCCGCGGCGAACGCTGACTGCGTCGTCGCGCTCGGGAAGAAAGCAACGAGCGAAACGCAGCGCCGCGGTCCGCCGGTGACGAATCCGCTGGAGCGTCGCTAGCTTCTGCCTTCGGACGTCCGACTTGGTTGAAGATCGGTCAGGGTGTCAGCACCACCTTGCCCGGGATGTGCTCTTTGGATTTGGCCATGAAGGCCTCTCGCGCGTCCGCCAGTGGGTAGACCGCGCCGACCTGAGGGTGCAGCACGCCCTGGTCGACGAGGCCAGCGATGTGGCGGAGTTGGGCACCGCTCGGGTCCCGTACGAAGTGAACCATGCGGATGTCGTCCCGATCGGTTTGCGTCGGAGCCATCACGGTCACGAGGGCACCACCGGGCCTGACGATCGCCGGTGAACGGGCGAGCACGTCGCCGCCGATGGCGTCGTAGACCAGGTCGACGGGACGGATCGTGGTCTGCCATCCCGCCCGCTCGACGTCCACGAACTCGTCGGCGCCGAGCTCGAGCACGCGCTGACGGGCGCCGCTTCGACCCGTGCCGATGACGCGGGCGCCGGCCCAGTGGGCGAGCTGCACTCCGATCGATCCAACCCCGCCGGCCGCGCCGTGGATCACCACGGTCTGTCCCGACTCGAGGTGGCCGTGTTCGAACAGCGCCTGCCACGACGTGAGCCCGGCCTGCGGGATCGCAGCGGCTTCGACGAAATCGATCGTCTTCGGCTTCGGTGCCAGGCTGCGAGCCTCGATAGCCACGTACTCGGCGGCCCACCCGTCGCGGTACCCGTCGATCAGGCCGAACACCTCGTCGCCCACCGACACGCCGGCGGTGCCGTAGCCCAGCGCGACGACGACACCCGACCCCTCATGGGCGGGGATCAGCGCCCCCCGCTCGTGTCCGGATCGATCGGTCCGAAGGGGCCACGTCAGCTCGGTCGGGGTGAAACTGGCGGCACGCACCTGCACGATGGCGTCCCCGATGGCGGGCTGGGGATCCGGGGCGTCCTCGTAGACCAGACTGTCAATGCCTTCGAAGCCCTCCGGCTTCTCGCTGCGAACCGCCTTCATGGGGAACCTCCTTGTCACACCGGGGGGAGCACTTGCCGAGATCGACGCACCGACCGAACGGGGGCCGGGCCCGACCTCTACCCCTACGACGAACGGCGCGGCCCAGAATCGACACTCCGCGAGGGGTGCCTAAGGTCGCCCGATGGAGCACTGCGAGGAATGTGGATTCGACTACGACCTCGCCGAGGCACTGGCCGCCGGTTCAGCGATCATCGACGGAGTCGCCGAAGTCACCGACCTCCTTGGCAGCGGCCGCGACCTGCGAACCAGACGCCGGTCGAATACCTGGTCTCCTCTCGAGTACAGCTGCCACCTCCGCGACGTGCTGCTCGTACAACGTGAACGGGTTCTCGCGGTTCGCCGCGTCGACTGTCCAATGTTCGACCCCATGGGACGCGACGAACGTGTCGAGCACGATGGCTACGCCGACCAAGACCCGGTTCGCGTCTCCCGCCAGCTCACTGAGGCGGCGTACCTGTACGCGAATGACCTCTCTCGCCTGACGCCCGAGGACTGGGAGCGGCGAAGCGCGATGTACAACTATCCAACCCGGAGTGAGCGATCGCTTCGCTGGATCGCGATGCACGCCTTGCACGAGGTGCGACACCATCTCCTCGACGTTCGCCGTCAACTCTGAGCGCCGCACAGATCCGGAGGACTGATCTGGAGCAAGCGGCGAGCCGGGGGACGCTTTCTCCTACCGCAGGGTCAAGTTCGCTCGGTGTCCTGCCGATACACAGGTCTCGCGGGACTCACGGGCGTCCCGTGCCGGCTCGCGATCCGCAGCGGGAGGGACCGAGATGGGCAGGATCGGCGGAGGCGCAACCACGCAACGGTCGTGGAAGGAAACGAATCTGATCGCATCATGCCGTTGATACGCCCCACCGTTGCGTTCGGTTGGCGCCGATAGTTCCCTAGGCAGCTGGTCAGATCAGGTGCCCGCGAGCTGAGTCACAACTGGCGTTGCCGCTTCGAGCGAATGCTGGAACACGGTGAAGTACGAGAAGCCCCAACGCTCCCTGGCCGAGCGGACCTTGTCGCAGATCGACTCGACAGTGCCGATCCATACATAAGGCGTGTCGAGGATGTCCTCTTCGCTCAGCTCGGGGACAAGCTTGCGCAAGCTCTCCGCGGCGCTGGTCGGGTCATCGGTCACGATCACCCGCTGGATGAGCGCGTGCAGTTCGACCTCTCGCCCGGTTGACGCGGCACGCACGAGGGCGATCCGATCATCGACGGCCTCGGACGGAAATCCGGTTGCCTCGTGCC
>JBKOWN010000053.1:0-44559 GCA_046724435.1 Actinomycetota bacterium
GTCCATGGCCGCGCGAGAGTCCCACGTCGCGTACAAGCTCGCGTAGCGGCCCTCACGGGCGATGAGCTCGTCGTGGGTGCCGAGCTCGGCGACGCGGCCGTCGTCGACGACCGCGATGCGATCGGCGCGCTCTGCCGTCGACAGCCGGTGCGCCACCACGACCACCGTCCGGCCCTCGGTGAGGTGGCCGAGCGCCCGCTCGACCGCGCGCTCGGTTCCCGGATCGAGGCTCGATGTGGCCTCGTCGAGCACGAGCAATGCCGGATCGGCCAGCGCGGCGCGCACCAACGACACGAGCTGGCGCTCCCCCGCCGACAGGCGCGAGCCGCGCTCGCGCACCTCGGTGTCGAGCCCGTCGGGGAACGCGTTGAAGCGGTCCTGGAGCCCGAGTGCCGCGATCGCGGCCCGAATCTCATCGTCAGTGGCGTCGGCCCTGCCGATGAGGACGTTGTCGCGCACGGTCCCTGCAAACAGGTAGCCCTCCTGGGGCACGACGACGATGCGCCTTCGTAGCGACCCCAGCGTCGCGTCGCGCAGATCGACGTCGGCGTACTCGACGGTCCCTTCGCGCGGGTCGTAGAAGCGGGCGATGAGCTTGGCGAGAGTCGACTTGCCCGCACCCGTCGGTCCGACGAGCGCGAGACGCTCGCCCAGCGGGACGTGCAACGTCACATCGTGCAGCACGTCGTGGCCGGCGTAGCCGAACGACACGTGATCGACCTCGAGCGACCCTTCTGCGGGCAGGTCGACGGCGCCCGGACGTTCGCCGATGGACGGGCGCTCGTCGAGCAGCTCGAACAGCTTCTGGAGCGCGGCGCCTGCCTGCTGCACCGTGTTGTACAGCTGGCTGAGCTGCTGAATCGGCTCGAACAGGTTGTTGAGGTACAGGACGAACGCGGCGACGGTCCCGATCGTGACGATCTCGGCGGACACGAAGGCGCCTCCGATACCGACGATGAGGGCGATACCGGCGACGCCCGCGAACTCGACGATGGGGAAGTACTTCGCCGAGATGCGGACCGTCTCGATGTTGGCGTCGTATTGCGCCTCGTTGGTCTCCTGGAACCGGCGCGTGAACGATCGCTCCCGGCCGAACGCCTGCACGACCCGGATGCCGGCCAGACCCTCCTGAAGCGTCGAGAGGTTCTGGCCGATTCGGTCGCGCACGAGGAGATACGCCTTGTTCGACGCCCGGCGGAACCACCGGCTCGCGATCACCACCGGCGGCACGACGACGAGTGTGCAGACCGCGAGCTGCCAGCTCATCAGGAAGATCACGAGTACCGCGCCGACGAACAGCAGCCCGTTCTGGATGAACATGACCAAGCCCATCTGGACGAGCTCCTGGAGCGCGTCCATGTCGGAGGTCATGCGGGCGACGAGCGTCCCGGTCTTCTCGCGCTCGAAGAAATCCATCCCCAACGACATCAAGTGCCGGAACACGCGGGAGCGCAGATCGCGCAGGAACGTCTCCCCGACACGGGCGACCATCTTGATGACGGCCCGACCGAGAAAGAGCCCGGCGATTGCTGCGATGAGATACAGGAACGCGGACAGGTTCAGCGCGCCGGCATCGTGAGCGCGCAACCCCTCGTCGATGCCGTGGCGGACCAGCGCGGGACCGGCGAGCAGGCACGACGCCTGCCCGATGACCAGCAGGATCGCCAGCGCGATGCGGCCGCGGTACGGGCGGAGCATCGGTCGGAGCCGCCGCACCACCTGCGTCGCGTCGTGGCGGGTCAGCGTCTCCTCGATGGCGTGCTGGCCGAAGGCACCGCCGCCGCCCCCCCTCATTGCACCGCCTCCACGGTCGAGGCCGCCTCGATGGCGGCGGCCTGTGCGAGCACCTCGCGGTAGCGCTCGGAGCTTTCGAGCAGGTCGTCGTGCGTGCCCTCGGCGGCGACCCGGCCGCCGTCGACGAGCAGCACGCGGTCGGCGAGGGCGATGGTCGCGGGGCGGTGGGCGATGATCAGCGTCGTGCGCCCGGCCATCACTTCGCGCAATGCGGCCCGGATCTCGTGCTCCTTGGTGGGGTCGACGGACGAGGTGGCGTCGTCGAGGATCAGAACGCGTGGGTCTGCGAGCACGGCGCGGGCGATCGCGAGCCGCTGGCGCTGGCCTCCCGACAGCGAATAGCCGTACTCGCCGACGATCGTCTCGTATCCGTCGGGCATGTCCTCGATGAACTCGTCGGCGCCCGCCAAGCGCGCAGCACGACGGACGGTCTCGATCGGCGCCTGCGGATCGGCGAAGGCGATGTTGTCGCGGACGGTGTCGGAGAAGAGGAACGTGTCCTCGAAGACGATGCCGACGCTGCGGCGGAGCTCCTGGATCTTGACGTCCCGGACATCAGTGCCGTCCAGCAGCACGCGTCCGCCGTCGACGTCGTAGAAGCGCGGCACGAGCCGGGCCACAGTCGTCTTGCCCGATCCGGTCGGCCCGACTACCGCGACGGCCTCGCCGCCGCGCATCACGAGATCGAGGTCGGTGAAGATCGGTCGTCCGCCGCGGTAGCCGAACGCGACGTTCTCGAAGCGGATGTCGCCCGGTCCGGGCGGCAACGCCCGCGCGCCGGGCTTGTCGATGATCTGAGGATCGGTGACGAGGATGCCGTCGAGCCGGCCCGCGGCGGCCGACGCCCGCGACGCCTGCGCGACCAGCATCCCGGCCATGCGCAGCGGCCAAATGAGCATGAGCACGTACGAGTTGAAGGCGACGATGTAGCCGAGCTGGAGCTCGCCGTTGAGGACGAGGTGGCCTCCGTACCAGAGGATCGCCACGAGCGCGAGCGCGGGGAGGAAGTCGACGAGGGGCAGGAATCCGGCCCGCAGCCATGCCAACCGGAGCGAAGTCGCGCGGACATCGTCGGCTTCCTCGTCGAGCTGCACTTCCTGGAAACGCTCCGAGCCGAAGCCCTTTACGGCGCGCACGCCGGCCACGCTCTCCTCGACCACGGTCGTGAGGTCTCCGAGCTTCCCTTGCAACCTCGTCGTCACCGGCTGCATCTTCCGGCTGAAGCGCATCGCACTGACGTTGAGCAGGGGCAGCGCTCCCAGCGCCAGCAGCGTCAGCGGGACGCTCTGCAGCGCCATGACCGCCACAACGCCGACGAGCGTGAGTGTGCTGGCGATTGTGAGCGGGATGAGGATGACGGCCTGGTTGATCTGGAAGATGTCCGTGTTCGCCCGGGCCATGAGCTGGCCGGTCTGGGTTTCGTCGTGGAACGCGAAATGGAGCCGCTGGAGGTGGGCGAAGAGCCGCTGGCGCAGGTCGGTCTCGGAGCGGTAGGCGATGCGGAACGCGCAGAAGCGGCGGAACCCCGACGACAACCCCTGCACCACTCCGACACCGACGATGACGAGCGAGTACACGAGGATCGCCTGGCTGTTGCCCGGCAGGATCCCGTTGTCGATCGCGCCCGCGGCCAGGAGCGGGACCGCGATCTTGGCCGCTGTCCACGAGACGCCGGCGAGCACGCCCAACACGAGCCACGCCCGCTGGGAACCGAGCGTGCCCCGCATCAGCCGCCACCCGGCTCGTCGGGTCTCCCGCTCGCGATCCACCAGCTCCCCCTCGGCACCTGGCGCCCCGCGACTTCCTGCTGCGACGTCGGCGGGGTGCACGGTCGAGATTACCAGTGGGGTTCCGAGGCCCCGGTTGCGATTGCGAGACTGTGGTCGTGGAGACGACGCACCGGGCACCCGGCCTCTCGTGGCGCGTGGTCGCCGTCGTCGCAGCCGCGCTCGTCTACGCGTGGATCGCGTCCGGCTTGCGACCCTTCACGCACCCGGAAGCGGTGGCGGTCGCCATCCCGCTCGTCGTCGGTGGAATCGCGATGCTTCGGATGCACGCAGAGGACGGCGACGCCACCCAGCGAGGCACCTGGGTCTGGGCTGCACTTTTCGTCGCGCTCGTGGCGTTGGAGCTCGTCTCGTACCGGCTGTCGCCGCGCATCGACCATCCGACGCTCAGCTCCATCGCCGACTCGGCCATGAGCACGCACCCGGGTCGCTTCGTGGTGTTCGTGGCCTGGCTGGGCGTCGGCTACCGGCTGTTCCGCCGGTGAGCTCGAGCACGTTCGGCTACACGGTCTATGCGGTCATCGCGGCGCTGACGATCGTCTGGGGCGTGTTCACATATCTGCAACGCCGCCGGTACGCGACGCTGGACAACGTCGTGACGCGCATGATGCGTCACTCGGTGGCGCGCTGGGCCGTGTGGGCACTCTGGGCGTTCATCGGCTGGCACCTGTTCGTGCGCGGCTCGGGCGCGTTCAAGTAGTGGTCCACCACCCGTCGCGTCGCGGGTTCGATCCCCGACCGTTGCGGTTCGAGCAGGGCGTGATCGCGCTCGTCCTGCTGATCGGCTTTACGTTCCAGGTCGAGCTGTTGATCCCGGTCGTGACGGTCGTGCTGGCAGTGAGCGGTGCTGTCGGGCCGCAGCGGGCGCCGCTGCCCCGCCTGTTCTCTGCTGTGGCCGGTGACCGCCTCGAGGCGCCCGGCGTGTTCGTCGACCGCCAGACGGTCCGGCTGTCGGTGCTGCTCCAGACGAGCGCGCTCGTGGTCGCGTCGGGGCTGGTCTTCCTCGGCTTGGGCTTCCTGGCCTGGATCATCGCTCTGGCCGTCGTCGCGACCACCGCGTACGACGCCGCCACCGGCGGCTGGGTCGAGGCCGGCCTCTACTGGCGGATCGCCCGCCGCCGACGCCCGTAGCCGAGGGCCAGGAAGACGTAGACCGCGGTCATCGCAGCGCCGATGACGTACGCGAGCACCAGTTGTGAGTCGCCGGTCGTCCTGCTCGTGCCGGTTGCGATCACGGCGAGCGCCAACAGCCACCCGTTGCTGACGATGGTTCGGGCAGAGACGGGCTGATCTGCCGTCGCCGTGCCGAAGCACGGACACGGCGGGGGCTCCGCGCGAGCGAGATTCGCGATGACGGCCCCGGTGAACAACGAGAGAAGCGCGATCGCCGCGAACGCGGGAACGGACGAGTCACCGAACGTCGCCAGCGAAACTGCGACTGCGAGCTCGGCCGTCGGCACGAGGATCGCCGCCGCTCGCACGAACTCGCCTGGGACGCCGAAGGCACGCATCTGCGCCGGTAGGGCCTTCAGCCCGCGCAGTTTGAGAACCGCGGAAGCGGTGAACGCGACGATCAGCGCGAAGCGCGCCGCGACGACGAGCGTTCCCACTCAGCTGTCGAAGTGGCCGTAGCCGCCCCGGTAGAAGATGAGCGGACCGTCGTCGCCGAGGACGCCGAGCTCCTGCACCAGGCCGACGACGATGAGGTGGTCGCCGGCGTCGTGCTGGTCCCGGATCGTGCAGTCGATGTAGGCGAGCGCGTCGTGCAGGACGGGCGAGCCACCGGCCGAGGGCCGCCAGCCGATGCGGCTGAACCGGTCTGCGCCCTTGGTCGCGAACACGCGGCAGACATCCTCCTGGTGCTCGTTGAGGATGTTGACCGTGAACTTGCCGGCGGCTTCGATCCTCGGCCAGGTCGACGAGTCCTTCGACGCGCAGAACAGCACCAGGGGCGGATCGAGCGACACCGACGAGAAGGAGTTCGCGGACACGCCGATCGGCTCGGTCCCGTCCATTGCGGTGATGATCGTGACGCCGGTCGCGAAGTGCCCGAGGACCGTCCGGTAGGACGGCTCGTCGGGCGGCATGAGCGTCTCGGCGCTCTCCGATTCACTCACCGAATCGACGCGCTCACCGGACGAGCGCGGGTTGCAGCTCGACGACCAGACCTTCGCGAGCTGCGAGCACCTCGAGGTTCCCGGCGACGCGCTCGGCGAGCGCCCCGGCGTAGAGGTGCATGAGGTCGACGCTGTCGTCGGAGTGCGACGGGCAGTGGTGGAACAGCACCAACCGTCGCGCGCCTGCCTCGCGGGCCACCTGGACCGCGTAATCGACCGTGGAATGACCGAAATGTCGCTTGGTTTCGAATTCCTCGCACGTGTGCTGGGCGTCGTGGATCAGCACGTCGACGCCGTCGGCGAGGTCGAGCACGTCGGCCGGCACGAACTCGTCCGGATCGTCGGAGCACCCGGGCCCGTGGTCGGACACGTACGCGACCGAATGACCGTCGAGGTCGACCCGGAACCCGATCGTCGGACTCGTATGGCGCACCCAACGCGAGCGCACCTTGGCGCCGTTGATGGCGAAATCGTCGTTGCCGGCTCCGTGGAAACGCACGGTGCCGTGGAGCTCGTCCGGCGTGATCGGGAAGTACGGCGGGCGCATCACGCCGGCGAACACAGCGTCCAGGGGGCCTTCCTCCTGCGCCGGGCCGTACACATCGAGGACGGCGTCGGGCTGCGAGATCGGCCCGAAGAAGGGCAGGCCCTGGATGTGGTCCCAGTGCAGGTGGGTGAGGAGGACGCTCCCGTGGAAGGGGCCGTCGGCGGCGAGCGCCTGCCCGCAGGGGCGCAGCCCCGTCCCCATGTCGAAGATGACGGGGTCGTGGCCGACGGCCTCGAGCGCCACGCACGACGTGTTGCCGCCGTACCGCTCGTACTGGTCCCCCGCGCACGGCGTCGATCCCCGCACACCATGGAACGAGAGCTTGATCCCCCCGCGCACCTCTGGAGGATACCGACTACCGGCCCCCGGACAAACCACGCCTTCGGCCCATCAGGTCAGGACCCGCTTCTTGAACCCGTTGATCCCCAGGTAGAGGAAGAGGGCCGCGAAGCCCGCAAGCGCGAGATAAACCGCCGCGAGCGACATGTGGGGGGCAGTCGTGACGGCGGCGCGGAAGCCCTCGCACATGTAGACGAGCGGGTTGATCAGCACCAGGAACTTCAGCCAGGAGAACCCGCCCACCTTGATCGGCCCGAGCGCGGTCCAGGAGTAGTAGACGGATCCGAGGAAGGTCAACGGGATCACGACGACACCGAACATCAGCGGCACCGTCCGGGGCTGGAAGCGGGTGCCGAACGTGAGCCCCAGCGCCGACGCCGTGATGCAGGCCAGCGGCGCCAGCGTGAGGAGCACCAGCCAGTTCACATGGAGGTGCACGGGGTTGGCGGGGACGACGGCCGCGATCGGGAACACGATCAGCGCCGCGATCAGACCCTGGATGGCGCCCGACGTCACCTTGGCCAGTGCCACCATCGACACCGGCAGCGGCGCGAGCACGCGGTCCTCGATCTCCTTCGTGTAGCCGAACTCCTGCACCATCGGCAGCGCGACCGCCTGGATGCCCTGGAACAAGATCGTGACGCCGACCACACCCGCGACGAGCAGCGTCGCGAACGCCGACGCCGCAGGTCCGCCCCTCCCGGAACCGCCGATGCCCTGGCCGATCTTCGGGAACACGTACGTGAACACGAAGACCAGTAGGAAAGGCTGCAGGAGCGTACGGGGGAGGAACTCGTTGAGGGTCTTGCGCAGAACGGTGAGATCCCGGAGCAGGAGCGCCCGGAAGGCGACCCAGCTCGCCGTCATGGTGTTGCGCTGCGCGGTGGCGAGTTGCTCGGTCTCCGAGCCGGGCGATGTCGTGACGGTAGCCATCAGTCCCGCAGCTCCTTCCCGGTGAGGTTGATGAAGACGGTCTCGAGCGTCGGCTCGGCCAGCGACAGGTCAGTGACCGTGAACCCACCCTGCTCCGCGGCGGTGACCACGGCGGGGAGCACCCCGTGGCTTCCCCTCACGCCGAGCTGGACGGTGCTGTCGACGCGCTTGGCGTGCATGACGCCGGGCACGCGCGCCCCGAGCAGCTGGGCGAGCTCGTCGAGGCGGCCGTCGGCCGAGACGGTGACGATCGTGTCGGCGCCGACGCTGCGCTTCAAGGCAGCAGGGGTGTCGAGGGCGAGGATCCGACCGTGGTCCATGACCGCGACCCGATCGCACAACTGGTCGGCCTCCTCCATGTAGTGCGTGGTCAGGAGAATCGTCTGCCCCTCGGCGTGCAGCTCGTGGAGGATGTCCCACAGCGCGATGCGACTCTGCGGATCGAGCCCGGCGGTCGGCTCGTCGAGGAAGAGAATGGCGGGCTTGTGCATGACCGCCCGCGCCACCATCAGGCGTTGCGCCATCCCACCCGACAGCTCGAGCACTTCCGCCGATGCGCGATCGGAGAGCCAGAACTGCTCGAGAAGACGGGTCGCCTCGGCCTTCGCTTCGCGGGCGCTCATCCCGAAGAAACGACCGTGGAAGTACAAGTTCTCCCACACGCTGAGCGAACGGTCGAGCGTGTTCGTCTGCGGGACGACGCCGATGCCCTGCTTGGCGAGCGCAGGGTGCGCGATGACATCGACGCCGCCGACGACCGCGTTGCCTTCGGTCGGGACCACCATCGAGATCAGCATCCCGACGGTCGTGGTCTTGCCGGCACCGTTCGGGCCCAGCAAGCCGAAGATCTCGCCGCGGCGCAGCGACAGGTCGAGGTGGTCGACGGCCTTCACGCCGCCGTGGAAGACCTTCGTGAGGCCCTCGGTGCGGATCACCTCGTCCGGCTCGACCGCGGCGGTCATGCCAACAAGCTTGTCAGACCGCGCCGTAGGCTCCGGACGCGTGGCGGCGGCGGCTTTCGCGGCGGTTGCCACAGAGCCGGGCTTGCAACAGCGCAGGAGAGGGATGCATCAGGGCCGCGTCACCGCCAACGGGATCGACTTCGCCTACCTCGAGGAGGGGCCGGCGGACGGGCCGCTGGCGCTGTGCCTCCACGGCTTCCCCGACCACGCGCGGACCTACGAGGCGCTCCTCGGCGAGCTGGCCGAAGAGGGCTTCCACGCGGTGGCGCCGTGGATGCGCGGCTATCACCCGACCGGCCTCGCGCCTGACGGCAACTACCAGGTCGCGTCACTGGCACTCGACGCTGTCGCACTGGCCGACGAGCTGGCGGGCGACGGGTCGGCGGTGTTGGTCGGTCACGACTGGGGCGCGATGGCGGCCTATACCGCCGTCGCCCATGCACCACAGAGGTTCGGCCGCCTCGCCGACATGGCCGTGCCGCACGCCGGCGCGCTGGGCCAGCACATCTTCGACCCCGCGCAGCTGAAGCGCTCGTGGTACCAGTTCTTCTTCCAGCTCCCGGTCTCAGACGCGGTCATGACGATGAACGACTTCGCGATCGTCGACCGGCTGTGGCGCGACTGGTCACCCGGCTACGAGCCCGACCCCGACTTCATGGCCGACCTGAAGAAGACGCTGGCGGCACCGGGGACGCTGCCGGCCGCCCTCGACTACTACCGGTTCGTGTACGGCTCCAAGGAGCCGGACCCCGCACTCGCCGACGTGCAGTCCGCCTACCTGCAGCCGACGCCCGTGCCGACCCTGTACCTCCACGGGACCGACGACGGCGTCATGGGCGCCGAGATCGTCGTCGAGGACGAGCTGCGGCCGCACTTCCCGGCCGGTCTCGAGCTCGTGATGGTGCCCGGCACCGGGCACTTCCTCCATCTCGAGGAGCCCGACGTCGTCAACCACCGCATCGTGACCTTCCTTCTCGGCTGATCCGCTCCGTCGTTGGGTCGAAAACCCGCGCTCTACGCGAGGTTTCCGACCCAACGCACCGGACCGGGTCCTAACGCGCGACGCCGCAGCCGGGCGGCCCGATGTAGCGGTCCCACAGCGTCCGGACCGCGTCCGCCTGACCGGGCAGCGCGGCGGCGATCTCGTCCCGCAGCTCGGCCGGCGTGATGATCCCGAATGCGTGACGGGCGACGACACTCCGTAGCGCGGCGACCGTCGCATCGCGACCGGCGACGCCCGCCAGCGCGAAGTAGAAGCCGGGCGCCTGGTCGTAGATCAGGGCGCCGTACTCGTCCGCCGACCTGAACGCGGTCGTCGGCCGGTCGGCGCAGTCGCCCGCGGTGTCACCCGGGAAGCCGAGCCCGCCGAGCCCGCTGCAGTCACCGCCCACATCGCTCTGCTGGGGGGCCACGAGACACATCGAGTACTGCGCCAGCGGCTCGTCCACGACCGGCGCGCGGATCGAGTCGTTACCGACGACCGCGTGCCACCACTGGTGGGCGAGTTCGTGGCCGAGCGTCAGCGCGGCGACGCCCTGCGGCCCGTTCTCGAGGCCCGCGATCCAGACCGCGCCCGGCCATTCCATGCCGCCGGCGTCGGGTCCGAGCGACACGGCGACGATGTCGAGCTCCGACCAGGGATACGGCCCGTAGAGAGCCGCCAGCGTCTGAAGATCCGCGGCGCCGGCGCGCGCGGCCGCATCGACGTCGACCGCAGCGGGGCCGGTGGCGCGCACGGTCACGTCGCCGGATTGGGCTGACGCGCTGTGAAGTCCGCGGCCGATCGCGAGCGAGAGGTCGCGCAGCCCGACGCCCGACTCGGTGACGATCGTGTGCCCCCCGGAGTCCTGGCGGTCGATCGTGACGCCGCCGCTCACGACGTCGTACCCCGTGGGCACGCGGACGCGGGCGGTGATGGCGCCGGCGGCGAAGTTGCCGATGTCCCCGAAGCCCGACAGCGCGGGATCGGCGTCGGCCCCCGGAGGCAGCCAGACGGGGAACCAGTGGCCGAACTGGCTGACGTCCGGATGCCGGGAGAGCAGCGCGATCGTGGCTTGCGTGAGCGGGCGGCCGTGCGTCGTCCCGGCACGCGGCGCCCGGTACGAGAAGCGCATCCCGACGACGACCTTCGCTGAGGCCTTCGCCGGCACCGTCACCGTCACGACCGCGCGATCGCGCTTGGCGCGCGCGATCTTGCCGCCGACCGTGACGTCCTTCAGCTCGAGGCCGGTGTGCAGCGCGGGGAGGCCCGCGAGCATCCGGAACTGCACCTCACCTCGCTCAGGGCGCGGGACCTCGGCGCGCACACGGCCGTCGACCTTGCCCGTCCCGGGATCGATCACTGCGCTCAGCGCGTACCGGGGCGCGTCGGTGAGCGAAGCGCTTTCCAGGAGCGCGCGGCCGCCGGGCGACAGCGACGCCGACGCGGCGTCAACGTGAGGGATCGATGGGAGCGCAGGCGGGTCCGACGCTTTCGCAGCCCCCGCGCCGGCGGTGGGAACCGGCGTGATCGCGAGGAAGACCGCCGCCGCGAGCACAACACGCGCGCCCCGGCCCATCGGTCGAGTCTCGCAGACGTGCGCCTTGCGCGAGTGTCAGGAAGCCTGCGACTCGGGCCCCGCCGCGCGCGCCTCGTCGACGTGCGCGAGCGCATCGCGCAGCTGCTTGATCCAGTCGCCCTCGTGCTCGCGCACGAGCTGCACGCACCACGCAAGCGCCTCACTGCGGCTGCGGGCGACGTTGGCCTCGACGAGCGTGTCGAGCACGGCGCGCTCTCTCATCCGCAGCCGGGTCATGACCGGGATGCTGAGCGTCGTGAACACGACGCGCTCGCCGCCGCACTCCGCGCCCCACGCCACCTTGCGGCCGAACTTGTCCTCGGCGGCGGCGGCGATCCGGATGCGCTGCTGGCGGGTCTCCTCGCGGAAGGACTCGATCCGGGCCTGCCGGGCGGCGGCCCGGGTCTCGGCGTCCTCCCCCGCGCCCTCGGGGTCGGGGAGGCTGCCGAAGACGAGGATCTCGTCGCGGTCGTAAGTGATCTCGGGGGGTCCGCTGAACCAGCCGTCGGGCAGCCGGCCCACGAACCAGCCCTGCGTGGTACTGGAGACTGGTTTCATGATTACAAGATTACACCAAACGCTCGGCGATGCGAGTCGCCACCGCCGCCATCTCGGCGTCGCGGGCATATCTCGTCCGGGGCCAGAAGAAGCCTCGGAGACCGTCCTTCCGGCGCCGGGGGACGACGTGCACGTGGAGGTGGGGCACGCTCTGGCTCACGACGTTGTTCTCGGCCACGAAGCTCCCCTGCGCCTCCATCGCCGTGCGGACGGCGGCCTCCACCCGTTGGACCTGACGGAAGAACGGCCCCACCCGGTCCTCGGGGAGGTCGGCCAGGGTCTCGATGTGATCGCGCGGCATGACCAGCGTGTGGCCGGGGAACAAGGGCCGGTGATCGAGGAACGCCACGACGTCGTCGGTATCGAGCACGAAGTGGGCGGGGACCTCCCCCGCGATGATCTGGCAGAACTTGCAGTCGGCCGTCACTCCGGCGACGTGTACGGACGCTCCCGGGGCTTCGCCGCCTCGCGCTTGGGCACCATCACCTTGCGGCGGAAGTAACAGACCTCTTCGCCCCGCTGGTTGAAGCCGCGCGTCTCGACCGCGACCACGCCGCGGTCGGGCTTGCTCCCAGATTCCTTCTTGTCGAGCACGGCCGTCTCGGCGTAGATGGTGTCGCCGTGGAACGTCGGCATCTTGTGCTTGAGCTCCTCGACCTCGAGGTTGGCGATGGCGACACCGCTCACGTCCGGCACACTCATCCCGAGCACCAGCGAGTACACGAGGTTGCCGACCACGACGTTCTTGCCGAACTGGGTCTGCGTCTCGGCGAACCAGGCGTCCGTGTGCAGCGGATGGTGGTTCATCGTGATCATGCAGAAGAGATGGTCGTCGTACTCGGTGATCGTCTTCCCCGGCCAGTGCTTGTACACGTCGCCGGGCTCGAAGTCCTCGAAGTACCGCCCGAAGGGCCGCTCGTGCACGGTCACTATGCTCCCTTGGTCGCCGTCGCAAGCTCCGGCTCCTGCTGCAGCGGTCGGCAAAGCCGCCACCGCCGCGGTGGCAGCTTACGATCCGCCCGACCCGTACGAAGAAGAAGAGGAACCCGATGGCACAGGTCTCGATGCTCGCCAAGGTCACGGCGAAGGAAGGGAAGGGCGACGAGCTCGTCGCCGCCTTCGAGCCGCTCATCGACCAGGTCCGCAACGAGCCGGGCACGCTGCTGTACGTCATGAACCGGGCGAAGGACAACCCGAACGTGTTCTGGTTCTCCGAGCTCTACGCCGACGACGACGCCCTGGCCGCCCACAGCGGGAGCGATGCCATGGCCCAAGCCGGCCCGAAACTCGGCCCGCTGATCGCGGAGAGCGAGCTTGTTCTCGGCGAGCCCGTCCTCGCCAAGGACTTTCCCGGCCTCGCGTTCTAGGGCAGCGCCACGCGCTTCGCGGTCAACCCTACGGATACAGCACCATCTGGGTGCAGCGTTGCAACGCGATCGTGCGGCCCGACGCCTCGTTCGTGACGGTGACGTCCCATACGTGCGTCGTGCGACCAACGTGAGCGGGGACGGCTTCGCCCACCACGACGTCGCCCGGCCGCGCGCTCCCGAGGAAGTTCGTCTTGAGCTCGACCGTCGTGAACGTGGCGCCCTCGGGGAGGTTCGCACCGGTGCCGGCGGCGCACAGCGCGTCCGCCAGCCCGACGATCACAGGTGCCCACAGGTAGCCCGTCCCGGCGATCAGCTGCTCCGTGGTCTCGAGCTGGCCCCGAACGCGGCCACGCTCCACCTCGAGCATCTCGAGCCCGATCATCGACGGAAAGCGCCCCCAGGGCGCCTCCTCGTTGAAGCGGCGCACGCCTTCTGCGCCGGTGTACTCCGCCACCGGACTCAGATCCGGTAGCGATCGAGCAGCCCGCGCGCGATGACAAGGCGCTGGATCTCGTTCGTGCCCTCGCCGATGATCATCAGCGGCGCGTCGCGGTAATAGCGCTCGACGGGCAGCTCGGTCGTGTAACCGACACCGCCGTGGATGCGCATCGACTCGGTCGCGATCTCGAACGCGGCTTCACTCGCGAACAGCTTCGCCATCCCGGCTTCGACGTCGGTCCGCTCCCCCGCCTCCTTGCGAGCGGCGGCATCCTCCGTCATGAGTCGCGCCGCGTGCAGCTGGGTCCCCATGTCGGCGAGCTTCATCTGGATCGCCTGGTGCTGGGCGATCGGCTTGCCGAACGTCTCGCGCTGCTGCGCGTACGTCACCGCGGCCTCGAAGGCCGCCCGTGCGACGCCCACCGCTCGCGCCGCGATGTTGATACGTCCGACCTCGAGCGCCGAGAGAATGAAGTGCTGGCCCCGGCCCAGGCCCTCGTCGCCGCCGAGGACCCAGTCGGCGTCGACGCGGTGGTCGTCGTACGTCATCTCGACAGTCTCGATGCCCTTGTAGCCGAGCTTTCCGATGTTGCGGCTCACAGTGATGCCGCCGAAGCGCTCCGCGCCCGGCTCCTTCTCGACCATGAAGCACGTGATGCCCTCGTCGGTCCGCGCCGCCAGTGCTACCAACCCGGCGCGCTGCCCGTTCGTGACCCACATCTTCGTGCCCGTGATCCGGTACTCGTCGCCGTCACGCACGGCCCGGCACGTGATCGCGCTCGTGTCGCTGCCGGCATCGGGCTCCGAGAGCGACAACGCGCCGCGGATCTCCCCGGCAGCGAGCCTCGGGAGCCAACGCTTGCGTTGCTCGTCGGTGCCGTTTCCCTTCAAGAGGTTCGCGGCCATGACGTGCGTGTTCATCACGCCCGACAGCGACATCCACCCCGCTGACAGCTCCTCGATCACCCTGCAGTACGTCGGCAGGTCGAGGCCGAGCCCGCCGTACTCCTCGGGAATGGTCACGCCGAACAGCCCGAGGTCGCGCATCCCGTCGACGATCGCGGCCGGGTACTCGTCGGCGTGCTCGAGGTCGGACGCGACCGGCACGACTTCCCGCTCCACGAAGCGGCGCACCGTGCCGATGAGCTCGACGCGTACCTCGGGATCTGTCGCCATCGCCGTTCCTCTCGCCGCCGTCGCAAGCTCCGGCTTTGCGGGAGCGGTCGGCAAAGCCGCCGCTCCCACGGAGCCTAGGCGTCGTTCCCCAACGCTTCGGCGAGATCGGCGCGGCCGCCGACGCCGAGCTTCTCGTAGGCGCGCTGCAGGTGGTTCTCGACCGTGCGCGTCGACACGACGATCGTCTCGGCAATCTCCCGGCTGGTCAGCCCGCGGGCAGCGAGCGTGGCGACCTCGCGCTCGCGCTTCGTGAGCGCGACCGGCGGCGGGGCGATCTCGAGGGCAGGGCTGCGCGCGCCTTCGCATCGTTCGGTGAGTGCTCGGGCGCGTTTGGCCGCCGCCGATGCGCGGCGCCGGAGCCCCTCGCGGTCGTACAGGGTCGATGCCTGCGTGGCCGCCTCGGCCGCGTAGAGCCAGGCGCCCGTGTCCTCGAAGGCCTCGGACGCGGCGTCGAGGCCGGGGGCCTCGGTCTTGGTGAGGGCGGTCGCGTGCGCGAGCCGCGCCGGCATGAGCCGGCCGTCAACGTGCTCGGCGATCCGCTCGAGGTGCTCGGCCGCTTCGGCCGGCTCCCCGAGGCGGGCCAGGTCGTGGAACGCGCCGGCCGCAAGGGCGAACTGTCCGCCCTCCACGCCGGTATCGGCGGCAGCGCGCAACATCGCGAGGGCGCGGCCGTGCTCGCCGCGCAACCACGTGTACCAGGCGCGGCCGCGCTCGATGTCGACGTCCATCATGCGAATCGGCGTCGGCGGTTCGGCGTCGAGGTCCTCGAGCGCGGCCTCGGCGCCGTCGAGGTCGCCGCTCAGCGCGAGCGCGTGCGCGAGGCCGCCGAACCCCCAGCGGGCGCTGGCGTGCGCGAGCTCGCCCCAGAGGACGGCCGCCTCGCGCAACCACCGGGCGGCGGTGACGACGCGCCCCTGCAGCAGGCAGGTGCGGCCGAGCATGACCGTGAACCAGCCCTGGCCCTCGAGCACTTGGGACTCGACGGCGCCGTCGTACCCCGCCTGGGCGGTCGCCTCCGCCTCTTCGAGCCGGCCCGCCTCCGCGAGCGCCAAAGCTCGCGCGACGAGGTAGACACCCGGGCCGGCCATCTGTACCTGGTTCCCGAGCTCGATCCGCAGCTCGAAGGCTCGGTCGGCGACGTGAATGGCATCCGACGTGCGGCCTGTGAGCGCGAGCGCGGTGCCGACGGCGAGCGCCGCCTTCACGACCACGCGGCCTGGGTACCGCGTCTCGTCGACCAGCGGCTCACCCAATGCGAGCGCTTCGCCCATGTCCGCGGCGAACAGCGCGTGGATGGCGCGCTGGGCGGTGAGCTCGGCGCGCAGGCTCGGGTCCTTGATCGCGCGCTCGGCGGCGATGGTGACCTCCTCGGCGTCGGCGGTCCGCCCGAGCCCGCGGAACAAGTTCGCCACCCGTGCCTCGGAGACCTGCGCCCGATCCTCGTCGCTCTGCGCTTCGGCTTCGACGGCGCGCAGAACGTCTTCCGCCGCTTCGTGCTCACCGAGCGTGTCGAGCATCCCGCCGAGCAGATGGCCCGCCTCCAAACCCGCGCCCGCGTCCCACGCGGCGCGGGCGAGCCGGCGCGCCAACAGGAAGTCGAAGGAGAAACTTGCCTGCCGCGCCGCGGTCATCAACAGGTGGGCGTGCTCGGTGTCGCCGCTCTCGAGCCGCCACACCGCGACCCGCAGCGCGTCCTCGGCCGACAGCTCGCCGGCGCCCTCGATCGTGTCGGCGAGGAGGCGGCAGATCCGGTCGTAGCGACCGGACGTCAGCTCGGTCCGCAGGACTTCGCCGTAGAGCGGGTGCGCCATGCGTACATGCCGACCGTCACGTCGTGCTTCGATGTCGATGAGGGCGCGGGCTTCGAGGCGATCGATGCACGCGCGCTCGGCGAGCGCGCAGATGGTCTCGAGGGCGACCGGCTCGCCGACGCTCACGACCTCGAGCGCGTCGCGCTCGGCGTCGTCGAGGGTGCCGAGACGCATGCGGACCAGCTCGGTCAAGCGTGGTGACGCTGCCGGCGAGCCCTGCAACCGCCAGATCCCGCGCACGTCGGTGAGCGAGCCCGACGCGACGGCGGAGATGATCAACTCGCGCAGGAAGAGGGCGTTGCCCTCGCTCCTGGTGCGCAGCGCGTGCACGGTGGTGCCGTCGACGGGGCCACCCAGCACGTCGACGGCCAGCATCGCGATGTCGGCGACCGTCAGCGGCGACACCTCGATGCGATCGAGCAGCTCGTCCTTCCAGAGCATGACGACAGATTCGGGGGCCGGCTCGCCTGTGCGCAGCGTCACGACCGGGAACACGCCTCCGTGCAGGACGAGGTGCAGCAGCAACGCCGCCGAGGCGTCGTCGAGGTCGTGGGCGTCGTCGACGACGAGTAGTAAGGGCCGGCCGTCGGGGTCGTCGAGGATGGCCTCGGCGAAGTAGCGCAGCAGGTCGCCGCGACTCTCGGACTCGCGGCTCGTCGCCGGCGGGAGCAGCGCCGCGAACGCGCCGTACGGGATGGTCGCCGAGCTTCGGTTGGCGCGGACACGCGCAGTCCGGTAGCCCCGCTCGGCGGCGAAGCCGAGGCATTCGAAGGCGAGGCGGGTCTTGCCGACGCCGGCGGGGCCCGCGAACAGCACGCCGCCGGATTCGCGGTCCATCGCCGCCGCCACCTGCGTGAGCTCGGCGACCCGCCCCACCAACGGCCACGTCGCGGTGTTCACCGTGCCGTGGTCCTTTGCTGGTCGCCGTCGCAAGCGCCGGCTCCTGCGGCGCCGGTCGGCAAAGCCGCCGTCGCCGCGCCGTGCCCTGGAATCACGGGCGGCATTCTCGCACGCCGGGACGGGGGAATCCCCAGGTACGCCGGTAGGTTGGAGCGCACGATGATGTACGGCGCATTACGCGGCTTCCGCAACGATCCTGAAGAGCTCGCGGGCAAGCACGTCGAGTGGAAGCTCATGCGGCGGGTCCTCCGCCTCGCCCGCCCCTACCGCTGGCTCCTGATCGGCTTCCTCGTCACGGCCGTGGCCGCGGCGATCGTGACGGTGATTCCGCCGCTGCTCTTCCGGTCCCTCCTCGACACCGCCGTGCCCGACAAGGACCGGACCCTCGTCGCCTGGCTGGCCGTGGGTGCCGTCGTGCTCGCGGTCGCCAACGCCCTGCTGAGCCTCTGGCAGCGCTGGTACTCGGCTCGCATCGGGGAGGGCCTCATCTTCACCATGCGGGTGAAGCTGTTCGACCACATCCAGCGGATGCCCGTCTCCTTCTTCACCCGAACCCAGACCGGCGCCCTCATGTCCCGCATGAACAACGACGTCATCGGCGCCCAGCAGGCCATCACGAACACGCTCGGCACGGTCGTCGGGAACGTCATCACGATCGGGGTGACCCTCACCGTGATGCTCGGGCTCGAATGGCGGTTGACGGTCCTGACGCTCTTCGTGCTCCCGGCCTTCATCATCCCGGCCCGACGCATCGGGCGACGCCTCCAGCGCATCACCCGTGAGGGCATGCAGCTCAACGCGTCGATGAACAACACGATCGCCGAGCGCTTCAACGTTGCTGGCGCGCTCGTCGTCAAGCTGTTCGGCAAGCACGATCGGGAACGCGACCAGTTCGAGAACCGCGCCGACCGGGTCCGCGACATCGGCGTCGCCACCGCCATGTACTCGCGCGTGTTGTTCGTGGCACTCGGGCTCGTCGCCGCGGTCGGTACCGCGGTCGTGTACTTCGTCGGCGGCAACCTGGTGATCTCCGGAACGCTGTCGATCGGAACGGTCGCGGCTTTCGTCATCTACGTGAGCCAGATCTACCAGCCGCTCACGCAGCTCACGAACGCCCGCGTCGACGTGCTGACCGCCCTCGTCTCGTTCGAGCGCGTGTTCGAGGTGCTCGACTTCGAGCCGATCGTCACCGACCGACCGGGTGCCGTCGACCTCGTCGCGCCGAAGGGGCATATCGAGCTGGACCACGTGTGGTTCCGCCACCCACCGGGCGCAGTCACGTCGCTGCCGTCCCTCGAGGAGGGCGTCGTCGTCGCCGACGACGAGGAGAGCGGATGGATCCTGCGCGACGTGTCGCTCGAGGTGGAGCCGGGTGAGCTGATCGCGCTGGTCGGGCCGTCGGGAGCGGGCAAGACGACCACCGCGATGCTCGTCCCGAGGATCGCCGACGTGAGCGAAGGCCGGGTGCTGGTCGACGGCCATGACGTGCGCGACCTCACGCTCGAGTCGCTGCGCGACGCCGTCGGGTTCGTGATGCAGGACCCCCACCTGTTCCACGACACGATCAGCAACAACTTGCGCTATGCCCGCGCCGACGCCACCGACGACGAGCTCGTCGCCGCCGCCAAGGCGGCGAGGATCAACGACCTGATCATGAGCCTGCCGGAGGGGTACGGCACGATCGTCGGCGAGCGCGGATACCGAATGTCGGGTGGCGAGAAGCAACGCCTCGCGATAGCACGGATGTTGCTGAAAGATCCGGCGATCGTCATCCTCGACGAGGCGACGTCACACCTCGACTCCGAGTCGGAGCTCGCGATCCAACGCGCGCTCGCCGATGCCCTGCGCGGACGCACCGCGCTCGTGATCGCGCACCGACTGTCGACGATCGTGAACGCCGACCGCATCCTGGTCATGGACGACGGCCGCATCGTCGAG
Organism: Actinomycetota bacterium; assembly: GCA_046724435.1. Taxonomy (GTDB): domain Bacteria; phylum Actinomycetota; class Acidimicrobiia; order IMCC26256; family JACDBD01; genus JALZAA01. The sequence continues at coordinate 19,229 of JBKOWN010000053.1, forward strand.
CAGGGGCGGCACGCGGAGCTGCTGCGCAACCGCGGGCTGTACTCCGACCTGTATCGCACGCAGCTCGACCGGGCCGCCGAGCCGGCGTAGCGCGCACCGAGACACGCCCTCGCCGCGGGCGCCACTACCATCCGCCCATCTGGCGGCGCAGCCTCATCTTCGGTGTCGTGATCGCACTCCTCGTCGCCGGCACCGCGTTCGCGGTGATGGGACCGCTCCGGAGCGACGACGGCGGCGGCCGCGCCACACCGCCGGCGGTCTCGGGCACCGCACCCGCGGGTGGGACCGCGACGCACCCGTGCCGAGCTCCCCTGAACCCCAAGAGCCCGTTGCGGCTCTGGATCGGCGGCGACTCGCTGACCGGTTCTCTCGGCCCGTCGCTCGGCCGGCGCACCGGCAACAGCGGCGTCGTGCAGCCCGTCTTCGACTCCCGCGTGTCGAGCGGACTGCTTTCCCCGGACTTCGTCAACTGGCCCCGGCACGGGGCCGAAGACATGTCGCGCTACAACCCCGAAGTCAGCGTCTTCATCATCGGCGCCAACGACGCGAAGGTCCTCCCCGAGGGAGCCACGCGAGATCCGAGTTGGCGAGCGCAGTACTCCGCGCTCGTCGAAGAGATGTTGACGGTCATCGGCGGGAACGGCCGCGCCGTGTACTGGGTCGGCGCGCCAGTGATGGCCGACGCCGCGTACTCGGAGCGCGTTCAGGGCGTCAACGACGTCTTCCGCGAGGTCGCGGCGAAGCACCCGGACGTTACTTATGTCGACGCCTACACCCTGTTCGCCGCGCCCGACGGAAGCTTCGCGTCGACGCTGTCGGTCCCGGGCGGCAAGGTCGCCCGTGTGCGGGCCGCCGACGGCATCCACTTCACGCCCGAAGGCGGCGACCTGCTCGCCGAAACAGTGTTCGAACGCCTCGACGCCGCGTGCAGGATCACGGAGCAGGCCGTGCCCGGCGAGGCCAAGGCGACCGTCGAGGCACCGGGGAGCTCGTCGGTGCCCGGGTCGCGGCGAGACAGCTCGACGTCGACGACGAAGGCCCTGAACCCAGCAACGAGCAAGGCCTCGGGCGGGTAGGTCCGTCGGTCGCGCGCGTCGGTAGTCTCCCCACATGACAGTTCGGCTGGAAGCGGCGGCAGCCGCCGTCGACGCCGCTGCCGAGCTCACCACGACTGCCGCCGAGCACCTGGCGCGCGGCGCGGCGGAGGACGGGCGCATCTCCGTCGCCAAGCTCGACCGACATCAGGTCCTCGCCTACGACCTCGCGCACGCCGCCAGCGGCCTCGAGGGGTGCCGCGTGATGCTCGACTACGGCGCGCGCGGCGAGCTCGAGGGAATGCTGGCTGCCGCCTTCGTGGCCGACGTCGTCGCCGACATTGCGGGCAGGGTCGTCGCCCGCGACGAGATCTGGGGCGTGTCGGTCGACACGCTCAAACCCGCGCTCGACTTCGTCGCCGAGCGCCGCTCGCCCGAGTTCCTCGAGTCGATCGCCGCGCGCCTCCCCAAGGTCGGGACCGGGCCCCCGCACCTGTCCGACGACTTCGAGCTCGTCCGCGAGACGTTCCACCGTTTCGCCGAGGAGAAGGTGCGACCGGTCGCCGAGCACGTCCACCGCGCCAACGCCGATATCCCCGAGGACGTCATCTCCGGCCTTGCCGAGATCGGCGGGTTCGGACTATCGGTGCCCGAGGAGTACGGCGGCTTTGCGGCCGGCGGCGAGCACGACTATCTCGGGATGGTCGTCGCCACCGAGGAGCTGTCGTGGGGCTCGCTCGGCGTCGGTGGCTCGCTCATCACGCGCCCCGAGATCCTGACTCGAGCCATCGTGCAGGGTGGCACCGAGGAGCAGAAGCGGCGGTGGCTGCCGGGCATCGCGAGCGGCGAGCTGATGGTCGGCGTGATGGTCACCGAGCCCGACTACGGCTCCGATGTCGCCCACATCAAAGTGACGGCGACGCCCACCGAAGGCGGCTATCTCATCAGCGGCGTGAAGACGTGGGCGACGTTCGCCGGCCGCGCGAACGTCCTCATGCTCCTCGCCCGCACCGATGCCGACCGCACGTCGGGTCACCGTGGGCTCTCCCTGTTCGTGGTCGAGAAGGAGCCCGCCGCCGGGCACGCGTTCGCGTTCGAGCAGCCGGGTGGGGGCAAGGTCGAAGGCCGAGCCATCGACACCCTCGGGTACCGCGGCATGCACTCCTACGAGGTCGCCTTCGACGACTGGTTCGTGCCCGCCGAGAACCTCGTCGGCGGCGAAGCCGGGCTCGGCCGCGGCTTCTACCTCCAGATGGAAGGGTTCGAGAACGGCCGCCTGCAGACGGCGGCGCGCGCGGTAGGGCTCATGCAAGCAGCCTTCGAGGCGGGCTTGGCGTACGCACAGGAACGGCGCGTGTTCGGCCAGTCGGTCTTCGACTACCAGCTGAGCCAGGCGAAGCTCGCCCGGATGGCGACGCTCATCCAGGCCGGGCGGCAGTTCGCCTACGACGTCGCCCGCCGGATGGCCAAGGGAGAGGGTGCGCTGCAGGCGTCGATGGTGAAGGCGTACGTCTGCCGGGCGGCCGAGTGGGTGACGCGCGAGGCGATGCAGCTCCACGGGGGCATGGGCTACGCGGAGGAGTTCCCCGTGTCCCGCTACTTCGTCGACGCCCGAGTCCTGTCGATCTTCGAGGGTGCCGACGAGACCCTCTGCCTGCGGGTGATCGCCCGCCGCCTCGCCGAGCAGGCACTCGAGCGCGTCGGCGTCTGAGCGGAGGAGAGGATCCGAGCGTGGATTACAAGCTCGAGGTCATGGTCCTTCCGGTTGCGGACGTAGATCGGGCCAAGGCCTTCTACGAGCAGGCCGGCTTCACCGCGGACGTCGACACGCAGCCGACCGAGAGCTTCCGCATCGTCCAGCTGACTCCCCTCGGGTCGGCCTGCTCGATCATCGTCGGCAAAGGGCTGACCACGGCGGCGCCCGGGTCGGCGCAGGCCACGACCCTGGTCGTCGACGACATCGAGGCGGCACGGGCCGAGTTCCTCGAGCGCGGCATCGACGTCAGCGAGTTCTTCCACTTCGGGCCGGAAGGACAGGAGCCCGGGCTGCATCCCGAACGCGAGGACTACGGCTCGTTCGTGTCCTTCAACGATCCCGACGACAACAGCTGGCTCGTCCAGGAACGCCGCCGCAGCTAGCGCGCGTCACCGGGCGAACATGGCGAAGAAGTCGCGTTCGCCCGGCTGGAGGTACCGGTCTTCGCCGCGCTGCATGTCGGGGAGGAGCTTGTGGCCCACCACAACGTCGGGGTTCGTCGGGTAGGCCTGGTCGTAGGTGAAGTACGACACCCACTGCGAGTTGATGTCGAGCTCCATCGCCCGGACCGCACCAGGGCGGATGGTGACGTCGGTCGCGCTCGTCGGCTTCGTCCCCGGCCGGATCCCTGCCTATCGACCCGGACTCTAGGTGTCGCCGTCCCGCGGTTCGGGGATGGGCGGCGGACGGCCGATGCCGTACGCCTCGTGTCGTGCGAGGTCGAGCGCGTCGAGCTTGTCACGGATCTGCCGGTTGCCTTCGTCGGCGTCTTCGACGTGCGGTTGTGCAATGTCGACCGCGAGCTTCCGCACCCGCGCGGCGAGCTTCTCCGTCTCGATCACGCGGTATTTGAGGCCGACCAGTGCCTTGTGCCGCGCTTTGTCGGACAGCTGTGACGCCTCGACCAGCTTGGCGTCGATGGCGATCGCCTGCGTGTCGAGGTCCTCGGTCAGCGACTCGAGCTGGTCGACGGACGCACCGGCATCCGCCCGGCCGACGACCCGGCGGGTCTCGTCGACGCCGCGATGGATGCGACGGTGGAGAATCGCGGCCTCGCTCTGGTACAGCCACCACCCGCGGGGCATGCCCGGGTGGCGGCGGCGCATCCAGAGCACCAGCGCGACCGGCAGGAGTGGGAGACCCAGCAGGACGAGCGGGTCCATCCCTCCACTGTGCCCGCCGAGCAACCCGCGTGCGAGTCGGCTAGCGGCTCTCCTGGCTGCGGGTCATGCCGGCGCGCTCGCCCCGGCGCAGGAACTTCGTGGCCATCTTGCGGCTCGCCTCGTCGATCATCTCGTCGCCGAACATGACCGCGCCCTTGCGCTCGCCGGGGTCGCCTTCGGTGGTGGCCTTCTCGTACGCCGCGAGGAGGTCGATGGCGTGGTCGAACTGCTCCTGGGTGGGCGTGAACACCTCGTTGATCACCTTCACCTGATCGGGGTGCAGCGCCCACTTGCCGTCGTAGCCGAGGATGCGCGTGCGCATGGAGTAGTCGCGCAGCGCGTCGAGCTCGCGAATCTTGAGGTACGGGCCGTCGATCACCTGGAGACCGTTGGCCCGGCCGGCCATGAGGATCTTGGAGAACACGTAATGGAAGTGGTCGCCCGGGTACTCGGGGATCTGCACGCCGCCGGTGAGGACGGGCATCTCGGTTGACGCCGCGAAGTCGGCGGGCCCGAAGACGATGGTCTCCAGCCGGTCGGATGCGGCGCAGATCTCCTCGACGTTGATGAGGCCCCGCGCCGTCTCGATCTGCGGCTCGATGCCGACGCGGCTCTTCCGTCCGGTGGTCTCCTCGATCTGGGTGAGGAGCATGTCGAGCGCGTGCACGTCTGCGGCGGACTGCACCTTGGGCAGCATGATCTCGTCGAGCCGTTCAGACGAGTTCTCGACCACATGGATGACGTCGCGGTACGTCCACTTCGTGTCCCACGCGTTGACGCGCACGCAGAGCACGACGTCGCCCCAGTCGAGGTCGTTGATGGCCTTCACGACCTTGTCGCGGGCGGCGTCCTTCTCGAGGGGCGCGACGGCGTCCTCGAGGTCGAGGAAGACCATGTCGGCGCCGAGGTTGGGCGCCTTGCCCAGCATCTTCTCGCTGGAGCCGGGCACGGACAGGCAGGAACGGCGGGGCAGGTTGCGCGAACGCTCGGACATCAATTCCTCCTGTCGCCGTCGCAGGCTCCGGCTCGGGTTCTCTTTGTCGCCCTCGCAAGCTCGGGCTTTGCGGTGGCGGTCAGCCAAGCCGCCACCACCGCGGGCGCCGGTCGGCAAAGCCGCCGGACGCCGCGGCCGAGCGTAGCTATACGCTCGACGCGTGGCGCAATCCGCTCCGGTTCTCACCCTGCACGAGCTCGCGGACGGCGTGTACGTCTGGCTCCAGCCCGGCGGCGAGTCGGGCGTGAGCAACGCCGGCGTGATCGTCGACGACGACGGCGTGACGATCGTCGACACGATGATGGTGCGCTCGCAGTGGGAGCCGTTCGCCGAGGCGGTGAAAGCGCTCGAGCTGCCGATGCGGCGGATCGTGTTGACGCACGGCCACATCGACCACGTCGGCGGCACGAAGGCGTTCCCGCACGCGGGCGTGTACGCGTCCGTCCAGACCAGCGCGGTGCTCGACCAACACATGCCCATCGACGCCTACAAGGCGTTCATGAGCGCGTTCGAAGAGGAGTTCGACGATCTCGCCGAGCTCGGGACGCGTCCGGCGACGCACCTGATCGACGGGGCCGCGTCGCTGACGCCGCGAGTCGAGGTACTACCGGCGAGCGGCCACACCGAGGGCGATGTCATCGTCCTCGTCGCCGACGCCGACGTCTGCTTCCCCGGCGACCTGTGCTTCTTCGGTGTGACGCCGCTCGCCTTCCAGGGTGACCCGGCCAGGTGGGCCGACATGCTCGAGGCGGTCGTCGACCTCGCCGACACGATCGTCCCCGGCCACGGCCCGGTGGGCGGCGAACGCGAGGTGCGCGAGCTCCAGGCCTACCTGCGAGCCTGCGTCGACGCCCGGGGCGATCCGAGTGCGATCCCGCCCGGGCCGTGGGACGACTGGCTCGAGCGTGAACGCGACGCCATCAACGTCGAGCGCGCCGCGTTGCTCGCCGACGGCCGCGACGAGATGCCGCCGAGCATGCTCAAGGCCATCGGGTTCGGCTAACCGCCGAGGTGTCGGTGGAAGAACGCGATGGTGCGCTCCCATGCCATTCGTGAGTGCTCCTCGTGGAAGACCTCGGGACGGTGGTCGTTCGCGAAGGCGTGGGTCGCGCCGGGGTACGTGTAGAACTCGACCTCTTTCCCGAGCCCCTTCAGCTCCTCCTCGAGCTTGCGTACCGTTTCCGGGTCAGCGAAGTCGTCGTTCTCGGCGTAGTGGCCCTGCACCGCGGCTTGCAGCTTCGAGTAGTCGGGCTGCACGGCCGGCCACGGGACGATCCCGTAATACGGCACGACTGCTTTCACCACGTCGGGCCGGAGCGTGGCGAGCCACAGCGCCAGGCCGCCGCCGGCACAGAAGCCGATCACTCCGATGCCGCTGCCGGTTACGGCGTCGTGACCGCGCAGGTAGTCGACCGCGCCGGCCAGGTCCTTCGCCGCCTGCTCGATGTTCAGCGCCATCATCATCTGCGCGGCTTCGTCGGGCTCGTCGAGAGGAACCTCTCTGCCGTACAGATCGGGCGCGAGCGCGGCGAACCCCTCGCCGGCGTACCGGTCGCACACCTCCTTGATCTGCTGGTTGAGCCCCCACCACTCTTCGATCACGACGATGCCGGGACCGCTCCCTCCATCCGGCAGCGCCAGGTAGCCCTTCGCCTCACCGCCGTTGCTCGCGAACGTGACCATCTCGCCCATCAGTACGCACCCCCCAACTTGCTGTGGTCCCAGCTCAGGATCTTCTCCGGCTTCACGACGATCACGACGCGCTTGGCCCCCATGGCCCGCACTCCGTCGCGAACGGTGTCGTCCAGCGGACCCCAGTAGCGCTCGTAGACGGCTTCTCCGTAACGCAACACCGCGTCCGGGTCGTCGACGATCTCGGCCTGTCCCTGAATCGATACGCCCTTGAGCTGGTCGTACACCTCGCCTGTCGCTACGAGCACCGACAGGCGCGGATCACGTCGCAGGTTCATGATCTTCTGCGACTTGCCGTACGTCCAGAACGCGATCTCGCCGTCCTGCATCGCGTACCACATCGTCACGAGGTGCGGCGTGCCGTCGGCGTTGATCGACGCGACCTGGAGGTCACGCCCGGCTTCGAGGAACGCGTCGATCTCCTCGTCGCTCATCTTGATGGCGTCGCGCCGGCCGGCCATTCGACCTCCTTGTCGCCGTCGCAAGCTCCGGCTCTGCGGCGACGGTCAGCAAGGCCGCCGCCCGCCGCGTGCACACTATCGCCGCGCTATACCTTTCGATCGTGGCGAAGAACCCCGACCCGTCGCTCAAGCTCACGAGCCTGAAGGGCATCACGAGGACGCTCGACGACTGGACGACGATGTTCCACCTGACGCTCGTGATCCTGCCGGCGCGACCCGAGGCGTCCGCGTGGTTGCCCGTCGCGCGGCGGATCTTCCGCACGTTCCGAGACGCCGACTGCCGGACGGCTTACTGCGTCCCCGGTCCGCCCGAGGTCGCGCGCCGTGTGCTCGCCGACGCCGCCGACGAGGCGCTCGTGTTCGTCGACCCGGACCGGACGCTCATCGAGAGTCTCGGCCTCGAACGTCTGCCCGCGTTCGTGCACCTTCGTCAGGACACGACGCTCGTGGCCGCGGCAAAAGGATGGGACCCGCGCGAGTGGCAGCGCGTCGCGCGCGAAGTCGGCAAGGCGATGGCGTGGACCGTGCCCGAGGTGACGGGGGCGGGCGACCCTCCCGCCGCGCCCGGCTGGCCGGCCTGATCGGCGCTTCACCAAATTCGGTCTGAACTCCGCGAATCCCCTCTGACCAGCCTGTTCGCGCGGGGTGGCATCGGCTTTTGGCATCGGTCTAGGGTGCCCCGATCCCGCACGTCCTGAGCGATCGGCGGCGGCGGGTTCGTTGTTTTACGAACCGGTCTCGAAAAACAACGCTCGATCCCGGCTGCATGGCGGATACAGCCAAGGAGATCTCCGTATGAAAATCCGGCCTACCCGGATCCTGGCGGCGCTCATTTTCGGCCTGGCGCTCACGCTCTTACTTCCCGGATATGCCACCGGCCAACCCACCACCGACATCCGGGCGAAGGCCGCCCAGCTCGAGAAGGATCTGGACACCGCCAACCAGAAGGTTCAGAACCTCGGGGAACAGCTGCAAGCCGCGCAGGCGAAGGTCGACGAGGCCGAGACGCGCATCAAGGTCGCCCAGGACGAGATCACCCACACCAAGTCGATGATCAACGGGCGAGCGGCGTCGATCTACAAGCGGGCCGGCGCGGCCGGGCCGTTCGATGCGCTCAACGCCCAGGACGCGCAGGACCTCACTACCCGCTCGAAGTACACCGACGTGGCGAACAGCAACGACCAGTCCCTCGTCCAGGAGCTCACCGCGCAGCGGACCGAGCTCGACAAGGCTCGCGCCGACGCGGCGTCCGAGCGCGATGGACTCGCCGCCGCCAAGGCGGACGCCGAGTCGGCCGCTTCGGACCAGCAGAAGCTGCTCGACCAGGTCAAGGGCGACATCGAGGCCGAGCTGCGGAGCCAGACCGCATCCCGGGCCGCGTCGTCGATCTCGTCGTCGGTGACGAGGGGTGCGCCTCCGCCCATCGGGAATGGCGGCGGGGGCGCGGCGGCCGCCTTCGCACAGGCGCAGGTGGGCAAGCCCTACTGCAACACCGGCGCGCGTTTCGGGCCCGACTGCTTCGACTGCTCGGGCCTGACGACGAGCTCCTGGCGGGCAGGCGGCCTCAGCATCCCGACGGTCTCGGGCGGGCAGGGTTCCGCGTATCCGCACGTCGACCTGGGCTCGCTGCAGCCCGGTGACCTCATCACGACGAGCAGTTGGAGCGCGCACGTCGGGATATGGGTGGGCGGCGGCTACGTGCACGCCACGAGCTACAGCAACAACCCCAACGCGGTGCGGTTCGTCGGCGGAACCAGCGGCGTCGTCGACGCGGTTCGCCCCAGCTAGATCCCCTCGCGGCTACGGGCCGAGGATCGACGACGAAGACGGCGGCGGCGGTGACGTCGTCGGCGACGGCGGCGGTGACGTCGTCGGCGGGTCCGGCGAGGGCGTCGTAGGTTCCGGCGGCACCGGGTCGGTTGGTGCCGGGACCGTTCGACGCGAGGTCGTCGGCGTGCGCGGCGCGGTCGGGGCCGGCGGCTGAGCCGAGGCCGCAGGCGCGGACGGGGGCGGAGGCGGGGGTGCCGTCGTAGGTGGAGTCGTCGTCGTTGTCGTGCTCGGGGAAGTGCGGTCCGAGACGGTCTTCTTGCCGGGGCCAGGGTCCTCCGAGCGGCCGGCGATCACGGCACCCGCCGAAGCCGCGATGACGACGGCCAGCGCGGTGAACCCGGCCACCACCCATGCTCGCCGGCCGCGTCCCGGGCCGCTCGTTTCCGGCGCGTCGTCGACGTCGGCGGGCTCGGCGATGATCGTCTCGTCATCGAGCTCGTCGACGAGCGGCAGCGGCGCGACTGGTTCCGCTGTCGTCGTGCCGAAGAGCGCAGCGTCGACCTCGTCGACGGCGACGGCGCGGGGCTCGGCCTCAGCTTCGGTTGCTGGGGGGAATTCGACCGAGGCGGGCTGATCCGGCTGGGGCAGAGCATCGACGTCGCCGAAGAGCGCTTCGTCGACTTCGCGGCACCACTCGTCGGAGTTCGGCAAAACGATCGACCCTTTCGTGCCCAGTCTGCGGAAAAGCTTAGGTCGGCGGCGTGACCGGCGGCCGTAGGATCAGTGCGGTGACTGCTACCGAGCCTGTCCGACTGACGCGCTTCTCCCACGGCGCGGGCTGCGCCTGCAAGTTGTCGCCGGACGATCTCCGGACGGTGCTGGACCTGGTGCGCGGAATCGACGCTTCGGCAGAGCCGAACCTGCTCGTCGGGCTCGAGACCGCCGACGACGCCGCCGTGTACCGGCTGCGCGACGACCTCGCGGTTGTCGTCACGACAGACTTCTTTACCCCGATCGTCGACGACCCGTACGACTGGGGCCGCATTGCGGCCACGAACGCGCTCTCCGACGTGTACGCGATGGGTGGCACGCCGCTCCTGGCGTTGAACCTGGTGGCGTGGCCACGTGACAGCCTGCCGTTCGAGCTGCTCGCGCGGGTCCTCGACGGCGGGGCCGATGTCGTGCGCGCCGCCGGTGCACTCGTCGGCGGCGGACACTCGATCGACGACGCCGAGCCGAAGTACGGGCTCGCGGTCGTCGGCACCGTGCATCCCGACGGTGTCCTCACCAATTCCGGCGCCCAGGTCGGCGACGACCTCGTGCTCACCAAACCGATCGGGCTCGGGGTGATCTCGACGGCCGTGAAGCGGGACGCCGCAACACCCGAGCTCGTCGCCGAAGCGGTGCGCGTGATGACGACGCTGAACGCGGGCGCCCGCGACGCCGCGCTCGACCTCTGCGACGCGGTGCATGCGGCCACGGACGTCACCGGCTTCGGTCTCCTCGGGCACGCGCGCGAGCTCGTTGCGGCCTCGGGTGTGGGGGGCGAGGTCGATGCCGCCGCGGTGCCGGTCATCGACGGGGTGCCCGAGCTCGTCGCCGAGGGGATGGTCGCCGGCGGTACGCAGCGCAACCACGCTTTCGTGAGCGACACGACCGATTGGGGCCCACTCCCTGAGGCCGAGCAGCTGCTGCTCGCCGACGCCCAGACGTCGGGTGGCTTGCTGATCGCCGTCGCGTCCGATCGGACGGGCGATCTCGTCGACCAGCTCGGTCGGCGTGACGCGCTCGCGGCGGCGGTGGTCGGTCGGTGCGTGGCCGGCACCGCCGGTCACGTCACGGTGCGCTGACCACTCGTTGGGTCAGTCGCCTCCCCTATACGGCACGCGATCGACCCAACGTCACGGGATCACGAGCATCCCGAGCTCGGCCTCGATCTGCGGCCGGGGCTTGGCGCCCAGCGACTGGCGCTCGAGCCGTCCGTTCCGGAACAGCCCGATGAGCGGGATGCTCTGGACCTGGAACTGCTGCGCGATCGCCGGCTCGTCGTCGATGTTGATCTTGACGACCTTGTACGCGCCCTCGCGCATCGCCGCGATCTGCTCGACGATCGGCGACACCTGCCGGCACGGACCGCACCAGGGCGCCCAGAAGTCGACAATCACCGGCAGGTCGCTGCGCAGGACCTCGTTCTCGAACGTCGCCGTCGTCACGGCCTTCACCGGCCCTTCCGGTGGCGGCTCCGGGATCGGCTCGGACGGCCGCTCCCCGGCGACGACGGCGTCGAGCCACGACCGCGCCTGTTGCACGCTCTCCATCGCGACCTGGTGCTCCATCGGGTACTCCGTGTACACGAGCGGCACGCCGTGCTCCTCGAGCTCGTGGGCCAGCGCGCGTGAGCGCGCCACAGGCACGAGCGGGTCGTGCGTGCCGTGCTGGAGGAGCACGGGGATCTTCGTGGCGGCGTCCCAGTCCGGCTGGGTCTCGTCGAGCGACGCCTGCGGGAGGGCGGGGCTCAGGGCGAGGGCGCCGAGCGGGTGCGGACGATCGGTGGCGCGGAACGCCAGCGCGAGTGTGAGGCCGGCGCCCTGCGAGAACCCGCCCACGATCGCCTCACTGCGAGACATGCCGTGCTCGGCCGCGGCCTCGTCGAGCAGGTCGTCCAGCTCGTCGAGCGCCGACGCGAACGCGGCGGCGACCTCGGGGGCAGGAAGCCCGAAGTCGTACCAGGCGAACCCGGGCATCCCCGGCACCGCGAAGGAACCGCGGGGAAGAACGGTCACGAACCGACCGTCCGGATCGAGGTACGGGAGCAGTCCGCCGAGGTCGCGCTCGTCCGCGCCGAACCCGTGGACCAGGAGCAGCAGGCGCTCGGCGTCGCTCCCGCGCACGACGTTCGTGATCAACGACACGGGTCCCTCCGCGGTCGGCTGGTTTCGGCTCTGCCCGCACCCAACACCCTAGGGGGCGGCGGTAATCCGGAGCCCGACGCGGGCCGTGCTCTGCCACCCTGGCCGGGTGGCGCTGACAGTCCCCCGCCTCCGCGATGACGAGATCGTGCTGCGACCCCCGGCGCCCGGCGACGTCGACGCGATCACCGAGGCGTGCCAGGACCCGGAGATCCCGCGCTGGACGCGCGTCCCGTCGCCGTACACCCGCGCCCACGCGACGGAGTTCGTCGAGCGCTCGGCGCGTATGTGGGAGCAGGGCACCGACGCGCCATTCGTGATCGTGGATGCGGAGACGGGCCAGCTGCTCGGCGCGATCGGCGTCCACCGTTTCGCGGGCGAGGACGACGGCCCCGAGGTCGGCTACTGGCTCGACCGGGAGGCGCGGGGCCGTGGCGTCGCCACGCGGGCGCTGCGTCTGGTGGTCGACTGGGCGTGCCACCGGCTGGGCTTCCGGCTGTTGCTCCAAGCCGATGTTCGCAACGCGGCGTCGCGACGCGTCGCCGAGAAGGTGCGGTTCCAGTTCGTCGGCGAGGCGAAGGCGCCCGACGGTTGCGGCGACTGCGAGACGATGGCCGTGTACGCGCTCAGCCCGTAAAGCGCAGGAGTTGCGGCCAACCGAGTCGCTTGTCTGCTCACCGGGCGCAGTCCCTTCGCCAATCGCCGTGTGTCACGATGCATGGTGCCATGCGGCTCGGGATGAACTTCGGCTATCAGGACTGGGGCGCCGGTCTCGGCAACGCGGTCGCGCAGGCTCAGGAAGCGGAGCGGCTCGGGTACGACTCCGTGTGGACCGCGGAGGCGTACGGCACCGATTGCATCACGCCACTCACGTGGCTGCTGGCGCACACCGAGCGGATCCGTGGCGGCTCGGCGATCATGCAGATGCCCGCGCGCACGCCTGCGATGACGGCCATGACGGCCGCGACGCTCGACCTGATGAGCGGCGGACGGTTCCTGCTCGGATTGGGGTTGTCGGGCCCGCAGGTCGTCGAGGGTTGGCACGGCCAGCCGTACGGCAAGCCGCTGACGAAGACCCGGGAGTACGTCGACATCGTGCGCACGATCCTGCGCCGCGAAGAACCGCTCGAACACCACGGCGAGCACTACGAGATCCCGTACGCGGGACCGGGCGCGACCGGGCTCGGTAAGCCGCTCAAGATCATCGGTCGCCCGCGCGCCGACCTGCCCATCTACATCGCGGCTATCGGTCCGAAGAACGTCGAGCTCGCCGCCGAGATCGCCGACGGGTGGCTCCCGATCTTCTTCTCCCCCTACCGGCTCGCCGAGACGTACGGCGCCGCCCTCGACGCCGGCTTCGCCAAGGCAGCTGGCGCGAAGTCGCGCGCCTCCTTCGACATCGCGCCGAGCGTCACCGTGCTCGTCGGCGACGACGTCGACGCGCTGCGCGGGTTCGTGAAGCCCGTGACGGCGCTGTACGTCGGCGGGATGGGTGCCCGCGGCCGGAACTTCTACAACGACCTGGCGTGCCGTTTCGGATACGAAGCGGCGGCCAAGGAGATCCAGGACCTCTACCTGGACGGCAAGAAGCAAGAAGCTGCAGCGGCGGTGCCCGACGAGCTCGTCGACGAGATCGCGCTCGTCGGTCCCAGGGAACGCATCGTCGAGCGGCTCGACGCGTGGCGCGACGCCGGTGTTACCACGATGATCGTGCTCGGCCAGCAGCCGGAAGCGCTCCGGCTCATGGCCGAGCTCGCGCTCTGAACCAGGAGGAAAGCGAATGCCCGAACGCACTGCGACGGCACGTTGGGAAGGCGGGCTCCAGCACGGGCAGGGAACCATGCGTCTCGGGAGCGGCGCGTTCGAGGGTCAGTACTCGTTCTCGTCCCGCTTCGAGGAGGGCACGGGGACGAACCCCGAGGAGCTGATCGGCGCCGCCCATGCGGGGTGCTTCTCCATGGCGCTGTCGGCCGGTCTGGAGCGCGCCGGCCATGCGCCGAACTCGGTCGACACGACCGCGCGAGTCCACCTCGAGCGGGCCGACAGTGGCTTCCGCATCTCGCGCATCGACCTGACCACGACGGCCCACGTCCCTGGCATCGACGACGACGCGTTCCAGGAGCAGGCCGAGACGGCGAAGGCGAACTGCCCCGTCTCGCAAGCGTTGGCAGGCGTGGACATCCGCCTGGACGCCCGGCTGGCCGGCTGAGTGCCGAGACGAGAACTAGAACATGAAGTTCATCTGGCCGACGATGGCGCGGCCGAGCTCGTCGTCGCCCGCGATCGTCACCTGACCGGCGCCCAGGGACGTCGACGGGTCCCAACGGCCGAGGCCCAGGCACGCCAGTGTCTGGGCGTCCATCGCGAGCGTCACGGTCGGCGTCTCCGGTTGCGACGACAGCGGCTTGGCCCGGCCACCTTCAACCCCGATGGCGATCGTTGCCGCACGAGGGCCTGACACGGCGAACACGACCGTCGTGCCGTCAGGCGGACCCACCTTCTTCCCGACGACGTAAGGCAGCGCGCTGAGAACGCGTTCGAACGCGAGATCGGCGACGGGGCTTTCGAGATCGCACGGTTGGTCGACGGCGCGCCGGATGTCCTGCTCGTGCGCCCACGAGTCGAAGATGCGGAACGGCAGCAGTTCGCGGACGGTGCCGGGACCGGCTGGGGTCCACGACTCGGCATCGAACTCGGTGTCCGTGAATTCGCGCAACTGGGCGAGCCGCGTGCTCGTGACCTCGCGGAACTCGTCGAGCACATCCGCGCCGGACCACGAGCGTCGCGAGTCGATCCAAATCTCGTTGCGCTGCCCGACTTCGTTCTTCACGTGGTCGTAGTCGGGCGGCGTGTGCTCGGGCGCGGGCCGTCCGAGGATGCTCGACTCGATGGCGGAGATGTGCACCACGTTGTCCTGCACGCTCCAGCCCGGCAGGTCGGTGGGCGTCTTCCACTGTTCCTCGGTGAGGTTGGCGCACATCGAGTCGATCGATGCCCAGACCTCCTCGAGTCGGTCCACGAGGTCCTGATCGTTCGGCGCAGAGTCGGTCATGACCTGATTCTGCCTGCCGCGGCGACGACTGCGCGCGCCCATGGCGCCATGAGCTCGAAGAGCTCGTCGACGTCGTCGCCCAACGCCTCGACAACATCGGATTCCTGCACGTCGGTGGCGCGCTCGATGCCTTCCCGGTACTCGCGACCGTCGGCGGTGAGCGCGCCACCGCCGTCGACCAGGCCGCGTGATTCGAGCGCGGCGAGGGCGGCGGCGATCTCGTCGGCCGAGTAGCCCATCTGGTGGGCGGTGGTCGAGCCCGGGTTCGTGGTCGTGCGCCAGCGCTCGGTGAGCAGCTGGAGCTCGACCGCCTGCAGCCCCGCCCCCGTCCACGCGTTGAGATGCGACCCGCCCCGGCGTTCGCGGATCATGTCGCACGCCCGCCACAGCTCACCGAGCGGCGTTGCGGGCCACGGCAGCGAACGCAGGCCGGCGTAGACGGGATGACCGGCGGTGGACGCGCCCACGACCACCGGGCGCAGGATCGCGACGGCGCGCTCCACCCCGGGCGGGTCGTCGCCGAGCGCTTCGGCGAGGTAGGAGGTGGCGCCGACGAGGCGAACCTCGAGCAGGGTACCGGGGTCGTGGTCGCGCCACGCCTCGTCGACAGCCGCGCTGACGCGATCGGGATGCTGGGGCGCGAACAGGGCCGCTGCCACCGGTCCCGGCACTCGGCCCATACACGCGGCGCGGGCGGCGAGGGCCGGCAGGTCGTTCTGGGGCACGAACCAGACCGCGCCCAGGATGGCGTCGGCCCGGGAGCGGAGTCGCCTGCTCACCTCGGCGATGCGCGGCGTCCAGGTGTGCATGAGTCAGTCGAGCCCCGCGGTGTCGCGCAGGTGGTGACTCAGGTCGCCGATCAGGTCGGGGATGATCTGGCGGTCGGCAAACCGCCACGAGTCGTCGACTCGCTCGAACCGGTCGTGATACCGACCCGCGATGACGGGCTGAAGTGCGAAGTCGGGCCGCCCCTGCATCACGGTGAAGTACGAACGCGCGTTCGCGGTGGTCCCGTCGTCGGCGACCTCGATCGTGACGTTGCTGATGACGTGCTTCGTGCTCGGGATGCCGTCGTAGAGCATGACGCCGTCATAGGCCCGCCTGACCTGCTCGGCACCCCGCAACGGCGCGCCGCGCCCGGGCGAGCTCCACGTGCCGTGCGTGAAGAGCGCCGCCACGGCATCCAGCCGCCCGAGATCGATCAGCTCCGCGTATTCGTGGATCAGCGCGTGGATGGCCTCGACGTCGTCGGTGAGCACGGGGTCATGCTGTCACGCCCGAAGCTAGGGTCGCCCGATGGCGGGTCCGGCGGCGGTCGTCTTCGATCTCGACGGCGTGCTGATCGAGTCCGAACAGGTGTGGGACGCCGCGCGCGAGGAGCTCGTACGCGAGCGGGGGGGCACTTGGAACGACGACGCGACCAAAGACATGATGGGCATGAGCTCGAAGGAGTGGTCGAGCTACATGCACGACCGCTTGGGCGTGCCCATGGCCCCGGACGAGATCAACGACGACGTCGTGCGCAGGGTGGCCTCGGCCTACCAGGAGCACCTCCCGCTTCTTCCGCACGCGGTCGAGACGGTGCGCGAGCTCGCCGGTCGGTGGCCGCTGGGCGTGGCGTCGTCATCGAACCGTCCGATCATCGAGCTGGTCCTCGACCGGAGCGGCCTGACGGAGTGCTTCACCGCCGTCGTGTCGTCCGAGGAGGTCGAGCACGGCAAGCCGGCCCCCGACGTCTACCTCGCCGTCGCCCGCGACCTCGACGTCGACCCCACGGCGTGCGTCGCCGTCGAGGACTCGACGAATGGCATCAAGTCGGCCGTCGCGGCCGGCATGCGCACCATCGCCGTGCCGAATCGCCAGTTCCGGCCGGACGCCGATGTGCTCGCGTCGGCGGTGGTAGTCGTGCCATCCCTCGCCGAGGTCACGCCGAAGCTCGTCGCGTCCTTGTAGCGCTAGACGCTCGCAGTTGCGACCCGGTCGGCGTAGTAATCGGCCAGTGCGTTCAGCGTCGCTGATCCGTCGCCCGAGAACGACGACCCGTGCATGATCGCAAGGGTCGACGGTTGCAGCTCGGCGAGCTTGCGGATCGTCGGAGCCAGGGCGGGGGTCAAGCTGGACGCGAGGAACATCTCCTCGCCCTCCGCCGCCGGCCCGACGACGTCGCCCTCCGTCACGGGCGGCCCGTTCCCGACGTGCTCACCGATGTCGCCGCTCAGCAGCGTGTTCGTCGCCTCCTCGTACAGCACACGCGCCTCCCAGTTGTGAGGCACGTGCGGCGTGTCGATGTGGCGCACGCGCTTGCCGCCGAGATCGAGCACCTCGCCGTCCGCGAGCACACGCGGCGGACGGTCGGCCATGTCGTTGAGCGAGACCAGGCAGCCGATCTCGCCGTGGGCGACCTCGGCGCGCGGCGCAACCGCGAGCCAGTCGTTCATCGATCCGCACTCGTCCGACTCGACGTGCCCGAAGGTGATCCAGCGGAACTGGTCGAGGGGCACGACCCGCGCGGCTGCCTCCGAGACAAGCGGGAACATCTGACGGGGACCACAGTGGAACAGCAACGGCTCGTCGGCCTTGACGACGAACTGGTTGAACGTGAACCCGGCAGGCGCGGCGACCTCGGGCACAAACGTCGACAGGCGGTAGATCCCGTCGGCAACCTCGTCGACTCGTGTTTCCATCAGAACGGCACCTCCGTTGCATCCGCGCCTTGCAGTTAGCCTCGCCCCGTGGGCGACCCGACCAAGGTACGCAAGTTCTGGGGCTGGGGGTACGAGGGCGAGGGCCCGACCCGGGACCAGCAGGAGCAGATGGCCAAGACCCTGGCCGGGATGTTCGACCTCGACGACCTCGCCGTCGTCGACCCGCCCACGGTCGACGAGCTTGAGCTGCCCGACCCCCGGCTCGAGCCCCCCGCTTCACTGGCGTCGCTCTGCACGACGGATCCGGCCGAACGGGCCGGGCATACGTACGGCAAGTCCTTCCGCGACGTCGTGCGCGCCTTCCGCCGCGAGTTCGCCCACCCACCCGACGTCGTCGTCGCCCCACGCACCGAGGCGGACGTGGCCGACGTCCTGGATTGGTGCGCGGAGTCGGGCGCAGCCGCCATCCCCTACGGCGGTGGGTCGTCCGTCGTCGGCGGCGTGGAGTGCGACGTGGGCGACATGTACACCGGCGCGATCAGTGTCGACCTGCGCCACCTCGACCAGGTGCTCGAGATCGACCGAGTGTCGAGGGCGGCGCGCATCCAGGCGGGCGTCTACGGCCCCGCGCTCGAGGACCAGCTCCGTCTCCACGGTTTGACGCTGCGTCACTTCCCGCAGTCGTTCGAATTCTCGACCCTCGGCGGCTGGATCGCGACACGCTCCGGCGGCCACTACGCGACGCTGTACACGCACATCGACGACTTCGTGGAGTCTCTCCGCGTCGTGACGCCGCGTGGCGTGGTCGAGTCACGGCGGTTACCGGGGTCGGGTGCAGGTCCGTCGCCCGATCGCCTGTTTCTCGGCTCCGAGGGCACCCTCGGGGTGATCACCGAGGCGTGGATGCGGCTCCAGGACCGGCCCCGGTTCCGCGCCTCGGCGACGGCCCGGTTCTCGAGCTTCGAGCAAGGAGTGCGGGCCACGCGAGCCCTCGCGCAGAGCGGCCTGCATCCGTCGAACTGCCGGCTGCTCGACGCCACCGAGGCGATGGTCACGGGCACCGACGACGGCTCGGCGCATCTGCTCCTCATCGCGTTCGAATCGGCGGACCACCCGCTCGACGCCTGGATCGCGCGCGCCGCCGAGCTCGCTCGCGACCACGGCGGCGACGTACCCGACGACGCGCTCCGCACCCGCACCGACGACGCGCCGCGTGAGGGCTCGGCGGGCGCGTGGCGGAATGCGTTTCTCCGGGCCCCGTACACGCGGGACGCGCTCGTCGCCATGGGCATGGTGAACGAGACGTTCGAGACCGCCACGACCTGGGACCGCCTCGACGCGCTGTACGGCGACGTGATGGATTCCGTGCGCGGCGCACTCGCCGAGATCGGTGCGCCGAACGGAGTGGTGACGTGCCGGTTCACGCACGTCTACCCGGACGGCCCGGCGCCGTACTTCACCGTGATCGCGCCCGGGCGTCCCGGCGCGCAGCTCGAGCAGTGGGCGGTGATCAAGGACGCCGCATCCGACGCGCTCGTGCGCCACGGTGCCACGATCACGCACCACCACGCCGTGGGCCGCGACCACCGGCCCTGGTACGACCGCCAGCGCCCGCCGCTGTTCGCCGACGCGCTGCGATCGGCCAAGGCCACGCTCGACCCGCACGCCACGCTGAATCCAGGCGTGCTGATCGACCCGTGAGTGACGTCGAGGCGGTCGTCTTCGATCTCGGGGGCGTCGTCTTCCCCTCGCCGCTCGACGTGTTCCGCGCCTATGAGCGCGAGCACGGCCTCCCCCACCGCTTCATCAGCGAGGTCGTTCTCGCCGACCCCGAGCACGGGGCATGGGGACGACTCGAACGCGGCGAGCTCACCCTCGAGGAGTTCTGCGACGCGTTCGACGCCGAGTGCGCGGCGCACGGCGGGACGGTCGACTCACGCGACCTGATGCAGGCCGTCGGCGCCGGCCTCGCGCCGCGGGCGGCGATGGTGACGGCCATCGGCGCCATCCGGGACCACGGCGTGAAGACGGCCGCGCTCACGAACAACTGGACGGACGATGCGGCGAGGGACAACCGCGACCGCCCGATCGCCGACTGGTTCGACGTCGTCGTCGAGTCCAGCGTCGAGGGGCTGCGCAAGCCCGATCCGCGCATCTACCGCGTCGTGTGCGAGCGGCTCGACGTACCACTCAACGCGGCTGTGTTCCTCGACGACCTCGGCGCCAACCTCAAGCCAGCCCGCGAGCTCGGCATGACGACGATCAAGGTCGACGATCCCGACGCCGCGCTCGCCGAGCTCGAGTCCGTACTCGGCTTCGCGCTCGCGGGGTAGCCGTGGACCTGCTGCTCATTCGGCACGCCGAACCCGTGCGTATCGGCCCGGGCTCGGCCGCCGGGCCCGCGGATCCGGAGCTGACCGACCGCGGCCGAGCACAGGCCGATCGCCTTGCCGCCTGGCTTGCGTCCGATCCTGTCGACGCGGTGCTGTCGAGCCCGTTGCGCCGGGCGCGTGAGACGGCGGAACCGGTGGGGCGCGCGCTCGGCCTCGACGTCGAAGTCGTTGATGACCTGATGGAGTACGACGCTCAGTCCGACTTCTACATCCCGGTCGAGGAGCTCCGCGAGACGCGCGACCATCATTGGACGGCGATGATCGAAGGACGCTGGGACGAGCTCGGCGGCGAACCGCCCGAACAGTTCCGGGCCCGCATCGTCCCTTGCGTCGACGCGATCGTCGGCCGCTTCCCGGGCGGGACGGTCGCCGCCGTCTGCCATGGCGGAGTCATCAACGTTTACCTCGCCGAGTTGCTCGGCTTGGAGCGACACCTCTGGTTCCATCCCGAGTACACGTCGATCAGCCGCATCGCGGCGGCGCGGACCGGCGTACGGTCCGTCGCCAGCCTCAACGAGACCGCGCACCTCGTCGCGACCCGTGACGCAAGGGAGGAACCAACATGAGCACGGTAGGTATCGATCACGACGGTCCCGTCGTCGTCGTGACCATCGACCGTCCGGAGGTCCGCAACGCTGTCGACCGCGCCACGGCAGAGGCTCTGGCCGACGCGTTCCGCGCCTTCGCGGCCGACGACGACCGCGCCGTCGCCGTTCTCACCGGCGCTGGTGGCGCGTTCTGCGCCGGGGCGGACCTCAAGGCCATCTCGTCCGGCGGGGGCAACCGGGCGACTCCCGATGGCGACGGGCCCATGGGGCCGACCCGCATGCTGCTCGACAAGCCGGTCGTCGCCGCCGTCGAGGGCCACGCCGTCGCCGGCGGGCTCGAGCTGGCGTTGTGGTGCGACCTGCGCATCGCCGCCCGCGACGCGGTCTTCGGCGTGTACTGCCGCCGTTGGGGTGTCCCGCTCATCGACGGCGGTACGGTGCGGCTCCCCCGCCTCATCGGGCACAGCCGCGCCCTCGACATGATCCTCACCGGGCGCGGCGTGTCGGGCGACGAAGCACTCGCCATGGGACTCGCGAACCGCCTTACCGATACGGGCGCGACGCTCGACGGCGCAGTTGCGCTCGCGCACGAGCTCGCGCGACTTCCACAGCTCTGTCTGCGGAGCGACCGGCGATCGAGCTACGAGCAGTGGGGGCTCACGCTCGACGATGCTCTGGCCAACGAGTTCGAGCGCGGCACGGCGACGATCGCGTCGGGCGAGACGTTGGAAGGGGCAGCACGGTTCGCGTCGGGCGCGGGGCGTCACGGCGCACCGGCGCCGGAGAGCTGAGACGTAGACTCCGCGCGCAGGCAGCCGCCGAGAAGGGACGTCGCTCATGACGGACGGTTCCAACGCTCCCACGGTCGCGGAGCTCATGAGCACGCCTGTGATCACCGCCACGCCCGCGGAGACGCTCGCCGATGCGGCGGGACGCATGCGTGAGCGGCACGTCGGGTCGGTCGTCGTGGTCCAGGACGAGAAACCTGTCGGCATCCTGACCGAGCGCGACATGATCCGGATCGCCGCTGCCGGCGCCGACACCGACCAGGCGCACGTGTCGGAATGGATGACGCCGAACCCCGACTCGGTCGCACCCGGCGTCCCCGCCGCCGAGGCGTTCGCGAGCCTGGCCGAGCACGGGTACCGCCACATCCCCGTGGTCGACGGGACACAGCTCGTCGGGCTCGTATCGATGCGCGACCTCATGCGCATCGCGCAGGTGCAGCCGGTGGAGCTCCCGGCCGCCGAGATCCCCAAAGGCCTCGAGGGCGTGGTCGTCGCCGACACGACGATCGGCGACGTCCGAGGGCTCGAAGGCTTCTACCACTACCGGCAGTACAACGCGATCGAGCTGGCGGAGAAGCGGACGCTCGAGGACGTCTGGTACCTCCTGTTCGAGGGCGAGCTCCCGTCGCTCCGGCAGCGCGACGCATTCATCCAAGAGGTGAAGCCGCACCGCGAGATCCCCGTCGAGGTCAGGGAGCTGCTACCGCGGGTGGCGACGCTGGGCGGTCCGGACGCCCCACCGCTCGACATGCTGCGCACCACCTACTCGATGATGGCGGTCGATCTCGACTACCGGCCGTGGCTCGACGGCAGCCGCGCCGAGCTGCACGCCCAGGCGCTCCAGACGTGCGCGGTCGTGCCCACGCTGCTCACCGCGCTCTACCGGCTCAAGCACGGGCTCGAGCCGATCGACCCGCATCCCGACCTGCCGTATGCCGCCAACTATCTCTACATGATGCAAGGCGAGATCCCGAAGCCCGAGTACGCCCGGGCCGTCGAGCAGTACCTCATCTCCACGATCGACCACGGGTTCAACGCGTCGACGTTCACGGCGCGCGTGATCACGTCGACCGGGGCCGACCTCGGCTCGGCGGTGGTGGGCGCGATCGGCGCCTTGTCGGGGCCGCTGCACGGCGGCGCGCCGAGCCGCGCGCTGGCGATGCTCGACGCCATCGGCACCGAGGACAAGGCCGAGCCGTGGCTGCGGGACGCAGTCGAGCGGGGCGACCGCCTGATGGGGTTCGGGCACCGCGTCTACAAGACCGATGACCCCCGCTCGACGATGCTCCGTGGGATCGCCGAGCGCCTCGGCGGCCCCAAGGTCGATCTCGCCAAGGCGATCGAGCGCAAGGCGATCGAGGTTCTGGCGGAGATGAAACCGGGCCGCCAGCTCTACACGAACGTCGAGTTCTACGCCGGCGTCGTCATGGACACCTGTGGTGTGCCGCGCGAGATGTTCACACCGACGTTCGCGTCGAGCCGGGTGATCGGTTGGGCCGCTCACGTGCTCGAGCAGTCCGCGGACAATCGCCTCATCCGGCCCAGCGCGCACTACGCGGGCCCACCGCCGCCGCAGCCCGTCCCCGATCCGGCGTAGCCATGGCCGACGGCGTCCAACCCGTTCCGGAGGGTCTGAACACCGTGGTGACGCGGCTCGTATTCGACGACGCGACGGCGGCGATCGCGTTCTATCAGGAGGCGTTCGGCGCGACGCTGCGCGAAGAGCCCCACAAGGGTCCGGACGGCACTGTCGTGCATTCGGAGATCCACATCGGCAACTCCGTCCTCTACCTGACCGACGAGGGCGATGACCGCAACGGTGTGGCGCCGGGCACCGTGGGTGGGCTGGTCACGGCGATCATGTCGCTCAACGTGCCCGACGTCGACACGCTCTGGGAGCGGGCCGTCGCGGCGGGGTGCGAGGTGATCTACCCGCTCGCCGACCAGTTCTACGGCGACCGGGCCGGCCGGTTGCGTGACCCGTTCGGGCACCAGTGGATGCTCAGCACCCACATCGAGGACGTCGGCCGGGACGAGATGGACCGCCGGATGCAGGCCTGGTCCGAGCAGCAAGGCTGACCGGCGCGTCTCGGGCTCAGCGCGGCGTGCACCTCTTCGGGGCGCGGTGCGCCTTCAGGGTGTGCTCGAGCTGCACCGGATGCGAGGTCATGATCCCGTCGACGCACCAGTCGACGAGCTTGCGCCAGTTATGGGCGCCGTCGACATCCTCGTTCCCGAACCAGGTGTGCACGGCGTACCCGCCCTCGTGCGTGCGCGAGACGTTCGCAGCCGTCGTGACGTCGAGGAGCTGGTGGCCGAAATCAAACGTGATCGGGAGCTGGAAGGCGACGGTGCCTCCCGCCGGCGGGGTGCTGTTCAGGATCCAGCCGGCGACGCCCGTGACGCCGGGCGCGACACCGATGGCGGGCTGCAGCTCATGGAAGCGGTCGACGGCCGGCTGCTGGAACGACACCACGATGAGGTCGTCACGGTTCACGCCGGCGAGCTCCCGGGCGAGCACTTCGGCGTTGTAGACGTACTCGGAGGTTTCCTCCTCCTTCGTGCGCCCCTTGATCTCGATGTTGACGGGCGTCTTCGGAAAGGCCTGCAGCACGGATCGCAGCGTCGGGACGCGGAAATCGGTCGCCTCGAAGCCCTTGGGCGGACGGCGCTCGCCGGTGGCGACGCCGCGGAGCGGGTACCCGCTCGGTTCGCGATCGTGCGTGTAGTGGTTCGACCCGTCCGGCGTGAACCAGTAGCCGGCGTCGAGGGCCTGGACCTCTGCCAGCGTCTTCTCGGAGACGAGGCCGGTGCCGTTCGTCGTGCGGTCGACGCTGGTGTCGTGCATGACGATGACCTGATCGTCGCTCGTCACGCCGACATCCAGCTCGAGCATGTCGGCGCGGGCGCGGATGGCCTTGCGGAACGCGTACAGCGTGTTGGAGGGGAACTCGTCCTCGCCGCCCTGGTGGGCAATGTTCAGCACGCGCCGTTTCATCCACGGGTTCGCCGGCTGCCCGGCCGACGCGGGCGCGGCATCCAGACCGATGAGGGCGACGAGAGCAAGGGGCACGACCAGGCGGCGCATCTCGGCGAGGCATGGTAGGAGAGGAGAGCGCGAGACGGATCGCGGGCGTTCCGCCGTCCGGCTGACGGGACCTCGCGGGTGAGGGAATCCGAACGGTTCGATTGGCTCGCGCTTCTACGATCGACGCATGCCGGACCGTGACCGTCACGTCGGGTTGGAGACGTGCTTCAACTTCCGAGACCTCGGCGGCTACGAGACGGTCGACGGTCGACAGGTCCGCTGGAACGCGGTGTACCGATCGGACTCGCTGCACCGGCTGAGGGGCGCGGATCTCGAGTCGGCGCAGAAGTTGGGTCTGCGGACCGTCATCGACTTGCGTGCCACGGCGGAGGTCGACCGCCACGGCCGCTTCGCGCACGCCGACGCTGTGGCATTCCACCACTTGCCGATGCTCGAAGAGGGCTCTGTTCATTTCAAGCCGCTCCAGCCCGACGATCCAGAGCCGGTGCCCGGTGTCGGCTACATCGATATGGCCACGACCGGGCGCGCGTCGATCGCGGCGGCGCTCCAAGTGATCGCGCACGGGGAGCACGCGGTCGTCTTTCATTGTGCCGCCGGCAAGGACCGCACCGGCATCGTCGCCGCGCTCCTCCTGTCAAGCCTTGGCGTGCCCGACGAGCTGATCGGCGCCGACTACCACCTCAGCGAGCAGGCCATCCGGCCCGCACTCGCGTGGGCCGAGGAGAACGATCCGGCGATGGTCGCCGAGATCGGGCGGTTGCCCGAATGGGCCTTCTTCGCTCGGGAACCAACAGTGCTCGCGTTTCTCGACATGCTGCGCGAGCGCCACGGCTCGATCGAGTCGTACCTCGCCGATGCCGGCGTCGAGATCGCGACGTTCGACGCTCTCCGAGCCCGGCTGCTCGACGAGAATCCCTGAGCCGCGGCCCTATAGGTCGACGGATAGCGTCGATCTGCCATGAGGTTGCTGGTCGACACCACGCCGCTCCGAGTGTCCCGCGACTTTCGCCGCCTCTGGGCGGGACAAGCCGTGTCCTTGTTCGGCACGATGATCACGACGTCGGCGCTGCCGTTCCA
>JBKOWN010000047.1:0-22125 GCA_046724435.1 Actinomycetota bacterium
GGCGCCGAGCACGTCGACCGCCAGCTCGCCCAGCCGCCGGTGGAAACCCGCCCAGTAGAGCTTGTGGATCGCGGTCAAGGGCGTGACCGCGCTGCTCGCCATCGAGGTGAGGCTGCGTAGCGCGTTGTACCGCATGATCCGCAGCCCGATCCACGCGCCCGCGATCCACTGGCGGGTCACCGGATCGGTCGACCGCCCGGTCTTCTTGGCGGTCTCTGTGATCTCGACCAGCTCGTTCTCGAACGAGAGCTGCTGGCCCAACGTCGACGCGCCGCGCTCGAACGCCAGCGTGCCCATCGCGACCTTCCAGCCGCCGTTCACGTCGCCGACCACGTCGTCGATCGGCGTGCGGGCGCCGTCGAAGAACACCTCGTTGAACTCGGAGGTGCCCGTCAACTGGACGATGGGACGGATCTCGATCCCCGGTTGGCGCATCGGGACGAGCAGGTACGAGATCCCGCGGTGACGGGGAGCCTCGCGGTCAGTGCGGCAGAGCACGAAGCACCAGTCGGCCCAGTGCGCGAGCGACGTCCAGATCTTCTGCCCCGTGATCACCCACTCGTCGTCGTCGCGCTCGGCGCGCGTCTGCACGTTGGCGAGGTCGGAGCCGGCGTCGGGCTCCGAGTACCCCTGGCACCACACGTCCTCGCCCGACGCGATCCTCGGGAGGAAGCGGCGCTTCTGCTCCTCGGTGCCGAAGTGCAGGATCGTCGGGCCGATCAGCCCCTCGCCGACGATGCCGATCCGACCCGGACCGCCGGCGCGCGCGTACTCCTCGTAGAAGATGACTTGCTGGAGCAGCGTCGCGTCACGTCCGCCGTACTCGTGCGGGAACGAGAGACACGTCCAGCGGGCGGCGCCGAGGGCGCGCTCCCAGGCGAGGCGCTCGTCGAACAAGGCGTGCTCGTCGCCGGGACCGCCCCGCCCCCGCACGACCGCGTATTCACCGGTGAGCTGCTCGGTCAACCACTCGCGCGCTTCTGCCCGAAATGCATCGTCGTCGGGCGAAAACCGCAGGTCCATGCGAGGGAAACTACTCCGCGGTCTGCTAGAACCCTCTGATGACGCGTTCCCGCCTTCTCCTGCTCGTAGCGTTGCTTGCCGCGCCGTTGGCCGTCCTCGACGCCGCGTCGGCGGCGGCGGCCGAGACCGAAACCGAAACCGACGTCTGCAAGCTCGTCACGCGCAAAGAGGCGAGTGACCTGCTCGGCGCCAAGGTCGTGAAGACGACCACGAAGACGAGTGCGACGAACGGCGCCGAGGAGTGCACCTACCGGACGAAGAAGGTCCAGAAGGAGTTCAAGGACCGCAACCTGAGGATCTCGCTCGAGCTGACCGTGCAACCGATGACGGACGACCTGCGGTCCGAGCTCCAGAACATCCCGTTCGAGGACGGCAGCCGGGTGCAGGGTCTCGGCGACGAGGCCTACGTGACGAAGTTCGACCAGGTGATCGCCGTCTCGGGGACCACCGCCGTGGCGGCGAAGCTCCAGAACTACCGGGGCGCGTCGACCAAGTTCCGCGGCGTCTCGGAAGGCGCGGTGAAGGCCGCGCTCCCGCGGCTCGCCGAGATCACCCCGCCGACAGTTAGCTAATCGAGGGCGCCGTCGGCTTCGAGGCGCTTGCGTTCCTCGGGCGAGAAGCCGAGCAACTGGCCGAGCACCCAGTCGTTGTCCTCGCCCAACGTCGGTCCCGGTCGGTCATAGCCGTGGGCCGTGTCGCCGATCCGGGTGCCGGTGCGCTCGTACAGGCCGTCGCCCATGTAGGGGTGGGTGAGGGGGACGAAGTGCTCGCGGTAGGCGATCTGCGGGTCGTCGTGGACGTCGCCGAAGTCGTACACCGGCACGCCCTCGATCCCCGCCGCTTGCAGCAGGTCGGCGATCTCCTCGCGCGTACGCGTCGCGGTCCACGCCTCAACCGCGGCCTCGACCTCGTCGACGCGCTCGAGGCGGGCGTCGAGCGTCGCCAGTGACAAGTCGTCGAAGCCGAGGATGCCCGAGAGGCGCGCCCACTCGTCGTCGGTCCAGCACGCGATCGCGACCCACCGGTCGTCGCCCAAGCATGCGAACGCGCCGTGCGGGACCGCGCGCGGCGAGCGGTTGCCCATGCGGCTGCCGATGGTCCCGTCGTGCTCGTACTCGAGGAGCCACGGGCTCAGGGAGTAACTGCCCGCCTCGACCTGGGCCAGATCGAAGTACACGCCCCGCCCCGTCCGCCGCCGGTACAGCAGCCCGGCGGCCAGCGCCGACGCGACGAACCGCGGCGCGAGCGAGTCGGTGATCGTGCCGTACGGTCCGAGCGGTTCGCGGTCGGGCCATCCCGTCAGCCAGTTGAACCCGGACAGCGCCGCCCCCTGGCCGCCGAAGCCCGGGTAGTCGCGATGCGGCCCGGTCTGCCCCTGGAGGCACGAGCTCACCATCACGAGCTCGGGCTTGATCGCCGCGAGCGTCTCGTAGTCGAGGCCGAAGCCGCGCATCGCCCGGGGGGCGAAGTTCTCGACGACGGCGTCGGCCCACTCGCCGACGATCCGCTTCGCGATTTCGACGCCCTCGGGATGCTTCAGGTTGAGGGTGACGCTTCGCTTCCCGACGTTGAGCCCGTCGAACATCGGCGCGCCCTCGAGGCCGTGCGGGTTGTCGGGACCGAGCGCGTAGACGCGTAGGAAGTCGGGCCGGCTGCGCGACTCGACGCGCAGCACGGTCGCGCCATGTTCCACGAAGTAGCGGCTCGCGATCGGGCCCGCCGCGCCGGATCCGAACTCGACGACGTTCGTGCCGTCCCACGCCGGGCTCTTCCCGGCGTGTTGGGTTGCAAACCCCGCGCCGGACGCCCGTTTCCGACCCAACGCGGCGAGACCGGACGAGCCGACCACGGGCGCGGGATCGGTGGCACGCGCCGGTGCGGCCTCGCCGTCACGGCTCGAGACGATCACGAACGAGCGAGGGAAGCGGGCAACGTCGCCCACCGGGCCGAAGAACTCCCGCGCCGCCAGCTGGGCGCTGGCGTAGATCTCACGCGGCGAGTTGCACGGAGCGAGCATGAGGTTCGTCTCGCACGCGATCTCGTACAGCTCCTGCATCGTGTGGCGGGCGAAGTACTCGGCGACCGGCTGCTCGATGGCCTTCAGCTCGTCGTCGCGCGCGGTGTTCTGCGAAAACTGGGTCCAGTCGCGCTCGGTCAGCGCGCCGGCGTCGATGCCGTCCTCCTCCGCGATGAGTCGCGTGAGCGTCGTCAGGCTCGGGACGCGCGCCTTGCCACCGCGCAGCCCGAACGAGACCCAACCGTCCTTGCAAGGCCAGATCTCACGCGTGCGGCCGATATTTGCGCCGCGCCGCGCGCCCCGGTGACCGGTCTTCGGGAACGAGGCGAGTCCCACCATGTTGGCGACGAACACGACCTCTTGCATCGAGATGTCGATGCGATGCGGGGAGCCCGACGCCAGTGCCGTGAGGACGGCGAACGCGGCCTCGGCGCCCACGTGCGCGTACCCGGACGGCTCGCTGCACCGCACGGGCGGCCGGTCGGGATCGCCGGTCGCATACATGTTCCCGCTGGCGGCCATGACGCCGAGGTCCGACGCCCGCCAGCCGGCGTGCGGGTCGGCGCCACCGAACGGCGTGACGCGCGCCCAGACCGCGTGCGGTGCGCGTGCCGGGTCGAGGTGGAGCGCGTCCACGAACCCCGGTGTCTCGATCACCGCGTCGGCCGTCGCGAGCAGCTCGTCGAGGCGGGGGTCGTCAGGCCCGTCGACGGCGAAGCTCGTCTTGCCGGCGCCCCACGCGAGGAAGCGGCGAGGGAGCGCGCGCAGCGGATGGCCGTCGCGTGGCTCGACCAGGATCACCTCGGCGCCGAGGTCGGCGAGGATCCGTCCCGCCATCGCCGCGGGCTCGCCGGCGAGATCGATCACCCGGGTCCCGGCGAGGAGTGCTTCGGTCATCGTCCCTCTCGTCGACCTGACGCTCGTGTCAGACTACTGTGACCGCGATCGTCCCGAGCCGAGTCAGAGGTGCGCCCCGCACGGGAGGAAGCCCGGCATGACCAACTACCGCATCGTCGACGCCGACTGCCACATCCTCGAGCCGCCCGACATCTGGCAGAACTGGCTCCCCGAGAAGTACCAGGAGAAGGCGCCCAAGCTCGTCAAGGACGCCGAAGGTGGGGACGCGTGGCTGACGGCGGTGGGCGGTGACCCGGACCCGATCGGGCTCGTGTCGACGCCGGGAATGCCGTTCGACCAGTTCCGGTGGCTGGGCGTCACGTACGACGAAGCGCGGCGCGGTTGCTACAACGGCGCCGCGCGCGTCGAGGACATGGACATCGACGGCGTCGACGCCGAGGTGTTGTTCCCGCCGCAGCGCACGATGAGCCACTTCCTCGGCGACGAGGACCCCGACTTCGTGCTCGCCGGCGTCGAGGCATACAACAACTTCCTGTTCGAGGAGTTCTGCGCGCCCGACCCGACGCGTCTCATCGGCATGGCGCAGGTCCCGTCGCTCGGGATCGACTCCGCTGTTGACGGGCTGCGCAAGGCGAAGGCGCGCGGCGCCAACGGCGTGGTGATCTCCAACTGGCCGTCGGGCGGCGAGAGCGTGTCGACCGCCGACGACCCGTTCTGGGCCGCGGCCGTCGACGAGGGCATGCCGGTCACCGTGCACATCAACATCATCAGCCGCGACCAGCGCATGCGGCAGCGGCAAGCGGCGGCGAAGGCCGGCAACAAGATGTACGGCGGCAAGGGGGAGGCGACGAAGGCGAAGGCCGTCGGCAGCCTCAGCCACGTGTTCTCGATGTCGGCCGGGAACATCTCGCAGATGATCTTCACCGGCGTCTTCGACCGGTTCCCCGAGCTCCATGTCTCGTGGATCGAGATCGGTGTCGGATGGCTGCCGCACTTCATCGAGATGCTCGACGACAAGTACTGGCGCAACCGGTCGTGGGGTGAGCTGCCGATCGGCGAGCCGCCCTCGTTCTACTGGCGGCGCAACAACAGCGCCACGTTCATCACCGACCGTTCCGGCATCGAGCTGCGTGAGCGTGTCGGGGTCGACACGATCATGTGGTCGAGCGACTACCCGCACCACGGGAACGACTGGCCGTACTCGCGCAAGGTCATCGAGGACACGATGGGCAACATCCCCGCCGACGAACGCGACCGCATGATCGGCGGGAACGCCGTCCGCATCTTCGGGCTCGCCGAGAGTTAGATGCGTAGCTGAGGAACGGTCAGCGCCCCTGAGATACGCAGGTCAGCCGGCGCGCATCCAGCGGGGAAGCGTGACGTCCTCGACCTGGTGGAAGACGACGCGCACGGATTCGCCGATGCGGATCGTGGCCGGGTCGATCTCGTTGATCGCGCCGTCAGGTGTCTCGACGAGGTTGCCGACGAACCGGAGCGCCGGGTCATCCTCGAGCGCGACGACGATCGCGTTGTAAGGCGCGAGCTCCTGGTACGCGGGCAGGAGCGGCGGGTGCGGCACGATGAACGACCAGATCGTGCCCCGTCCGGACGTCGGGTCCCAGCGGAACTCGAGCGAGCGGCACCGCGGACACATCGGCCGGGGCGGCATCCGTCGCAGCCCGCAGCTCTTGCACGTCTGGACGAGCAACTCGCCGCGCGCGCAGCCGGCCCAGAACTCGGCTGCGTCGGGATCCTCGACGTCCGGCAACAGGAACTCGGACTCCACGCGCCTACCTCCGCAACAGGAGCGCGCTCGTGGGCACGCCCTCGCCGCTCGTGACCAGGCACGTCTCGGCCCCGTCGACCTGGCTCGTCGACGTACCACGCATCTGGCGGACGCCCTCGAGCACGAGGTTGAAGCCGTGCACGTACGCCTCCGACATCCCGCCCCCGGATGTGTTCGTCGGCAGCCGGCCGTCGGGCCACTCGAGCGCGCCGTCGTCGGTGAACGCGGCGCCCTCGCCCCGGGCGCAGAACCCGTAGCCCTCCAGCGAGAGCGGGATGAGCGGGCTGAACGCGTCGTAGATCTGCGCGACCGGCACGTCGTCGGGCTTCACGTCGGCCTGCGCCCACAGGCGCGCCGCGCACGCGTACGACGGTCCGATGAGCGGATCGTCATTGAAGTAGTTCGTCATCACCTGGTGCTGCTGCGGGATGCTCTGCGCGAACGAATGGACGTACGCGGGCGGATGCGGAAGATCCTTCGCCCGGTCGGCGGAGACGATGACCACGGCGAGCGCGCCGTCCGTCTCCAGGCAGTTGTCGAACAGACAGAGCGGCTCGGAGATCCAGCGGGCGTCCATGTACTGCTTGCGTGTAAGCGGCTTGTCGTACATCGTGGCGGCCGGGTTGCGGTTGGCGTGCTTGCGGAACGCCACCGCGACGTTGGCGAG
Organism: Actinomycetota bacterium; assembly: GCA_046724435.1. Taxonomy (GTDB): domain Bacteria; phylum Actinomycetota; class Acidimicrobiia; order IMCC26256; family JACDBD01; genus JALZAA01. Next base: position 6,352 of record JBKOWN010000047.1, read on the forward strand.
GTGCTCGCGGCTCGCGCCGAACTCGTGCATGTACCGGCGCGTGAGCATCGCGATCTCGTCCACGGGCCGGATGACGCCGAAGGGACGGCTCCACTGCCAGTGGCCGGTGATACGCCGGCTCACCTGCGCCCACGGGCGGCTGCCTTTGGCGGCGCGCTTGCGTGCGCGCCACCCAACGGCCACGTTGCACTGACCAGTCGCGACGGCCATCGCCGCGTGGCCGACGACGCCACACCCGGCTCCGCCGCCGTACCCGACCTCGGAGAAGAACGTGATGTCGCCGAGACCGACGTTGCGGGCGACGTCGACCTCCCGGCCGTCCTCCATCGAGAACATCGCGAGCCCGTCGACCTCGCTCGGCGTGATCGCAGCGTCGTCGAGCGCAGCCGAGATCGCCTGGCACGCGAGTGACAGCTCGGAGTCCGGCAGTCCCTTCGCGAAGGACGTCTGCCCGATGCCGACGATGGCGGTCCGGTCGGCGAGCGGCCCTGCCACGACTACTCCGCTCCCGAGTCGGGGCTCGTCCGCATGGTTACCAGCCCTTGAACTCGGGGGGACGGCGCTCGATGAAGCTCGCTCGGCCCTCCTGCATGTCCTCGGTGCGGGTCACCAGCTCCTGCGCGTACGCCTCGTCCCAGAACGATCCCGCGCGGTCGGTCTCGAGCGCGCGGTTGGTGAGCCACTTCGTGAACGCGATGGCGCGGGTCGGCATCTTGGCGAGGCGGCCCGCCCACTCGCCGAGGGTCTTCTCGAGATCGGCCCGGGGGACGATCTTGTTGGCGAGGCCGATGCGTTCCGCCTCCGCCGCCGGGACGTCGTCGCCGAAGAAGAACAGCTCCTTCGCCTTCTGCGGGCCAATGAGGCGCGTCAGCAGGTACGCGCCGCCGGCGTCGGGGACGATCGCGCGGCGGATGAACACCTCGATGAAGCGCGCCTCCTCCGCCATGATCACGAGGTCGCTGGCGAGCGCGAGGTGCATGCCACCACCGGCCGCCGTGCCGTTCACGCCTGCGATGACCGGCTTCTCGCAGTCGAGGACCGACGCGATCAGGCGCTGGAACCCGCGCTGGATCGTGCGCCCGCCGTCGCCGACGATCATGTCGGGCGCGCCCGGCGGCCGCTCCGGCGGTGTGCGCACCTCACGCAGGTCGGCGCCGGTGCAGAAGCCCTTCTCGCCCTCGCCTGTGAGCACGACGGCGCGTACCGAGTAGTCGACGGACGCGTGCTCGAGCCACTCGATGATCTGGTTGCGCATCGCGACCGTCATGGCGTTGCCGGCGTCAGGCCGGTTCAGCGTGATCCACAACACGCCGTCCTCCAGCCGGCGCCGGACGTCCTCGATCGTCTCGGTCGTCTCGCTCATGTCCGCACCACCAGGGCATCGAGGGCGACCGCACCGCGCGGCCGCACGATCAACGGGTTGATGTCGAGCTCGCGCACGTCGCCGGCGAGGTCCATCGCCAGGCGCTGCACGTTCATGATGACATCGACGAGGGCGTCCACATCGGCCGGCTTCCGGCCGCGCGCGCCTTCGAGCAGCGGGTACCCCTGGAGCTCGCGGACCATGCGCCCGGCCTCGTCGGCGCCGAACGGCGGGACGCGGAACGACACGTCCCGCAGCACCTCGACGAGCACGCCCCCCAGCCCGACCATCACCACCGGACCGAACAGCGGGTCGTGCGAGACGCCGACCACGGTCTCGACCCCGCCGCTCACCGTCTCGCACACGAGCACGCCGTCGATTCGCGCTGCCTTCCCGCCGGCACGCCGCGCCTTGCGCATGAGCTCGTCGTACACAGCGCGGACGTCGCGCGCCGACTCGACCCCGACCAGTACGAGGCCGAGGTCGCTCTTGTGCGTCAGATCGGGCGAGGACACCTTCATCACGACGGGGAAGCCGATGCGCTTCGCCGCCTCGACCGCCTGCGCCGCACTCCCGCAGAGCACGTCGCGGGTCGACCGCACGCCGTACGCCTTGAGCAGCTGCTTCGACGCGTGCTCCGAGAGCGCGTCGCTGGGTGTCGTGTGGGCGAGCACGCGGCGCGCTTTCGCGACCGACGCGGACGGTTCGGTCTGCGCGTCTGCGAACGGCGACCGGTAGCGCGCCGCGAACTCCCAGTAGTCGACGTAGGCGCGTACCGCCTTCACGCAGTTGGCGAACGTGCGGAAGACGGGCAGGCCACCGTCGAGGAGCCGGAAGTAGAACGTGTCGTCGGTGCCGGGCGGCGCGCCCCAGACCACGAAAATCGGCTTGTCGGTCGTTTTCGCCACGTCGACCAGGTCGCGCGTGAAGGGCTTGCTGAACAGGTCCACAGCTCCCGTGATTGGAACCACGAGCACGTCGACGTTGGGATCGGCAAGGAGAAGGTCGAGGATCTTGCGCCCGCGCGCGTCGGCGACCGGCGGGCCCCCGCAGTCGACGGGATTCGACACCCGCAGGTAGTCGGGGATCAGCCCGTCGTGCAGCGCCAGCTGCGTCGTCTCGGTCAGCGGCGGGATCCGCAACCCGGCGGCGGCGATCATGTCGGCCATGTGCGCGCCCGTGCCACCCGAGACCGCGTAGATCCCGACGCCGTCGAGCTTCCTCTTCTGAGCGCCGTCGCGAGCTCCGGCCCCTGCGGCAGCGGTCGGCAAAGCCAAAGCTGCCGCGGACGGCCGTGTTCGCGCGAACGCCGCCGCCGTGTCGAGGAGGTCATCGAGGCCCTCGGCGCGCGTGATGCCGAACTGGCGGAACACCGCCGACGTCACGGCGTCGGAGCCGGTGAGGTGCCCGGTGTGTGCCATGGCCATCGACTGGCCCTCGTCGGTGCGCCCGACCTTGACGATGACCATCGGCTTCTTCCACCGGGCGGCGTGGTCGGCGGCGAGCATGAGCGTCCGCCCGTCCTTGAACCCCTCGATGTACGCGGCGATCACGCCCACCTCGGGCTGATCGGCGAAGTAGCGGGCGAAGTCGGCGAACTCGAGGTCGACCTCGTTGCCGGTCGGCGCCCAGTGCGTGAGCCGGATGCCGATCTCCTGGCCCTGGAAGACGGGACGCCCCTGGTGGCCGCTCTGGGTGATGAGCGCGATGGACGGCCCGGTGAGGTCGGCGCGGAAGTCCTCGAAGGCGTTGAGGTTCGTGTTGGGGCCGAGGAGGTGCACCTCGCCGTCGCGCACGAGCTCGTCGAGGCGGGCTTGGAGCTCGGCGCCGTCCTCGCCGGCCTCGGCGAACCCGGCGGCGAAGATCACCGCGAACGCAGCCTTCCGCTGGAGCACCTCCTCGAAGGTGTCGACGGCCTTGCCGGTGAGGATGACCACGAGGTCGAGATCGCCGGGCACGTCGAAGACGGAGGCGTAGCAGCGCTCGCCGAGCACCGTCTCATGGCTCGGGTGCACCGGGTAGAAGGTCGCGCCGTGCGCGTCGGCCCATCCCTTGATTTTGCGGGTCATGGCCGTGTTCGGCTTGCGCGACGCCTCCGACGCGCCGATGACCGCGACCGTGCGCGGGTGAAGGAACCGGTCGAGGTCGAGGTCTCGCAGCGCTAGGGCGCGGCCGCTCACATCGATGAGTGGAGAAGCAGTCAAGCAGGCTCCGATTGCCGGCGGTCAGGGCCCAAGGCTCAACAAGTATGACGTGAGAGTCAGGTTTCCTGCTACTTCACGACCCGCTGTAGCGTGCCCGCGTCGTGGCCACGCCGCGCACGATCGTCATCGTCGGTGCTTCGCTCGCCGGGCTGCGGGCCGCCGAGACCCTGCGCCGCGAGGGCTACGACGATCGGGTCGTTCTCGTCGGCGCCGAGCACCATCTGCCGTACGACCGTCCGCCGCTGTCGAAGGAACTGCTGGCGGGGGAGTGGGAGCCCGAGGAGATCGCGCTGCGCAAGCAGCCGTACGACGACCTCGGGCTGGACCTGCAGTTGGGACGACGCGCCACCGGGCTCGACGTGGCGAGACGATCCGTCGAGCTCGACGGCGGCGAGGCGATCCCCTTCGACGGTCTCGTCGTCGCCACGGGCGCGCGCCCGCGCACCCTGCCCGGTACTCCCACGCTCGAGGGCGTTTTCGTCCTCCGAACCGTCGACGACTGCCTCGCCATCCGCTCCCGCCTCGAGACCCGGCCGCGCGTCGTCGTGATCGGCGCCGGGTTCATCGGATCGGAGGTGGCGGCGACCTGCCGCGGGCGCGGTCTCCATGTCACGGTGTTGGAGATGCTCCCGACGCCGCTGGCTCGGGCCGTCGGTCCCATCGTCGGTGACGCCTGCGGACGGTTGCACCGCGAGCACGACGTCGACCTGCGCTGCGGCGTCACCGTCGCCGGGTTCGAAGGCCGCGACCGCGTCGAGCGGGTGCGACTCGCCGACGGGGCCGTGATCGACGCCGAGCTCGTCGTCGTCGGGGTGGGCGTCACGCCCGAGACCGGTTGGCTCGAACGCAGCGGTCTCGCACTCGACGACGGCGTGGTGTGCGACGCGACGTGTCTTGCCGCGCCGGGAATCGTGGCCGCCGGTGACGTCGCCCGCTGGCCGAACCCGCTGTTCGACGGGGAGAGCATGCGCGTGGAGCACTGGACGAATGCGACCGAGCAGGGCGTCGCGGCCGCCCGCCGGTTGCTCGTGGACGATGCCGGCCATGCCGAGGCCTTCGCGCCGGTGCCCTTCGTGTGGTCGGACCAGTACGACGTCAAGATCCAGGTCGTCGGCTCCGTCCGCGGCAACGACGAGGTCGCCGTCGCCGACGGTTCGCTCGACGAGGACCGCTTCGTCGCCCTGTTCGGTCGCGGCGGCCGGCTCGTCGGCGCACTCGGCTTCAGCCGCCCCCGGATCGTGATGCAGTACCGGCGGATGATCGCCGAGCGCACCTCGTGGGAGGACGCGGTCGCGCGTGCGGCCCCGGGATAGCCGTTGGCGCCGTCGCCTCGCCGCGGCGACGATGGCCACGGCGACGGCGGCTTTGCCGACCGTCGTCGCAAGCCGGAGCCTGCGACGGCGACGAAGGAGGGAGATGGCCGCCCGTGAACGTCTGCTGACGCCGCGCTTTCTCCTCGTCGTCGCGTCGGGCCTCAGCTACTTCATGGCGGTCGGGATGCTGATCCCCGTCGTCCCCCAGTACGTGAAGGGCCCGCTCGGCGGCGGGAACGTGGGCGTGGGCGTCGCGGTGGGCTCGCTGTTCGTGGGCGCGGTCCTCCTGCGACCGTACGCCGGACGCGTCGGCGACCGGTTCGGCCGGCGTGTCCTCATCATCGGCGGCGCGCTCATCGTCGCGGTCACGACGGCGTTCTACGGCGCGGTGGACGCGCTCCCATACCTCGTGCTGATCCGACTGCTCAGTGGAATCGGGGAAGCGGCGTTCTTCGTCGGCGCCGCCACCATGATCACCGACCTGGCGCCCGAGCATCGCCGGGGCGAGGCGGTCAGCTACTGGTCGGTCGCGGTGTACGGCGGGCTCGCATTCGGTCCCGCGCTCGGCGAGACCGTGCTCGGTGACGACCGGTTCATTACCGCGTGGGCGGTGTCGGCGTCGCTGGCGCTGCTCGCGGCCGTGCTCGGCACGATCACGGTCGAGACGTCCCGGGGCGTCCCGCCCGAGCCACCGGGCAAGCTGCTGCACCGCGCTGCCCTCGCTCCGGGCAGCGTCCTCTTCCTCGGCCTCATCGGCCTGGCCGGGTTCACCGCGTTCGTCCCGCTCTACGTGCGCGAGCTCGACCTGGGCGGCGCCGACTGGATCTTCCTCCTCTACGGCGGGCTGATCCTGTGCGTGCGCATCGTCGGAGCGCGCCTGCCCGACATCCTCGGCGGCCGCGTCGCCGCCACGATCGCGCTGTCGTGCGGCGCGGCGGGCCTGACGCTGATGGCGGGCTGGCGGAGCGTGGCGGGCCTCGTCCTCGGCACCGCCGTGTTCGCGGCAGGCATGTCGCTGCTGTACCCGGCCCTGATGCTGCTCGCGCTAACTGCCGTTCCCGAGCACGAGCGCGGGTCGGTCGTCGGGACGTTCAGCAGCTTCTTCGACCTCTCGCAGGGCCTGGGCGCGTTGATCCTGGGTGGCGTCGCCGCGCTGGCCGGCTACCGGGGCGCGTTCGCGGGCGGCGCAGTCGCGGCCGCGGCCGGCGTCGTGCTGCTCCAGCTCCGGATCGGCCTCACGTCCCGCGGGCGGGCCAAACCGCGCCCGTCCGCCGAGCACGTCCCCGCGTAGCTGGCGCGCGCCGCGCTGTGACGTCGCTCCTCGTCACGAACGACTTCCCACCCAAGGTCGGTGGCATCCAGTCGTATCTGTACGAGCTCTGGCGACGACTCCCGCCCGAGGATACGCACGTGCTCACGACGCCGTACCCGGGCGCGGCGGATTGGGACGCGGCGCAGCCGTTCGGTATCGAGCGAGTGCGCCAGCGTGTGCTTTTGCCGACACCGGGCCTCGCCCGACGCGTCGACGACGTCGCGCGGGAGCGGGAGGTCGATGTGATCTTCGTCGATCCGGTGTTGCCACTCGGGCTCGTTGGACACCGTCTCCGCGCCGCGCCCCACGTGCTGATCGCGCACGGCGCCGAGGTCAACGTGCCCGGACGACTGCCGGGTGGCCGGATGCTCGCTCGGCGCGTTCTCAGAGCCGCTGCGGGTCTCGTCGCGGCGGGCGAGTACCCGGCGCGGGTTGCCGCTCGTGCGGCCGGGAGCGAGCTGCCGACGCTCGTCGTCCCACCGGGCGTCGACCCCGACCGCTTCCGTCCGCTGAGCTCGGGGGAACGCGCCGCGGTACGCCAGCGCTTCGGTCTCGCCGCCGACCGCCCCCTCGTGCTCGGTCTCAGCCGCCTCGTCCGGCGCAAGGGGTTCGACGTCCTGATCGACGCCGTCGCCGGCATGGATCCCGGTGTGCAACTGGCGGTGGGGGGCGCCGGCCGTGACGCCCGGCGCCTCGAGCGCCGCGCCGCCGCGCGCGGGATCACCGGGCGATGCACGTTTCTCGGGCGCGTACCGGACGCCGATCTCGCCGACCTGTACGGATGCGCGGACATCTTCGCCATGGTGTGCCGAGAGCGCTGGGGCGGCCTGGAGGCCGAGGGATACGGGATCGTGTTCGTCGAAGCAGCTGCGTGCGGCGTGCCGTCGGTCGCGGGTCGCAGCGGCGGCTCGCACGAGGCGGTCGTGGACGGCGAGACGGGCTTCGTCGTCGATCCGCACGACGCCGGTGGCGTACGCGCCGCGCTGGAGCGGCTGGTCGGCGACGACGTGCTCCGGCAGCAGCTCGGCGCCGCCGCTCGCAATCGCGCCGTCGAGGAGTTGACCTACGACCGGCAGGTGAAACGCCTGCTGCCCCTCACGCGCGGGGACCTCGGCGTGTTGTGGCCACTTCGCGACGCGTAACGACGGCCGGTACGCTCGTCGCCGATGTCGGCGATGTCCGGTGCGGTGCACGACCCCGAACGCGGGGAGCGGATCGTCGTCGTCTCGTGGGTCGCGAATGCATTGTTCGCAGTCACGGCCATCCCCGCCGCCCTCGGCGTGAGCGCGTTCGACGTCCCCGCCATCGCGGTGGCGCTCGGCCTGTTCGCGATCTCGCTCGGCGTCTGGTGCTGGGCGTTCGCGGTCGCGCTCGCCCGCACGACGCGGGGCGATGACGTCGTCGTCGCCAGCATGTTCCTCGTGCAAGGACCGGCACCGAGGCGCGTTCGCGTACACCTCTTCGGGTCGCTCGCCGTGTGCATCGCCGTCACCGCCGGCACCGCCCTGGCCGAGCCGTTCGGTGTCCTGGTCCCTATGCTGCCCCTCGGGTTGCTCGGCCTGTGGGGGGCGCGCCACGGAGTGTTCCCGCCCCGCCGCCTGCCTGACGCCGCCGCGGAAGACACGGGAAAGAGGAGGTCGAGTGGCCGAGCAGGTGAGTGACCGCATCCGCATCGACGCGCCCCCCCAGCGCTGCTACGAGGTGGCCACCGACTACGAGCGGTACCCCGAGTGGGCCAAGGACGTGAAGCAGGCGACCGTCCTCGAGCGCGACGCCGAGGGCCGCGGCTCGAGGGTCGAGTACCGGGCGGCGGCGTTCGGCCGGAGCGCCAGGTACGTGCTCCTGTACGACTACGAGGCTGCGCCCGCCGCCTTCAGCTGGACGCTCGTCGAGGGAGAGATGGTCCGGGCCATCGACGGCACGTACCGCTTCGACGCCGACGCCGACGGGACCCGGGTCAGCTACGACCTCGCGATCGACCCGTCGATCCCCCTGCCGGGCTTCTTGAAGCGGCGCACTGCGGGCATGATCGTGAGCACCGCGCTCAAGGAGCTGAAGAAGGAAGTCGAGACGGCCTAGATGCGCATCCTGTTGTTCACCGGGAAGGGCGGCGTCGGCAAGTCGACCGTCGCCGCCGCCACCGCGCTCCGGACCGCAGAAGCGGGACTGCGCACGATCGTCTGCTCGACCGATCCCGCGCACTCGCTCGCCGACGCCTTCGACGACCCTTCCCTGGGCGACGAGCCGGCGCCGATCGCCACGCTCGGACGGGGCACGCTGTTCGGCCAGCAGCTCGACGCCCGCGCCCGCCTGGAGGAGTCGTGGGGCGAGGTGCGCGAGTACCTGACCGCGTTGTTCGACTGGGCCGGCGCGGGCGTGGTCGAGGCCGAGGAGCTTGCCGTGATCCCGGGCCTCGACGAGGTGTTCGCGCTGGCCGACATCCGCACACATGCCGAATCCGGGAACTACGACGTGATCGTCGTCGATTGCGCCCCGACGGCCGAGACGCTGCGCCTGCTGTCGTTGCCGGACGTGCTCACGTGGTACATGGAGCGCGTGTTCCCGGCGCAGCGCCAGGTGACCCGTGCCGTCCGCCCGCTCCTGTCCCGCCTCGTGAGCCCGCCGATCGCAGGCGACGACGTCTTCACCGCCGTGCGGCGCTTGTACGACCGGCTCGACGGAGTGCGCGACCTGCTCACCGACGGAGAGGTGACCAGCGCCCGGCTCGTCGTGAACGCCGAGCGGCTGGTCGTGAGCGAGGCGCGTCGGACGTTCACGTACCTCTCGCTGTTCGGGTACCACGTCGATGCGGTGATCGCGAACCGCCTGCTCCCCGAGGCGATCGCCGACCCATGGTTCGCGTCGTGGAAGCGCGTGCAGCGCGAGCATCTCGACTCGATCCGGACAGCGTTCGCGCCCGTGCCGCTGATCACGGCCGACCTCGCCGACCACGAGCTCGTCGGCGTGGACCACCTGTCGGATTTCGGTGCCGAGCTGTACGGACTGCACGACGCCGCCGGCCGGCTGTCCGTCGTCGAGCCGTTCCGGGTCGTCGCCGACGGCGACGCGCTCGTGCTCTCGATGAAACTGCCGTTCACGGACCGCACCGACGTCGAGCTGGGGCGCCGGAACGGTGAGCTTCTCGTCGCTGTGGGCGCACACCGGCGCGCGGTAGTGCTGCCCGACAGCCTGCGACGACGCGAGGTCTCCGAGGCCCGCATGACCGACGGGCGGCTCGAAGTCGAGTTCGTGGAGGTGGCTCAATGACGACGTCCGGTGACCGGCACACGGAGCGCGAGGCGACAAGCCCCGGTGCACCGGCGAGCGACGCGGACACGGAGCGGACGCCCGCCGAGCACCCGCCGCTCGGCGCGTCGGCCGAAGCCGCGGTGGCCGCACTGTTCGACGCCGGTCCGGAGGCGGCCGAGCATCTGCTGAAGGCTGCCCAGGAGCTGCTGCTGGCAGCGAAGGCGGTCGTCGATGCCGGCGAGCGTGCCGTCGAGGCGCACCGGCCCGGGACCGACGCGACCGGGCCGGCCAAGGCCGAGGACGCGCCGTCCGGCCGTGGCCGCGTGCGCCACATCGACCTCGCGTGACCGAAGCGGCGGAGGAGGCGGCTCCGCCCACCATCGGGGTGGATCTCGGCGCGACGAACGTGCGATGTGCCGTCGTCGACGGGGGCGGCAACATCCTCGCCGAGCTGCGTGACCACACGGGCGAGGGCGGCGCCGACGTCATTCCCACCACGGCTGCGCTGGTGGCGAAGCTCCGCGCGGACTTCCCCGCGGTCTCGGCGGTCGGCGTCGGCGCGGCCGGACTGGTCGACCGCGACGGAGACGTGCAGTACGCGCCGAACATCCCGGCGTTCCGGCGCACGCCGCTGCGGGAGGCGCTCGGATCGGCGATTGGGCTCCCCGTCGTCGTCGACAACGACGCCAACGCAGCCGCGTGGGGCGAGATCGTGTACGGCGCGGCGCACGGCGCGCTCTACGCGTTGATGGTCACGCTGGGGTCGGGGATCGGTGGCGGGATCGTTGCTCGAGGTCGGGTGATCCGCGGCGCACACGGCTTCGCGGCCGAGGTCGGACACTTCCAAATCGATCCCAACGGTCCGATGTGCGCGTGCGGTGAGCGGGGCCATTGGGAGGCGTTCGCGTCGGGGCACGCGTTGGGGCGGATGGGTCGCGAGTGGGCCGCCGCCGGCCGGGCGCCGGGCGTGCTCACGCGCGCCGGCGGCGATCCGGACGCCGTCACGGGGGAGCACGTCGGCGATTCCGCGCAGGCGGGAGAGGCCGACGGCCGCGCCCTCCTGGACGAGTACGCCGACCTCGTCGCGGTAGGCCTCGCCGGCCTCGCGAACATTCTCGATCCCGAGCGCATCGTCATCTCGGGGGGTCTCGTCGAGCTCGGGGACACGCTGCTCGCGCCGGTCCGAGACGCGTTCGGGCGGCGCGTCGAAGGCAGCCAGTTCCGACCTCGGATCGACATCGTGCCGGCGGTGCTCGGCGAGCAGGCAGGCGTGATCGGAGCGGCGGCGCGCGCCCGCGATCTGGAGCCCGGCGAGTCGGGTGTGTGGACGAAATGAAGCTCGGCCTCACGCTCCCGAACTTCCGCGAGGAGCCGGCGCCGGCGCTGGCCGTAGCTCGCGCCGCAGAAGAAGCCGCTCTGGACGGCGTGTTCGGCTTCGATCACCTGTTCCGACGCGCCCGCGACGGTGCGCTGCGCCCCGCGCTCGAGGGGCTGACTCTGCTCGGCGCGGTCGCAGCCGAGACCACGCGCATCGCGCTCGGCCCGCTCGCGGCGCGGGCGTCGCTGCGACCTCCGGCCACGCTCGCGGCCGCGCTCGATACGCTCGAACGCATCGCGCCGGGGCGGCTGATCGCGACCATCGGCGCCGGTGACAGCGAGAGCAGCGAAGAGAACGAGACGTTCGGCGTGCCGGCGCGCACGATGGCAGCTCGCGTGACCACACTGGACGCGTCCGTCACGGTCGCGGTCGACCGCGGGTACCCCGTGTGGGTCGCGGGCGCGTCCTCACTGGTCGGCCAGATCGCAGCCAAGGCCGACGGCTGGAACCGGTGGGGTGGCCCGGCGGCACGGTTCGAGCGAGAGGCGCGGGCGCTGCGCGAGATGAACCCTCGAGACCCGTTCACAGTGTCGTGGGCCGGGCTCTTCGTTCTCGACACGACGGATGACGCCGCCCGGGCGAAGGCTCAGCGCCTGGGCGCCGGCGCGGGGACCGTCGTCGGAGGTCCCGAGCGGGTCGCGGATGCGTTGCGCGCCTACGGCGCGGCCGGCGCGGACTGGGTGATCACCGGCCCGGTCGACTCCTCCGAGCCCGACAACGCGGCGATCCTCGGCGAGCTGGTGAGGCCGTTGCTCGACTGACCGGTGTCAACGCGGGCGGTCGTCGGACCGAAATCTCAGCGAGGCCGATCGTCGGGGATGGGCGGGAGGTCTCGCACGTCGGTGGCCTTGAGCCACGGCGTGAAGGTCGCGCCGTCCGGGTCGACCTGCGCTGCGAGTGACTCGAGCCGGTCCGAGAGGTCGATCGGGTTGATCTGGTTGTCCTTTCCGGCTTCGCGCAGGCGCTGCTCGTTGTTGCAATCGTTGGGCGAGACGGCGGGTATGACGGTGAGCGGCGTCTCGAGGTCGACCTCGGGATCGGGGTTGTCGGCGCGGAGGCTCGCGCCGTAGTTGTGGGCGTTGCGATCGCGTTTGGTCATGAACCAGGTGTCACCGGCTCGTCCGGGGCCTTGCGGGGGCGCGCCCAGGAAGCGCCATTCGAGGAAGCGCATGACCGACGTGTGGTCATAGAGCGTGTGGTCGACGTAGTTGCGCGGGGCATACGGCGAGGCGAGCACCGAGGGGACCCGGAAGCCGAGCTGCCCGAAGTTCTCCGCGTCATTGGAGCTGGCGCGGTCGTCGGGCACGACCGGCGGCCTGACGTGGTCGTAGAAACCGCCATGCTCGTCGTACGTGAGGACGAACATCCCGCGTTGCCACTGGCGCGACCTGACGAAGGTCGCGAAGACGGCTTGGATGAAGCGCTGGCCGAGGGTGATGTCGCCCTGCGGATGGTCGTCGGTCCGGAACGGTGTCGCCATGCCGGGCGTGATGTACGTGACGGCGGGGAGCGTGCCCGCGCTGGCGTCGTACCAGAACTGATCCAACGATCGAATGTACGGCCGCATCCGCTCGCCCCAGATCGCCGCCGAAGGGACGTTGATGTAGTACTCGCGAGCCTCGACTCCGGCACGCGCGAGGCGATCGAAGATGGTCTCGGAGCTGTACGCGCCGACGTCGAGGGGCTTGGGACTGGTCTTGAAGCCCTCGGACTGCGCGGAGTAGATGTACTGGCGGTTCGGCCACGTGGGGCCCAACAAGGCGGCGTGGTGACGGTCCATGACCGTGAACCGACGCGCCATGGCCGACTGCACGGGGATGTCCTCGCCGAGGTAGTAGCCGGTGGCGAAGCGGTCGTTGCCGGTACCGGCGCCGAGGAAGCCGAGGTCGCGCTGCTTCCGGCTCGCGCCCCAACCGTGCCCGGGGTCGTTGTGCAGGCACCCCCGGAACGGGTTGGGTTCGTCGCCGAGCTTGCGGATGCGCGTCGTGGGCACGAAGTTCCCGGCCAGGTCGCGGTAGTGCTTGTTGATGGTGCCGTCGACCGCGAAGTCCTTCCCGTAGAGGCGACGCCCTTCGTCGATGTACTGCTGGTCGGTGGCCAGGTGGCCGAAGTAGTGGTCGAACGACCGGTTCTCCATCGTGAGCACCAGCACCGTGTCGATCGGGCATTCCGACGCCGGAGCGTTCAGCACGCTGTTGGCTGGTACGTGTGGTCCGCCGAACGCGGGCGCCCGCAACGCGGCGCTCGAGGAGGCGAGGAAGCTGGGCCCACCGATGGCCGCGGCGCCTCCCACGAGGCCGGCGGTCCTAAGAAATTCGCGTCGGTTCATCCCACCCCTTGTAGGCCACGAATTGTATTCGTACGGGTCGTCGACATGCGCGCAGCTCCTCGATCAGGGCAGCGGGTCGACAACCTCTCGTCGCTCGTAGGCGCGCTCACCGAAGTACTCGACCGCGCGGTCGAGGTCGATCACGACGAACAACCCCTCCGCTTCGGCGGTGACGCTCCCGTCGACCGTGAGCGTCCCCCGGGTGACCACACGCCGACCGTCGACCTGGTCGGTCCAGCCTTCGAAAACCATCGGGCGGTGTAACGGCGTCGGGCGCCGATACCGGATGCTCAGCCGTCCCGTCATCCCGGAATGGCCGCTGGCGATGTTCGCCATTCCGAGGATCTCGTCGAAGCCGAGTGCGATCCATCCGCCGTGCACGTAACCAGGCGGCCCCTCGTACGCGGCGTGGAACACGCCGCGACCGATCAGCCGGCCGTCGCGGTACTCGTACTCGACCGGGGGCGCGAGCGGGCTGACGACCCCGACGAGCGGGCTGCGCGGCAGGTAGTCGTCGTGCGACTCCTCTTGGCGCGAACGGACACCCGACGGTCGTGCACCGAGCTCACCCCGACCGTGCAACTCGGTCGCGATCCGTTCCACCTTCTTGGCGGCGGACGCGAGCTGGTCGGACGAAGCGTCCTCGGCGGTGAGCGTCGCGTCGACGAGGTGCCTGACGGCCTCGGCGAGACGAACACGCGCTGTCGTGACGAAGGTGTCGCCGGGTGCTGATGCTTCCGGCTCCATCACCTGCCCTTGTAGCTCGGCGGGCGCTTCTCCGCGAACGCACGCGGGCCTTCCTTGGCGTCCTCGGTGGCGAAGACCTCCCAGCCGATCTTGTCCTGGATCTGCATGGCCTCCACATCGGGGAGGCCCTCGGTCTCTCGCCAGGCCCGCAGGATGGCCTGGCAGGCGAGCGGTCCGTTGGCGGCCACCTGGTCGGCGACGGCGCGGGCGGCGGCGAGCGCGTGGCCTTCGGGCACCACCCGGCTGATGAGCCCGAGGTCGAGTGCCTCGTACGCGGGAATGGGCCGGCACGTGAGGAGGATGTCCATCGCGCGGGCGTAGGGGATCTGCCGAGGGAGGCGAACGGCGGAGCCCCCGAGCGGGAACAGCGCGCGCTTGGCTTCCCACACGCCGAACGTGGCGGTGTCGGCGGCGACGCGGAGGTCGGTCCCCTGGAGCATCTCGGTGCCGCCGGCGACGGCGTAGCCCTCGACCGCGGCGACGAGCGGCTTCGACAACCGGTAGTCGCGCAGCAGCGCCTTCCAATGGAGGTTCGGCTCCTCGGCCATGCGGGTGCGCACGTGCTCGCTCTGCGATGGGTTCGACATCGCCTACAGGTCCGCTCCCGAGGAGAAGTGGCCCGCGGCCCCGGTGAGGATCGCGACCCGGACCTCGGGCTCGCGGTCGACATAGTCGAACCCGTCGGCGAGTCCCACGAGCATGTCGGGGCTGAGCGCGTTGCGCGCCTCGGGCCGGTCCATCGTGAGGATCACGACGTGCCCGTCGCGCTCGACGCGGCAGTGCTTCGTACTCAGGTCGAGCAGCTCGGGCATGCACGCACCTCGGGATCGTCACGGCAGACAGAAACTAGAACGGATTCTAGCCAGCGTGGTTTTCGGACTACGGTGTCCGAAATGCGCATCGCGGACGTCGATCTCGCCGACGGCGCGACCTTTCTCTCGGGTCCGCCGCACGACTACTTCGACTACCTCCGCCGCGAGCATCCCGTCGCCTGGGTCGACCGCGTCGAACTCGACGGGCCGGGCTTCTGGGCTCTGACGAGATGGGACGACGTCATGGCGGTCGAGCGCGACCCCGAGACGTTCTCGTCGTACGCAGGCGGCGCATTCATCGGCCCGGTCGACGAGGGGACGCGGTTGATGCTCATCAACCAGGACCCGCCCCGCCACACCCGGCTCCGCAAGCTCGTGAGCCGCATGTTCACGCCGCGACACATCCGGTCGATCGAAGAGACGGTGCGCGCCTCGGCGAAGGAGATCGTGGACCGCGCCGCGCCTCAGGGTGAGATCGACTTCGTCACAGAGATCGCGGCCGACCTACCACTCATCGTGATCGCCGAATTGATCGGTGTCCCGCAAGAGGACCGCCACAAGGTCTTCGAATGGTCCAACCGGATGGTGGGCGCCGAGGATCCCGAGTACGGGGCCGGCAGCGACCCGCAGCAAGTGGCGGCCGAGCTGTACACGTACGCGCAGAGCCTCGCCGAGGAGCGTCTCGCCGACCCGGGTGAGGACATCGTCACGCTGCTCCTGACGGGCGAGGTCGACGGCGAGAAGCTCGACGTCCTCGAGTTCAACGTCTTCTTCCTGCTCCTCGCGGTGGCCGGCAACGAGACGACTCGCAACCTGATCACGGGCGGGACGCTCGCGCTCCTCGAGCACGACGACCAGCGCGAGCAGTTTCTGCGCGACCCGGACGTTCTCGCGCCCGCGGTGGAGGAGATGCTCCGCTACGTCAGCCCCGTCAACTACTTCCGCCGTACCGCGACGCGTGCCACTGAGATCCGTGACGTACCGATCAAAGAGGGCGACAAGATCACTCTGTGGTACCCGGCCGCCAACCGGGACCCCGACCAGTTCCCGGACCCGCACACGTTCGA
>JBKOWN010000006.1:0-4781 GCA_046724435.1 Actinomycetota bacterium
TCGGTCAGCCATTTCTCGACTCCTTCGACGCTCGGGGGGAGTGTGAGCCCTGACCGTACGGAGGAGCACCCGAGAACACATCACCCCGACGGGATGATTCAGGGGGAGCTACGCCTGAACTCTGATGATCTCGTCGATTCCCAGGAGTTCGATGACCAGGCGCACTGGGCGAGTTGGATGCATGATCACCAGCGATCGGCCAATTCCGTCGATCCGCTTGTGCACGCGCAAGAGCGCCTGCGCTCCCGTCGAGTCCATGAACGTCAGGCCACTCAGGTCGAGGTGGAACTCGCCGCCCTGCCCGTCGAGCGCAGCGGCCACGGCGCATTCGAAGGCGGCAACGCCACTGACGTCCAACTCCCCGCTCACGGAGAGCGTTTCGGTCGTCTCGTTCTGGCCGAAACTGAATCGCAACAGGTCAACCGTCGTGTCGGGCTTCTCACGCTCGAGACTGCGCTTCATGGCCTCATCCCTCGTGTCGTTGTCTCGTGGACTTTCGACGAAGCGCCCAGACCGGACATTTCGAGCATGGACCGACCGGGACGATTCCGTCAGGACCAGCTCGACGTCTGAACCGGCGGCGCGTCTCGCGCTGCCTGGAGCCCTGCGCACAAGTCATCCGCGAGAGAGCCGAATGATCACATCACTCGTTCCGGACCTCAATCACCCGATCGGGTGATTCGAGTCGTCCGCCTGGGAGGCATGCTGAGTGCATGGCCGAAATCCGGGTCGCGCTCGTCAACGACTACGAGATCGTGCTGGAAGGACTTCGTGCCCTTCTTCGCCCGTACGCCCCGGGCATCCGCGTCGTCGAGCTCGACGTCCGGACGACACCGGAGAGCGTGGTCGACGTGACGCTCTTCGACACGTACGGGGAAGCCAGGGCGATGCTCGAACGAGTGCGGGACCTTGCCGCGGATCGAGCCAACGGCGCGATCGTCGTCTTCAGCTTCTCGGAGGACATGGCCCTCGCAAACAGCGTTGTACGCGCCGGCGCCCGGGGGTTCATCTCCAAGGCAATCTCGGCGCCGGAGATCGTCGACGGCATCAGGGCCGCCGCCCGCGGCGAGCGAGTCACGCTGGTCAAACGATCACCGCGCGGAGCGATCCCAGCTGAGCTCCGCTGGCCCGGCCGTGACATGCAGCTGACGGAGCGGGAGAGCGAGCTGCTCGCGCTCCTCCCCACGGGCATGACGAACCGCGAGCTGGCAACGCACCTCTTCCTCAGTGAGAACACGATCAAGACGCAGCTACGCAGCCTTTTCTCCAAACTCGACGTCCGAAACCGCGTTCAGGCCGTCGCGGTGGCGCGAGCCGGCATCCTGGGTGCGCAGCGCCCGCAAAGACACGATGCCGAGCAGAAGCCCGCCGGTCCCGACGGCGCTACGCCGTCGTCCTGACCTTCCCCGCCGGTCGCCGCACTTTGCGAAACTGGCGGCGTGGCACCGGGCGAGATCGACCGCTACTTGGCGGCGCTGGACGAGCCGAAGCGAAGCACCCTGGAGTCGCTACGGAAGTCCATCATGGAGATCCTGCCGGGAGCAGACCAGGGCATCTCCTACAGCGTGCCGGCCTTCAAGGTGGAGGGCAAGACGGTCGCCGGATTTGCTGCGTTCAAGAACCACCTGACCTACGTGCCCCACAGCGGGTCGGTGCTCGCAACGCTCCACGACGACATCGATCAGTACGAGACATCGAAGAGCGCGCTGAGGTTCGCCATCGACAAGCCACTCCCGAAGCGATTGGTGAAGAAGCTCATCACCGCTCGAATGCGGGAGCTCGGCCTCGCACCCTGAGTTTCGGAGACGCCGTGGACTTCGACCTGCCGAAGGATCTCGTCGACTACCTCGCCGAGCTGGACGACTTCATCGAGCGGGAGATCAAGCCGCTCCAAGCCCAGGACGACAACGAGCGGTTCTTCGACCACCGTCGGGAGGACGCCCGGACGGACTGGGACCGGGGCGGCCTGCCGAACGAGGAGTGGGAAGCGCTGCTCGCCGAGATGCGCCGCCGAGCGGACGCCGCGGGCCACTACCGGTACGCGTTCCCGAGTGAGTACGGCGGCAAGGACGGCACGAACCTCGGCATGGCCGTCATCCGCGAGCACCTCGCTCGCAAAGGGCTCGGCCTCCACAACGACCTGCAGAACGAGTCGTCGATCGTCGGCAACAACGTCGGCTTGCTGCTGATGCTCTACCACGGCACAGAGGAGCAGAAGGCGGAGTGGGTGCCGAAGCTGCTCGAGGGCACGGGCGGGTTCGCCTTCGGCATCAGCGAGCCGGAGCACGGCTCCGACGCCACCCACATGGAGACGACCGCCTCCCGCGACGGCGACGAGTGGGTGATCAACGGCGAGAAGACGTGGAACACGGGCATCCACAAAGCGCCCTACGACCTCATCTTCGCCCGTACCTCGGGCAAGGCCGGCGACGGCGACGGCATCACCGCGTTCCTCGTGCCGACGAACAGCCCGGGGTTCGAGATCGTCGAGTTCCTCTGGACCTTCAACATGCCGACCGACCACGCCCACATCCGTCTCACGGACGTGCGGGTGCCGCACTCGTCGATCTTCGGCGGCGAGGGCAAAGGCCTCGGGGTCGTGCAGCTGTTCTTCAACGAGAACCGCATCCGGCAGGCGGCCTCGTCGCTCGGCGCGGCGGAGTACTGCCTCGACTGTGCGATCGCGTATGCCAACGAGCGGGCGCCGTTCGGGAAGCCGCTGTCGCACAACCAGGGCATCCAGTTCCCGATCGTCGAGCTGGTGACCCAGTGCGAGATGCTGCGGGCGCTCATCCGTCAGACGGCGTGGAAGATGGACGAGTACGGCGCCTTCTCGGCGTCGAAAGAAGTCTCGATGTGCAACTACTGGGCCAATCGGCTCTGCTGCGAGGCGGCCGACCGTGCAATGCAGGTCTTCGGCGGCCTGGGTTACTCCCGACACCAGCAGTTCGAGCACATCTACCGTCACCATCGCCGCTACCGGATCACCGAGGGCGCCGAAGAGATCCAGATGCGTCGGGTCGCGGGCTACCTGTTCGGGTTCATGAAGCAACAGGCACCCAAAGGCGTCAGCCCCGCCAATAGCTAAGGCTGTTGTTGCTCGTAGCCAGGGAGGGCTCTTGTGCATACCGCTGACGAAACGGTGAGCTTCGAGGAGAACATCAAGCCGTTGTTCCGCCCGATGGACCACGAGTCCATGTCGTGGGCATTCGACTTGTCGTCGTACGACGAGGTCAAGGAGAACGCGACCGCGATCCTCGAGCGTTTGCAGGACGGTTCGATGCCCTGTGACGGCGAGTGGCCGGAAGAGCACGTGGAACGTTTCCAACGGTGGACCGAGACGGGTATGCACCAGTAACGCCCGAACACTCTTTGTTGACGCCGCGTTCGTCGGCGGTCAGCTCGCGCTCGGCTTCGAGTGGCGGCCGGGCAGCAGGGCTCCGACGATCGCGACAACACCGCCGGCCGCAGCCGCGAATGGGCCGGTCCCGATGACATCCCGAACCCGAAGCCCGAGGTGTGAAGCGCGGTCCAGCTCGTGGACGCTGATGCGAAGTTGGTAGACGAAGAGTCCGGCGACGACGACGCTGGCTACGCCGAGAACGATCGCGGGGAATCTGCCACTAGCAAGCATCGCTCCGATCACGCCGAAGACGCCGAGTACGAGCGTGACCACCCCGAGACTCACGCCGCCGGCCGTCGCGTGGCTGTCGAACAGGAGCCTGGCCGGCGTGTTGTAGCCACTCTGGCGAGGCACTCGCGATCCGGTGAGCCACGTGAGCCATCCCGAGAAGGCGGTCAGTGCCGCGCCGAGTAGGCCGACCAACGCTCCTGTCCCAAAGGTGAGCCGTGGACCGCCGCGCCGTCGGGCCGGACCCGATGACGGGGGTGTCGGCTCGGGCGTCGTCATCGGCGCCTCCTCGATGGCGGTCCAGACGCGGTCGCCGTCCACGATGTATCAATCGTCGCACGTATCGCGGGAGATGCGGATCCTCGAATCCGATCAGATCGTGAAGAGGACCGGGAGGGCGTCGGGCGATCGGAAGACGCTGCCGACGATTCGCGGTCGGGGCGCTTCCGGATCGAGACGGAGGTTGTGGAGGCGTTCGAGTATTGCCTCGAGCGCGACGCGCGTCTCCATGCGGGCGAGGTGCATGCCGAGGCACATGTGCGGCCCGGATCCGAAGGCCATGTGCGGTGCCGGGGTGCGGTGGATGTCGAAGCGGTCGGGGTCGGGGTAATGCCGCTCGTCGCGGTTCGCCGATCCGGTGAAGACGTTCACTTCTCGGCCGGCCGGGATCTCGATGCCGCCCAATCGTGCCCCCCGGACGCTTCGGCGCGGAAGCATCAGGAGTGGCGTCTCCCAGCGCAATCCTTCCTCGATCGCGGGGCCCCGCAGGTCGGGCTGTTGCACGACCTCGGCGAGCTGGTCCGGGTGCGTGAGCAGCGCGAACAGCAAGTTGCCGAGCGAGCGGTAGGTGGTCTCGATCCCGGCGGGAAGAAGCAGGATGAGGAAGGCGAAGATGTCATCGTCGGTGAGACGCCGCCCGTCGACCTCGGTCTGGACGAGCTCGCTGATGAGATCGTCTCGTGGCTCGACGCGACATTCGGCCACGCGCTCGGCGAAATAGTCGCACAGCGCGTTGCAAGCTGCGATGCCCCGGTCCCAGTTGACGATCATGCTGATCAGCGCGATCGACCAGCGCTGGAACTGCTGGGAGTCGCGTTCGGGCAGCCCGAGGATCCGGGCGATCACGCGCACCGGAAACGCGAACGTCAAC
>JBKOWN010000045.1:0-11770 GCA_046724435.1 Actinomycetota bacterium
GGGCACGAATCCCCTTCCGATTGAACGATCCGCGCTTCGGACGACCGACAGGGATAACGTTTGGCACTTCGGTCTCATGGCTCATCGCATGGTTTGCCGCGCGCCCAAACCACTAGGCGGTGCCGAGGCCACTGCTGTGCCCGAACGCCAGGACGGTGACCCGCGACCGCCCGCGTCCGAGCAGGCGAACGGCACTTCAACGAACGACGCGTCCACCAACGGACTGTCTACGAGCGCCGCCGGCACGCACGCGCGTCTGGGCTACATCCCGGCGCTGGACGGCGTGCGCGCGCTCGCGGTCGCCGCCGTGCTCCTGTACCACGGCGACCTGGGCTGGTTCAGCGGCGGCTTCCTCGGCGTCGACGTGTTCTTCGTGCTCAGTGGCTACCTGATCACCTCGGTGCTGCTCGACGCGTGGCGGAGGAACGGCGGAAGCCTCGGGCTCGGGCGGTTCTACGTGCACCGAGCTCGCCGTCTGCTCCCCGCGTTGCTCGTCATGATCACGGTGACGTGCGCGTACGTGGTCGTGTTCCTCCCGGGCGAGGCGTCGAAGCTCCGGGGCGGCGTGGTCGCGTCGTTCGGCTACGTCACGAACTGGTACCTGATCTTCCACCACCAGTCGTACTTCTCGGCCATCGGTCGCCAGCCGATGCTGCAGCATCTGTGGTCACTGGCGATCGAGGAGCAGTTCTATCTGGTGTGGCCGCTGCTCCTGGGCCTGGCGCTGAAGTTCTGGCGACCGTCGCGCGTGAAGCTCGCGGTCACGATCCTCGCCGTCGCCGGCGTGTCTGCACTCCTCATGGCTCTGCTGTACCGGGCCGGGAGTGACCCGTCGCGCGTCTACTACGGCACCGACACGCACTCGAGCGGCCTGCTCATCGGCGCTGCCATGGCGGTGCTGCTGCCACCGTGGCAGCTCAGAGGAAAGCTCGGGAGACGGGCGCCGATGGCGCTGGACGTCATCGGCTTCACGGGCGTGCTCGTGCTCGTGTGGTGCTTCGCCAACGTCAGCGAGTTCGACTCGTCGCTCTACCGCGGCGGGTATCTCGTGTTCGCCTGCGTTGCGGCGGTGGTCGTCCTGGTCGCCGTCCACCCGGCGACGACCCTCACCGGTGGGTTGCTCGGCACGTCGCCGATGGTCTGGATCGGCAAGCGCTCGTACGGCATCTACCTGTGGCACTGGCCCGTGTTCCTGGTGACTCGCCCCGAGCTCGACGTTCCGTTGAGCGGCATTCCGCTGTTCGTGCTGCGGGTCGGGATCACGGTCGGGCTCGCGGCGGCGTCCTACCGCTTCGTCGAGGTGCCTATCCGCAGCGGCGCACTCAGTCGACGCCTCGCCGGGCTCAAGCACGCGCTGCGGCAGTCTTCGATGCTGCAACGACGGCGCGTGCGAACACGGCTCGGGTTCGCCGCTGCCGCCGTCGTCGTGACCACGGTCCTGCTCGGCATCGGCCTCGGGTTCGCGCAACCGGCGCCGCGGCCGCCGGGCTTCCCGGCGAAGCCGGCGAACATCGCAATCACGACGACGACGCGCGCGCCCCGTGCCTCGTCCGCGACTTCGGCGGCGGCCGCTGCTCCGGCTCCCACGCACTCGGCTCCGAGCACCACGCTCACCCCGATCCCCGACGCGAGGGTCACCGCGATCGGTGACTCCGTCATGCTCGGCGCCCAGAGCTCGCTCCAGCGGTTCCTCGGCGACCGGATCCAGATGGACGCGAACGTCAGCCGTCATTTCGGGGAAGGGCTCGACGTGATCCGTCGACTCCACGACGCCGGGCAGCTCGGAGACGAAGTCGTGGTCCATCTCGGCACGAACGGCTCGATCCCCGAGGATCAGCTCGACGAGATGATGCGGCTCCTCAGCGGCGTGAAGCGCGTCGTCCTCGTGAACACCAGGGTCGACCGGCCGTGGGAGCAGCCCGATAACGACGCGATCGCCGCCGCCGTGCCCCGCTATCCCAACACCGTGCTCTTCGACTGGTACACGGCGGCGAGCCAGCATCCGGAGTTCCTCGTCCAGGACGGCGTGCACCTGTCGACGGCCGGGCAGGCGTATTACTCGCTCGTCCTGGCGAGCAAGCTCTGATCGCTCGGTAGCGTCGTGGGTGTGACTGAGGTCGGACCTGATCTCGACGCAGCGCGGTCGCGGGTCGTGGAACATGGCCTCACCGCGGATGCCATCCGGGAGCTGACGCCGGTTGTGAGTGCGTTGCCGCTCGACGCGCTCGGCCCGGTGAAGCAGTTGCTGAAGCAGTTCTTCTCCGACGCGGCGTGGACTGATGACGACGATCGCGCCCTCGCTGAGATCGTCGGCGCCGGGAGCGGGGGCGGTCGGCACGAGCTCGAGCCCGGCCTCACACTCGCCTGGACGTGGGAGCAAGGCCGGTTCCGGCTGCGGGTCGAGACCGATGCACCGCACGGCGCCGCCGCGCGCACCGGCTCCGCCACTTCCACGACGGACCTGGGCGAGACCTTCGACGGCGCCGTCGTGCCGGAGGCGACCCCGAGCCCGCGCACCATCCGCTTCGCCACCCCGCAGCTCCACGTCGGCGGGGCGCGCAACTACGACTCCGCTGAGGCCGGGGCCGCCGACGCGCGCGTGGCCCGCATCTTCGGTGCGTTCGCGACGGTGACGAACGTCCTGGTCGGGCCCGGCTTCGTGGCCGTGACGATTGCGCGCCCCGACGGCTGGGAGGAGTTGCTCGAACCGATCCTGCGCGCCGTCACAAGGGAATTCGTCACCGACACGAGTCCGGCGACCCGATCAACGCCGGACGAGCCTTCGCCGACGCGCGCCGCCGCACGTGAGAACGAGCCCCGCGAGCCGCGCCGGCTCGAGCGGGCGTGGGCCGACCTCGGCGCGCTGCGGGCCGACCGGCCCGCCGACCTCGACCGCATCCTGGCGGCCTGCGACGACCCGGAACCTGCACGCCGTCAGGTCGCGGCCGCCCTGCTCGCCGACGCTCCGCCGGACGCAGCGGCCGGCGCGTGGACGGGATTGCTCGGGGACTCGAGCCGCGCGGTGCGGCGCAGCGCGGTCGACGCGATCGCGGGCGCCGAGAGAGAAGAGCTCCGACCGCTCCTGGAGCGGGCGCTAGAAGACGCCGACGCGTGGATTCGCTGGAAGGCGTTGTCCGGGATCGGCGCGCTCGGCCCGGAGCCCAGTCGCGCTGCCATCGCCACTGTCTCCGACGATCCCGACTTCCGCGTCCGCCTCGAAGCGTCGCGGCTCGGTGACGCCTAGGTCGACCCGTGGTAGCGCGCCGCTGGCGTACCCGGCGGGTTGCTGACGCCCGGCTGCGCGTCTGGATTCTGCACGCACACCTCGCATTCGAGCCCGTCCGGGTCGCGGAAGAAGACACTCAGGATCGGCCCGAAATCGGTCACGAACCCGTCGGTCGCGCTGCGGGCCATGAGCCGGTCACGGATCGTCTCGAACGCCGCGAGCGATCCGGCTTGGAGCGCCAAGTGGTCGATGCGGCCCCGCCCGAACATCGGAGTCTGCCGCTCGGCTTCGCTGTTCCCGTCGATCTCGAACACGTTGAGCTCGGAGTGCGGGCCGACGTGGACGACCGACAGGCGCACGTCGGCGCCCTCGGGCGTCTCGGGACCGTCGCGGGGCACCGACGCATCGAACACTTCTTCGTAGAACGCGTGGAGCCGCTTCGTGTCCTTGGTGAGGATCGCCACGTGGTTGAACCCGTCGAGCAGCATGCGCTCAGCGTACGCGGCTGATCGGGGAGCTGATCAGCTGGGGGGCGCGTTCTGCGACGACCGGTCTCCGAGCTGCACCTGCGCGTCGGTCGAGTTGCCGCCGCGGGTGTAGGTGATCGTCACCTGATCGCCGGGTTGGTGGCTGCGCACCAGCCGGGCCAGGTCGGCCGGCGTCGACACCGCGGTCCCGTCGACGGCCGTGATGACGTCATCCGCTTGGAGCCCGGCTCCGGCGGCAGGGCTCCCGCTCGCCACGCTCGCGATTTGCGCGCCCTGCTGGTTGGCGGTCGCGGGCTGCGTCGCCACACCGAGGAAGACGCCGCTCGTCGGCTGGGGAAACTGGGGCCGATTGCCATCGCCGTTGCCCCGGCCAGGCCTCCCCTCGAAGCCGCGCTCGATTTGCCCGTGCTCTCCACTACTGGAAGCGGTGGCGCGCCCGATTGCGAACGCGCTGCCGAAGATGATGCCGACCGCAACGATCCCGACGAGTGCGGCGACGACCCACTTGGGCACCAACCACCCACCGCGGCTCGGCGGCGCGCCCGCCGGGGCTGCACCTTCATCGGACGGCGGGGGCGGTGGTTCTGTCGCGGCGCCGGGTTCCGTCGCGGCCGCCGGGTTCGTCGGCTCCGTCGGCTGGGCCCCTTCGCTCGGTTCGTGTCCGGCTGCGCCTTCTTCGTCTGCACCATTCGTCATGGCGGCATTGTCGCGGGTCAGCTTGGGAGCGCCCTTTCGAAAGACTGAGAACCCACTGTGAACATGCGCACCTTCGAAACGAGGGTGCCTCTCAGGGGACGCGACCTTCCCCGCGCTGCTTGGCGCCGCGCTCTGTCATCGCCTCATAGTGCTCGGCGACCTCTTCGTCGGGCTCGTTGCGGTCGGCCGCCTCCTCCTCGTCGGGAGTCGGCTCACGGCCGCCGGCGGCGGCGGCTTCCGCCTCGCGACGCTCCTCATCCCGTGTCTCCGAGCTGGGGCGGGTGTGCTCTCGGTCGACCATCGCAGCCATCACCTCTCCGTCGTCGTCGTTCCTGTTCTTTCGCCTGAGGCCTCCGGTACGTCCTACCCGGGGTCCACGCGGAGCGACACCTCGACCACACGGACGTGTCGACGCAGCCGCGGTGCTAAGGATCGCCCCGTGCTTCCAAGCCGACTGTGAGGGTCCGATCGGCGGGCAGCCGGCTTCGCTGTCGGTCGACCTCGGCGCACGAGCCGGCCGGGCCGCTCGCCGGCGGCGGGCAGAACGCGATCCCGAACCCGAGCCTGTTCCGAACCGACACGAAGAAGCCCGTGCTCGTGCTCGAGTCCGAGACGGACGTCCCGCGCCATCTCCCCGCCCGCCAGCCCGACAGCGCGCGCTACCGGCTGTGGGAGGTTGCGGGCACCGCGCACTTCGATGAGGACGGCCTACACGCGCTCACCGGTATCCCCAAGGAGGAGATGGTCACGACCCCCGCTCGGATGCGCGCAGCGGATCAACTCCGCGCCCCAGCGCTCCGTCGTCGACACCGCGATGCACGACATCGCGCGCTGGCCGCAGGCGGTCCCGCGCCGCCGAAGGCACCCCTCGTCGCGATCGCCGCTCTACCCCACGCACCGGGACTCTGTGGCGCCTTCTCGAATGCGACCGACAAGGTCCAGCGCGACGGCTTCCTGCTCCCCGCCGATGCCAAGGACGCGAAGTCGGAGGCGAGCCGCGCGGCCGTCGGGGGCTGAAAACGGACCGCCGGGTGGGGCGGACGAGCCCCCGCCAGGGCGGTCATCGAGCTGAAAGGGCGGCATCCTCTCTTTCCACAGTTTCCTGTGGAAGACCCCGCGCGGCGGGTGTGCGGAACGGTGCGACTCAAGCCGCGACGCGGCGGTCGGACACGTGGCGCAGGACCGTGAGCCGCTCGACGGGCGACCCGGTCAGCCAGGTGAGCGTGCCGTTGGGGCGGCGGGCGACGATCTCGGCCCCCCAGCGGCTGAGGGCGGCGACCCGCCGTCCGGTCCGGGCATTCATCTCCCCGTACCAGGACTCGAACCCGGCAGCGGCGACCACCGCGTCGACGTGGTCGGCGAGGAGCCGGCCCGGGAGCCCGCCCGTCGTCGTCGCGTTCAGGTGGGCGTGCGGGAGGCCGGAGACGCGGGCCTCGGGGTGGCGCCAGAGATCCCATCCGTCCCGGAGCCGCAGCCGGTAGAAGCGCCGGATCGAAGCCGGGTAGCGGCGCGTCAGCAGTCGCGGCACGACGTGGGCCGTGAACCGGGCGCCGGCGCGTCGCTGCCAGCGGGCGAAGGCCTCGGGGTCGAGGCAGACGAGCGCGTAGCCGACGACGCGATCGCCGTCTCGCAGCACGCACGCCTGCTCTCGCCCGGCGCGCAGGTACCACTCGAGGCAGAGCCGCTCGTACGGACGCAGCGCGGCGTCGAAGTCGGCGCCGAGCTCCACGGGGTGCCCGAGCGCGATGGTGGCTCGGAAGACGCGCCGGAGCTCGGGCTCGTCCGTGGACCGCAGCGGCCGGGTGTGCAGGCTCATGGCGTCCGGTGGATCCGCAGCATGTCGCGCGCGGTGCGCGCCCACGGGTACTGCTCGGCGCGGCCGCGCGCGGCCCGCCGCGCCTCATCGCGCGGGTGTCGCACCACCTCGAGCAGCGCCGCGGCCAGCGAAGCTGGCTCGGGCGCGGCCACCGCCCCGGTGGCCGCGCCCAGTCCCGCCTGCACGAGCTCGAGGACGGCGCCGCGATCCGCCGCCACGACGGGAGTGCCGCACGCGAGCGCCTCCAGCGCGGCCAGCCCGAACGTCTCGTACGGGCACGGCGCGAGCGCCGCATGTGCGCCGACGAGGAGACCGGCGACCTCGCTCCGGTCGTGGAGGTGCCCGGTGAACTCGACGGGCAGGCCGCGCGCCCGGGCTTCGAGCGCGTGCCGGCGGGGCCCGTCGCCGACCATCCAGAGCCGGGCGGCAACGCCACCGTTCCGCACGGCTCGGAGCGTCTCGATGGCCAGATCGGGGCGCTTCTCCCGCGAGAGCCTCCCGACGCACACGAGCCGGATCTCGTCGTCACCGCCGTTCACCTCGATGGGGCGCGCGCCAGCGCGGGGATGGAAGACCTCGAGGTCGACGCCGAGCGGGACGACGGCGACGTTGGTCGCCCCGACGCGCGTGAACTCGGCCGCCGCGAACTGCGACGGGGTCACCACGGTGTCGAAGCCGCGCGCGATGCGGCGGTTCCACCAGTCGGCGCACACGCCCAGCAGGAACGCGGCCGGTACTCGTAGCTCGAGGATGGCGTCGAGCCGTTCGTGCGAGACGAGCACCGCGTGCACGCCGTTGCGTTCGGCCCACGCGCCGAGGCCGACGAGCGAAAGCTTGTCGGACACCTCGAGGTGGTCGGGCGGCAGCTCGGCGAGCACGGCCCGCACGCCGCCGGTCCCGGCGAGAGCCCGGTATCCGCCGCTTCCCGGTAGCTTCGGGCTGCGCAGCGTGATGCGACGGCCCGCCGGCGTGTCGTCGTCGGCGTCGGCGGGCCCGGGCACGACGAGGACACGTTCGAAGCCGGCGTCGACGTACGCGCGGCCGAGTGCGTCGACGGTGGTCCGGAGCCCGCCCGAATGACGGGAGTAGAAGTTGGCGACCTGCAGGATGCGGGTCCCCATGGCCTATGCCGCGCGACTTGCCGCGGTTGGAGGTTGGGCAGTCATGAAGTCCCGGTACGTGCGCGCTTTGGCGCCGGACTCGAGGAAGTGCTCGACGGCTGCGAGGTTCGACTGCACGAGTGCCGGGTTGTCGAGGTCCATCGGGTGCAAGGCCAGGCGGGTGCTGGCGCCGCGCCGGGCAAGGCGGCGCGCCCAGCTGTCGACGACGCTGCGGCCGAGCGCCTCGGCGGCGCCGCCGGGACGCTGCGACAGGGCAGGGACGCGGTGCGTGTCCCCCGTCGCGAGGTCGAGGACGGTGGTGCGGGTCGTCGTGTAGCGGTAGCCGAACTCGGCGAGGACTTCGCGCGTGGGCGCGGAGGCGAGCCAGCCGGGCGGCGTGAAGCCGATCGGGTCGAAGCCGGCGCGGTGGAGGACCTCTCGGCCCAGCTCGACGCGCCGCTTCGCCTCGCGGGTGTCGAGCGACCAGAACTCGGCACAGCCCCGAGCCGCCACCGACGCGACCGCACGTCGCCACGCAGGCCCCCCGGCGACGGCTCGGTGGGTCCACCCGTGCTGCGCGATCTCGTCGCCCCGCTCGCGGCGTTCGTGCAGCCAGGCGACGAGATCCCGGTCCAGGCGCAGCGGCGGGCCTTCCCACGGTCCGGGCACGACGAGCAAGGTGGCCGGGACGTGGCGGCGTTCCAGCTCGTCGACCCACGCCCGGGCTGCCCACGCGGTCGACGGCGCGACGTCGTGGATCGAGACGACCAGTGACGGCCTCATGCGGCGCGCACCCGGCGCGTGTCGATCCCGAGGAGGCCTTCGTAGTGCCCGAGCAGCTCGTCCCCGAGCTCGGGCCACGTCCGTCCTTCGACGCTTGCCCGGGCGGCGCGACCCATGACCACCCGCGTCGAGGCGTCCGTGGCCAACTCCGCCACCGCGCCCCGCAGCAGGTCGGGCCGCCCGGAGGGGAACAGCCAACCGTTCACGCCGTGGCGCACCAGGTCGATCGGGCCGCCGGCGGCCGGCGCGACGACCGGGACGCCCGACGCGAGCGCTTCTTGCACCGCCTGGCAGAAGGTCTCGGCTTCGCCCGGATGCACGAACACGTCGAGCGACGCCACCGTCGCCGAGAGATCACCGCCCGTGCGGAACCCGAGGAACCGGGCGCGGGTCAGCCGTCGCTCCAGTCGTGCGCGCAACGGACCGTCGCCCACGATCACGAGGCGCGTGCCGGGAAGATCGGCCAGACGCAGCAGACGGTCGACCTGCTTCTCGGCCGCGAGGCGGCCGACGTAGCCGACGACGACCTCGCCTCGGGGCGCGATGTGGCGCCGCATCAGCTCACTCCGGTGCACCGGGTTGAAGCGATCGACGTCGACGCCGCGCGCCCAGCGGGCGACGGGCGCGAACCCGCGTTGCTCCAGCTCCCACGCGACCACCGACGACGGCGCCAGCGTCAGCGCGGCATGGCGGTGGATCCACTGCAACCAGCTCCACGCGGCCGGAGCCGTGACGGCGAGGCGGTAGCGACGCACGAACGCGGGAAGGTCGCTCTGGAAGACCGCGACCGAGGGCACGTCGAGCCGCTGGGCGGCGACGGCGCCCATGGCGCCCAACACTGTGGGGGACGCCAGGTGCACGACGTCCGGTCGGAACTCGCGCAACGCGTGCTCGACTTGCCGCGTCGGCAGCGCGATGGGGAACGAGCGGTACACCGGCAACGGCACCGCGGGAACCCGTACGACGGGTGCGCCCGCGTACTCGGCGGGCCCGTCGCCCGGCGCAACCACCATGGCGTCATGACCGCGCTCGCGGAAGTGCTCCAGGATGCGAAGCACCGAGTTCGTCACGCCATTGACCTGAGGAAGGAAGCTCTCGGTGACGATTCCGATCTTCACGACGCGCAGCATGACGATCCGAGGAGTAAACGTCTTGGCCGGGTGACGAACATGACGTCAAGGTCTCGTGGCGGAACGGTGAACGAGTTGCGCTACCGCAGCGCAGGGAAACGTTCACCTCTCGTTCATCTCGTTGCTCACCGTGATGCAACTGGTGGTTCTACTGTCGACGGAGGCAACCGTGAGGTGCGCCCATGACCATTCCCGCTCCGAGCTTCCGATGCGAGCTCCGTCGAGACCACGGCGATGCCGCGGTGATCGTCGACGGTGAGCTCGAAGAAATCAGCGCCGTGCAACTCGCCGTCGCGTGCCTACACGCGCGTGACATCGCCGGCGACGTCGTCCTCGACCTCGGCGGCCTCTCGTTCGCCGACGGGACGGGCATCAAGATGCTCGAGACGATTCGTCGCGCCTTCGTGCGGTCCGGTCACCGCCTAAGGGTGGTGCATCCCACTCGCCGCGTCCGCTCGGAGATCGAGCGTCTGGGGCTCGACGGCGTGCTTTCCATCGAGCGAGAGACGGCAGAGCAACCGGTTCCGGTCGCGCTCACCGGTTGAGGGCGAGCCGCCAGTACGTGCGGCCCCAACCTCGCAGCTTCAGGCTCCGCTGCCACTCGGGCATCGCGTCGTCGAATGTGATGCCGAAGCCCCGCCCGAAGCGCTCCTGCTCGGCGGACGTCGGCTGGAACACCGCGAACCCGGAGAACCGCCCGTCGAGCACCCGCAAGTGGTCGTAGGGACCTGCGGCCCAGGGGTTGAACTACGCAGCGAGCACGAAGTCGCTCACCGGGACCAGCTCGTCGTCCGCCTCGTGCGCGTTGTCGAAGAAATGGAGCTTGTCGCCGCGTCCGCCCACGGTGAACCGTGCCGCTTCCACACCCCACTGGGGAGCGAAGTCTCGTTGCACCTGGATCGTCAACGCCTCCGCGATCGCCTCAAGGATCCCGGCAGGCGGTCGATACTCCTTCGTGTGGTCAACCAACGCGATGGTCCGCAATTCGGGCATGGTACGCGCCTACCCTTCGCGCATCCCCCGAACACGCCTTCTCCTTCGCGCGTGGCGATGGCTGCTGCCGGTAGTAGTGGTCACTTTGATCGCCGCTGCGTGCGCGCCCGGCGGCGGCAACGTGATCTCCGACTTCAGGTGCCCTGTCGACGGCTCGAGCTACACGGACGACTACGGTCCCCGCGGCAGTGGGTTCCACTTCGGCATCGACATGCTCGCGCCGACGGGCACACCAATCTGGGCCGTCAAGTCCGGGAGTGTGAACTACACGCTGGAGAGCGCGGGCGGGCTCGTCGTGTACCTCTTCGCCGACGACGGGAACGTCTACTACTACGCGCACATGTCCGCTGCGGTCGGCGGAAACCGCGGAGTCGGGCAAGGCGAGTTGATCGGTCGAGTCGGAGAGACCGGGGACGCGACCGCCCCGCACCTGCACTTCGAGATCCGGCTCGGCGACGTCAACGGGCCACACACCGATCCGTATCCCACCTTGCGCAACGCCGGCTGCTGACCAGTCGCGCCTAGTCGCCGTCGACCCGGCCGACCGTGATCTGCCACGTCTGCGTGTAGTGAAGGCCTCCGTCGTCGACGGGCCGCATACCCGTCGGGGGCCCGCCCGCCAGCTCGGCCCGGAGCTCAGCCCGGATCGCCTCCGCGACGTCGGGAGGGGGCGCCGCCTGAGCGAGCCACCGCTCGACCGGCGCTCGCACGTCGACCCGGGTGGTGTGCTCCAGCGTCGTCCCCGTGCCCTCGACGGCACGCTCGAGCTCGCCGGCGGTGAGGGCGCGCGCGTGAGACGGATCGCGGCGGCGTTCCATGTCGTTGTAGGCGTCGGCGAGCTTCGTGTCGGCGGAGATCAGGTCGACGACCGCGACCCGCCCGCCAGTTCGGGAGACGCGGGCCATCTCGTCCAACTGCTCGCGTGGCTCAGCGAAGTGATGCACGGCGAAGCGGCAGAACGTGAGGTCGAACGAGTCGTCGGGGAACGGCAACCGGGCCGCGTCGGCCCCCGCCAGCGCCACGCGGTCGAGCGAGCGGTCGAGAAATCGGCGGCGGGCGACGTCGAGCATCTCGGGCGTCAGGTCGGCGCCGACGACCCGACCGACGTGCGGGGCGATCGACTCGCCTTGATGGGCGGCGCCGCATGCAACCTCGAGGACGAGCATCGACCGGTCGAACGGCTCCAGGTGCCGCGCGACCCACCTCGCCAGGCGGGGGTCGGCGAAGAACGAGTCCTCAGCCTCGAACGTCGATGACTGGCGACGGAACTCGGTCCGGACGGCGCGGTTGTGATCGGAAGACACCGGCGCCGATTCTGGCAGCCACCGCCGCCGGGACGAGGGTGGCGACCTGAGTGGAAGCGGGAGCCGCCCCGGGGGAAGACGTGTGGGGCGACTCCCGCTCCCTGGGGTCCGATTCGGCCAAGTGCTCTCCTGGGATGGGCCCAAATCGGTCGCATGTAGCGAAGCGAATTCGTGCCCGATGATCAACGTGCGAGGGGTGAATGGACGGTGAACGTTTGCGCTGGTCGCGCCCTC
>JBKOWN010000077.1:0-14239 GCA_046724435.1 Actinomycetota bacterium
AGCACACGCTGGTCACACGGCGTCGCGGCGACAGCCGTCAGCGTGTCGACGAGCGCAGCCCGGGCGAGCTCAGAGGCCTGCTCCAGATTGCACGGCGGGCATAACCGCGTCTTCACGCGTCCCGGCACGGGCGCCTTGGCCAGCACGATGATCGTCACCACATCACCCGGGCCATGTCGAGCACCGTTCGCGCGGTGCCGCGCACCGTGCCCGTCACCTTGGACCGGCCGGTCCTGGGGGCGTACGAGACCGGGACCTCGAGCATCCGCCAGCCGGCGCCCACCGCCCGAACGACCATCTCGAGAGGCCAGCCGAAGCGCCGGTCGGTGACGCCCAGCGAGAGCAGGTCTTCCCGGCGAGCCGCCCGCATCGGGCCGAGGTCGTGCACGCGCGCGCCGACGCGCCGCGCGAGGAGAAGCGCCACGGCTCGGTTTGCGAGGCGCGCGTGCAGCGGCCACGCGCCGGCGGCCGTCGCGTGACGTACGCCGACCACGAGATCGGCCTCGTCGGCGATGACCGGCGCCGCGACCCGCGGAAGGTCGCGCGGGTCGAGCGAACCGTCGCAGTCCATGAAGGACACGACGTCGCTCGTGGCCGCGCACAAGCCGGCAAAGCACGCAGCGCCGAATCCTCGTGCCGGCTCGATCACGACCCGCGCGCCGTTGCTCAGCGCGATTCTGGCGGAGCCGTCAGTCGATCCGTTGTCGACCACGATCGGCTCGTAGCCGCGCGGCAGTCGCGCGAGAACTCCGGGAATCGCCTCGGCTTCGTCGAGCACCGGCAGCACGACGTCGGGCATCGATACGAAGGTACCCACGCGCCTCCTCGCCACAACGCTGTTGGTGATTACGATTCTCGAAACAGCCGCGCCTGCCGCGCGAAGGCGTCGGCCGTCGTCGGTACAGTCCGAAGGTGGCCACCGGTGCCGTCGACACCGCAATCGGGCCGCGCCGGGGTGCAGCGCGCGAGGCGGCCGCCGCACCGAGCTCGGCACGCGCGACGCTTGCGGTCCTCGCCCTGTGGGCGACCGCGATCGTCGTCGCACACGTGCTGCTCGAGCGCATCCAGGCCGCGGGAGCGAACATCCGGATTCAGGCCGCCCCGCTGGTCGGCACGTTCGACCTCCGCGTCAGCGGGCGTCTCCTCGCGGCGCTCGCGGTCGGCACGGTGGTGGTGTTCGGCGCGCCCCGGCTCGTGGCGCGGGTGGGCTGGCACACTTTGCTCTTCGCGTCGGCGGCAGCCGCGGGCGCGTGGGCCGTCTCGCTCGCGCTGATCGATGGCGTGCGGGGCTTAACGAGCCCGCTCGAGGCGCACACGGAGTATCTGGCCGACGTGGCGAGCGTCGGATCGCCGGGCGCGTTCCTCTCGACCTTCGTCGACCGCATCGGCGACTACAGCATCCATGTCCGAGGCCACCCGCCGGGGATGTTGCTGCTGCTCTCGGCCCTCGACCGCGTCGGGCTCGGAGGCTCCGGCTGGGCCGCGGCGCTGTGCATTGGCGGTGGCGCGGTTGCCGTTCCTGCGGTGCTCGTCGCGGTGCGCGAGGTCGCAGGCGAAGAGATCGCGCGACGGTCCGCCCCCTTCCTCGTGATTGCTCCCGCGGCCATATGGATCGCAACCAGCGCGGATGCCTTCTTCATGGCGGTAAGCGCGTGGGCAGTTGCGCTCGTCGTCCTCGCCACTCGGCGTCACGGCCGGCGATCCGACGCGTACGCGCTCGCCGGCGGGCTGTTCTTCGGTGTGGCGGGCTTTCTGTCCTACGGGCTCGTGCTCCTCGCGGTCGTGCCTGGGGGCGTCGCTTGGCATCGACACCGGTTCCGTCCGCTCGCGCTCGCCGTGATCGGCGCGGCTCCGGTCTTCCTCGCGTTCCTTGCCGCCGGCTTCTGGTGGGTCGCCGGGCTCCTAGCCACCCGAGAGCAGTACTTCGCCGGGGTCGGCTCGCGCCGCCCGTATCTCGACTTCCTAGTGGCTGATGCCGCGTGCCTCGCGATCGTGATCGGTCCGGCCGTGGCAGTCGCGCTGAGCCGCATGCGCGACCGGAGGCTGTGGCTCCTGGTGGGGGGCACCCTCGCGGTCCTGGGAGCCGCGATGATCAGTGGGATGTCGAAGGGCGAGGTCGAGCGCATCTGGCTGCCTTTCGCTCTCTGGCTCTTGCCTGCCGGCGCGGTCCTGGCAGCGGATCGACAACGTGTCACGACCGGGTGGCTCGGGCTCCAGGCGACGACGGCGATCGTCGTCGCGACTGCGGTGAAGACGTCGTGGTGACGGACGCGCCGACTCGTGTACTGGTCGTTGACGACGACCGGACGGTCGCCGAAGTGGTCACGAGGTACCTCGAGCGTGAGGGATACGCGGTCGAATCCGTCTGCGACGGCAACGAGGCGCTCGCACGCGCCGACGCGCACCTGCCTGATCTCGTAGTGCTCGACATCATGCTTCCGGGCCTGGACGGGCTCGAGTTGTGCCGTCGCCTGCGCTCGCGCGCGCCGATTCCGGTGGTGATGCTGACGGCACGTGGCAGCGAGGAAGACCGAGTGCTCGGTCTCGAGCTCGGTGCCGACGATTACGTATCCAAGCCGTTCTCACCCCGAGAGCTCACGGCTCGGGTGAAGGCGGTGCTGCGCCGGGCGGGATCGCCGCTCGGTGAGGTCGACAGCCCAGGGACGGTCGACTGCGACGCGCTCCAGATCGACCTCGGCGCACGCGAAGCCCGCGTGCGCGGTGAGCTCGCAACACTTACGGCGCGCGAGTTCGAACTGCTCGCGTTCCTCGTCCGCCATCCCCGGCAGGTCTTCCGTCGTGACGAGCTGCTCGAGCACGTGTGGGGATACACGTACGGCGACACGTCCACGGTCACGGTGCACATTCGGCGCCTGCGGGAGAAGATCGAAGACGACCCGTCGGCGCCCCGGCGTATCACGACTGTCTGGGGCGTCGGTTACCGGTTCGATCCGTGATGACGGCGGCCTTGTGAAATGAACGACACGATCGAGCTCACCCTCCTCGCAGCGGGAACGGCCGCGGTCGCCGCCGCCGTCGGGGCCCTCGTGTTGCACACACTCCGACGGCGCAGCCTCGGGGCACAAGTTGCCGCGGTGGCGGTCGTCGCCGTGGTCGGCGTCGCGGTCGGCGCATGGGTGGGCGCCCGCGTGATGTTCCTTTCCGAGCACGATCTCCGGGCGCTCGGCGTAATTCTTGTCTCGGCGGCAGCCGTCGGAGTCGTGAGCGCGCTCATCCTCGGGCGGCGCGTGGGAGCAGCGAGCGAGGCGCTCGTCACCGTGGCCCGACGTCTCGGAGACGGGGGCCTTCCACCGGAGGGGCCGGGGCCGGCGGCGCCGCAAGAGCTGGCGCGCCTGCACCGCGAGCTCGAGCTGACCTCGCACCGGCTTGAACAAGCACGGGCGCGTGAGCAAGCGCTCGACAGCTCGCGTCGTGAGCTCGTCGCCTGGGTCTCGCACGATCTGCGCACGCCGCTCGCCGGCATCCGCGCGATCGTCGAGGCGCTCGAGGACGGGCTCGTCGACGATCGCGAGACCGTCGCGCGCTACCACGCGACCCTGCGAGGTGAGGCCGACAGGCTCGCCGAGCTCGTCGACGACCTCTTCGAGTTAAGCCGCGCGCAAGCGGGCGTGCTCCAGCTCCAGCTCGAGCGCGTCTCGCTCGGCGACCTGGTCTCCGACGCACTGGCGGGGGCGTCACCGATCGCGGCGGCGAAGGGCGTGCGCCTGGAAGGGCGCCTCGACGCCCCGCCGGCCGAGCTCGAGGTGTCCGCGTCGGAAGTGCTGCGGGCGCTGCGCAACATCCTCGAGAACGCGATCCGGCACACGCCGAGCGACGGTTCCGTCACCGTCGAGGCCGGGAGCGACGGCGCCGGCGCGTACGTGTCGGTGAGCGACACCGGAGGCGGCATCCCCGAGCGCGACCTGCCGCGCATCTTCGAGGTCGCCTTCCGCGGTGACGCTGCTAGGACGCCCGGCGACGCCGGCGCCGGCCTCGGCCTGGCGATCGCCCGAGGCTTCGTCGAGGCCCACCAGGGTGACATCACCGTTCGGAACGAGAACGGCGGTTGCTGCTTCACAGTCCACCTCCCGCTGCCGGGGCGGGCATAGGTGCGCGTCCTCGTCACCGGCGGGGCAGGTTTCATCGGGTCGCACGTGATCGACGCCCTCGTGGCCGCGGGACATGAACCCCGCGTGCTCGATTCCGCGCCGTTCGCGCCACGGTCTGCCGACCGCGTCGACGTTCACCGAGCCGACGTTCGTGACGCCGAGGCCGTGCGCGCGGCGGTCGTGGGCGTCGACGCAGTGTGCCACCACGCCGCGATGGTCGGCCTCGGCGTCGACTTCGCCGACGCACCCGCGTACGTCAGCCATAACGACGCCGGGACCGCCGTCCTCCTGGCGGCGCTCCACGAGCAACGGTTCCGGGGGCGGCTCGTGCTGGCGAGCAGCGTGGTCGTGTACGGCGAAGGCCGGTACCGGTGCCGGACGCACGGTCTAGCCCGGCCCGGACAGCGCGACCCGCTGCGCTTGGATCGCGGCGACTGGGATCCATGCTGCCCGGCGTGTGGAAGAACGCTGATTCCCGAGCCCGTCCCCGAGGACGCGCCCGCCGACCCGCGCAACGTGTACGCGGCTACGAAAGTGCACCAGGAGCAGTTGTGCTTCGTCTTCGGTCGCGAGCACCAGGTGCCCGTCACCGCGCTGCGGTACCACAACGTGTACGGCGCCCGCATGCCGCGCGGCACACCGTACGCGGGGGTGGCGGCGATCTTCCGTAGCGCGCTCGAGGCGGGCCGGGCCCCCAGGGTGCTCGAGGACGGGCGGCAGCGACGCGACTTCGTCCACGTGCGCGACGTAGCTCGTGCAAACGTGCTCGCGCTCACCGCTGACCCGCACGTGACCGGCGTGCTCAACGTCGCCAGCGGCGCGCCGCGGACCGTCCTCGACCTTGCCCACTCGCTGAGCGCGGCTTCGGGAGACGCGGCGCCGGCGCCCGAGGTCGTCGGGGGATACCGGCTCGGCGACGTCCGGCATGTGTTCGCGGAGACGGAGCGGGCGCGCGCGCAGCTCGGGTTCACCGCGAGCGTCGGGTTCGAAGAAGGGGTGCGCGACTTCGCATCGGCGCCGATGCGCGCCGGCGCAACTCAGTAGTTGTTGGGCAGGACGCGTTCGAGGTACGTGTAGAAGACGAACAGCACGACGAGGAAAGGGATCACGCCCGCGAACCAGGTGGTCCAGCGTGGGTAACGGTGGAAGAGGAGCCACCACAGCGCACCGACCGCCAACGCGATCAGGCCCGCGATGAGCACCGGCGCGCGCGACTCCCTCGTGCCGGAGAGGCCGGTGTTGAGGACGAGCTTCGTCGGGCCCGGTCCGGGAAGCGGTGTTTGACCGCTCGTGAGCTGCGCCTTCACCACCAGTCGCTCCGTCGCCTGGTACTTGGGCTCGCACGTCGTGAGCGTGAGCGTCGCCAGCGTCTGACCGGTGGCCGGGTCGGTCGTCGGGTCGAGGACCTCGGTCTGGTCGGGCTTCACTGCGAACGGGTCGTCGACGACGACGTACTCCCAGGTTCCGGTGAGCGTGCGTATCGAGATCTTGTCGTTCTTCGCGAGCTGGTCGAGATCTCCGAACGGCGCGCCGTAGGTCGTGCGGTGCCCGGCGATCGCGGCGTTGCCGAGCTGTCCCGGCAGCGGGGAGCCGGTGTAGTGGCCGGGTCCCTTCCGAAGGTCGGGGACGGACGTACCTTCGACCACCACCTCGTCGACGCCGATCTTGTCGATCCTGATCACACCGACGGGGTCACCATCGGCCGGCGCGGGAGAGAGCGCCGCGGGCGCGGTTGTCGCGGTCGGCGCAGTCGTCGATGTTGCGCCCGAGGTCGTCGTGGTCGTGCTCTGCGACCTCTGACGGGCGAGGTCGCGGTTGAACTGGCTCTGGAGGTCGGATTGTGCGCGCGCTTGGTAGATGCCGGTCCCCCACAACTGGTAGGCGACGAACAGGAGGATCAGCAGCCCGACCGTGATGAGGACCCGCCCGACCGTCCCGATCACGGTGCGCACGGGGCGAGAGGCTACTTCGGGGCTTTTGGCTCCTTTGCTGCCTCGAGAACGGTTCGCCCAGGTCAGAGGGCGCTTCGTACACTCATCGTGCTTTGAGCAGCTACCGGGGTGAAGCCCATGGAGGCTTGCGTGCCCCTCGTTGTCCGACTGCGTTCCGCCGTGTGCCTCCTGGGTCGGTTCCCGGCCCTGGCGGGTGTCGACCTCGATGTCGAGGCGGGCGAGGTCGTGCTGCTCTCCGGTGCGAACGGCTCCGGGAAGACGACCCTGTTGCGTGTCCTCGCCGGGCTGCACCAGCTGCATTCGGGGACGGGTGTGGTGCTCGGGCACGACCTGTCGATCGACCGGCGTGGCGCGCGACGCGCCATCGGCCTTCTCGGGCACGAGACGGGCTGTTACGACGACCTCACGGTGCGCGAGAACCTCCGCTTCGCGGCGCGCGCCACCGGCAACGCCGCCGCCGCGTCCGACGCCGTCCTCGAGCGCGTCGGACTGACCGCGCAGGGCGACGTTGTGCACGGCCGCCTCTCGGCGGGCCAGCGCCGCCGCCTCGCCCTCGCCGTGGCTCTGGCGCGCGACCCGCGACTGCTGCTCCTCGACGAGCCCCATGCCGGCCTCGACGCCGCCGGCCGCGCCGTGCTCGACGCCGTGGTCGCCGCCGCACCCGCCGAAGACCGCACGGTGATCCTCGCCTCCCACGAGCTCGACCGGACCCGCGCCCTCGCCGGTCGCGAGGTCGTCCTCGCGGGCGGTGTCGCCCACTTCGGTGTCGCGGAGCCGCCGACGACTCGAACGAGCGATGCCGCGACGGAAGAAGCAGAGGTGCGGGCGGGATGAACCTCTGGCGAGAGGCGATGCTCGTGGCGGGGAAGGACCTGCGCATCGAGACCCGCTCGCGCGTGACGCTGTACCAGGTGCTGCCGTTCGGGCTGATCGTCGTCCTCCTCTTCGCGTTCGCGCTCGATCCCAGCCGTGGCGTGCTCGGGCGTGTCGCGCCCGGTCTGTTCTGGGTGGCAGTCCTGCTGGCAGCCCTGCTGGCGGTCTCGCGCTCCTTTCAGATCGAGACCGAGAACGCCGCCCGCGACGGGCTCCGCCTCTCCGGCCTCGATCCGGCGGCGGTGTTCCTCGGGAAGGCCGGCGCGATCGCGGTGCAGCTGGCGGCCCTCGAGGTCGCGCTCGGCGCCGGCGTCGCTCTGCTCTACGACGTCGAGTTGCGGTCGCTCGGGCTGCTCGTGGCGGCGTCGGTGGCCGCGACTGCGGGCGTGGCGGCCACCGGTACCCTCTACGGCGTTCTAGCTGCGGGTTTACGCGTGCGCGAGACGCTCGTCCCGCTGCTGCTGCTGCCGGTGGTGGCGCCGGTGATGCTGGGCGCGACCCGGGCCTGGGAGGCGGGGCTCGGCCGAGCCACCTCCGACGGGTGGCCGTGGGTCGCGCTGCTCGCGCTGTTCGCAACGCTGTACACGTCGATCGGGATGCTGGCTTTCGGGTCGCTCCTGGAGGAAGCATGAGAGAGGACGCGTTGCTGAACCGGCGGGTCGCCACGGTCGTCGGGTGGTCCGCGCTGGCGTCGCTGGCCGTCCTCGCCGTCCTGGGCCTGTGGGTCGCGCCGCCCGACGCCGTCCAACGCGATGCGCAGCGGCTCATGTACCTGCACGTGCCGGCGGCGTGGCTCGCCTACCTCGCGTTCGGAGTCACCGCGCTGGGCTCCGCCTTGTACCTGTGGCGGCGCACGCGCTCACCTGTCTGGGATCGCATCGCCGGCGCGTCGGCGGAGATCGGCGTCGTGTTCACCGCGCTGACGCTCGTGCTCGGCTCGCTGTGGGGCCGTCCCGTGTGGGGCATCTGGTGGGCATGGGACGCCCGGCTCGTGACGACCGCCGTCCTCTTCTTCCTCTACGTCGGGTATCTGGCGCTGCGCCGCATCCCCGGTCCGGGCCGCGCCACCCGCTGTGCCATTGCGGCCCTCATCGCGTTCGTCGACGTGCCCATCGTGCACTTCTCGGTCGACTGGTGGCGCACGCTGCACCAGGAGGGAACCGTCTTCAACGACGAGCTCAAGGCGCAGATCCACGGCACCATGGCCTTCACGCTGTTCTGGGGCGTGCTCGCGTTCACGGTCGTCTTCGTGTACCTCCTCGACAAGCGGTACCGGCTCGAGGCGCTCGAGGAAGGCCGTGAGGAGCGCGAGCTCGAGCAGGCCATCGCCGAGCGAGTCGCGTCCGGCGACACCGAGCCGGGCGGAACGGATGAGCTCGTCGACTCCGGAGCGCCCCGGTGAGCCAGCGATGACCGACGCCGGCTACGTCATCACCGGTTGGGTGCTCACGGCCGTCGTGCTCGCGGGGTACTGGGCGTCGATCGCGCGGCGTACGCGCCGGGCCCGGCGTACGTTGCCCCCGGGCCCGAGCGCGGTTCCGCCGGGCGAGAGCACCGAGCCGTGACCGTCACCGACACCGCACCGCCGGCCTCCCCGCCACCGCCGAGCACGCCGGCGCGCTCCCGCCGGAAGCGACGGGCGATCATCGCCGCCACCGTCTGTGGACTCGCGATCGTGGCGATCATCGTGCTTGTCGTCGCCCTGTCGCAGAACGTCGTCTTCTTCCGCACCGTGTCGGAAGCGGTCGCGCACCGCCCGACTGAGCAGGGCGACCGCCTGCGGGTCGCGGGCGCGGTGGTGCCGGGCACGATCGCCGAGACCTCGAAGGGTGTCCGCTTCGAGATCACCGACGGCAAAAAGACGATCCCGATCGTGCAACAGGGCGACGCGCCCGACCTGTTCAAGTCCGGCGCGCCGGTCGTGTGCGAGGGCCGGTGGAGCAAAGGCGCGGCGTTCGACTCCGACCGGATCCTGATCAAGCACGGCAACGAGTACAAGCCGCCGAAGGTCGACACCACCGGACCCCGATCGTGAAAGCGACGCTCGGGGTGCTGGCGCTGGCGCTCGGCGCCAGCGGCGCGCTGCTGGGTGTCGGCACGCTCGCCGTCGGGCTCGCCCGCCACGACGACCGCATTCTCCGCGTCGGACGCCGGTACGTGTTCGTCGTGCTCGCGGCGGCCGTGCTCGCGGCTGCCGTCATGGAATGGGCGCTGATCACGCACGACTTCTCGCTCCAGTACGTCGCCGACAACAACGCCCGCGCGACGCCGCTTCTCTTCACGATCACAGGCCTGTGGGCCGCCCTCGAGGGCTCGATCCTGCTCTGGACGCTGGTGCTGGGCGGGTACCTGGCGTTCACCGCGCACAAGTTCCGCAACCGCGCGACCGACCCCCTCGTCGCGTGGGCGCTACTGGTCGGGCTCGTCGTGGCGCTCTTCTTCTTCGTGCTGACGCTCGGCCCGGCGAACCCGTTCAAGACCTTGGCGACCGCACCCGCCGACGGGCGGGGCCCGAACCCCCTGCTGCAGAACCATCCGCTGATGGCGTTCCATCCGCCGATGCTCTACCTGGGCTACGTGGGCTTCACCGTGCCGTTCTCGTTCGCGATCGCGTCGCTCGTCACGGGGCGCTTCGGCGAGGGCTGGTTGGCCGAGACGCGCCGGGCGACCCTCGTCGCCTGGGGCTTCCTCACCATCGGCATCGTCCTCGGCGCGTGGTGGAGCTACGAGGTGCTCGGATGGGGCGGGTACTGGGCGTGGGACCCGGTCGAGAACGCGTCGTTGTTGCCGTGGCTCACCGCCACCGCGTTCATCCATTCGGTGATGGTGCAGGAACGTCGCGGCATGTTGCGCGTCTGGAACCTCTCGCTCGTCATCGCAACGTTCTGCCTGACGATCCTCGGGACGTTCCTCACCCGGTCCGGCATCCTCAACTCGGTCCATTCGTTCACGCAGTCGGCGATCGGTCCCACGCTCCTCGTCTTCCTCGGGCTCGTCGCGGCCACCGGCATCGGGCTCATCGCCTGGCGCGGCGACCGCCTGCGAACGCCCGGTCGCATCGACTCGCCGCTGTCGCGCGAATCGGCGTTCCTCGCCAACAACCTCCTGTTCGCCGCGCTCGCGTTCGTCGTTCTCTTGGGCACCGTGTACCCGTTGATCGCCGAAGCGCTCCAGAACAAGCAGCTTTCGGTGGGGGAGCCCTATTTCGACCGGATGACCACGCCGGTCGGCATCGCGCTGCTGTTCCTGATGGCGGTGGCGCCGGCGCTGCCGTGGCGGCAGACCAGTCGCAAGGTGCTGCGTGACCGGCTGCTCGTCTCCGCGTGGGCAGGCGCACTCGCGATGGTCATCGCGGTCGCGCTCAGCGCCCGGGAGCTCGCACAGGTCCTCGCGTTCGGGCTCGGCGCGTTCGCCGTGGCCGGGATCGTGCGGCAGTACGTCATCGGCGTCCGGGGCCGGCGACGGGCGACGGGCGAGGTGTGGCCGGTCGCGCTCGTGCGCATGGTGCGAGGGAACGCTCGCCTGTACGGCGGACTCGTCGTCCACGTCGGCGTCGTGATCGCCGCGGTCGCGATCGCGTCGTCGTCTGCATACTCGACCAAGCGCGAGGTACGGCTCGCCGCGGGGCAGTCGTCGACGGTGCGCGGCTACACGCTCACGTACGCCGGTTCGCACACACAACGCAGCGGCCAGAAGACCACGGTGTCGGCGGACGTCCGGATCCGTCGCGGAGGCGACGATCTCGGCACGTACGCGCCGGCGATCTCGACGTTCCCGAACGCTTCGCAGGGCATCGGGACGCCGTCGGTGCGGACCGGCCTGCGCGAAGACGTCTATCTGACCTTGGTGTCGTCGCCGAGCCAGCAGGGGCGGGTGACGATCGGCGTTGCCGTGAACCCGATGGTGCTGTGGCTGTGGGTCGGCGGTGGTGTCATCGCCTTGGGCACGGCGGTTGCGCTCTCGCCGTCGCTGCGCCGCCGGACGCGGCGGGTCGAGGAGCCCGCTCCGGTCGTGCCGCCGACGCCGGTGCCGGAGAAGGTGCCGGTGTGAAGCACCGCGCCCGCTGGATCGCCCTCGCCGCCGGACTTGTCGTCACCGTGCTCGCGGTCGTCCTCGCGACCCAGGTCGGGACCGACCCGCGTGCCGACGCGAACAAGAGCCACCTGCTCGGCGCCAACGCGCCGTCCATCGACCTCCCGACGCTCGACGGCGGCCGTCTCCGATCGAGCGACCTCGCCGGCAAGGTCGTGGTCGTGAACTTCTGGAACTCGTGGTGCATCCCGTGCCAGGAGGAGCACGCGGCGCTGGCCGAGTTCTACGGCCACCACGCCGGCGACCCGGGCTTCGCCATGGTCGGCATCGTGCGCGACGACACGGACGACGCCATCCGTCGCTATGTCGCCAACGAAGGCGTCCTGTACCCCGTAGCGCTCGATCCCGGCGCGCGCGCATCGCTCGAGTTCGGGACGCGTGGCCAGCCCGAGACCTACGCGATCTCGCCCGACGGCGTGATCGCCGGCACGCGCTTCGGCCCGTCCAGCGTCTCCAACCTCGAACAGCTCTACGCGGCGGCGCGAGGGCAGCAGTGAACCGCCGGACCGCGGCGTGGGTGGCGCTGGCCGCGGTGGTCGTGGTGACGCTGGCGATCGTCGCCTGGCCCAGCGGTGGCAAGCCGTCCCAGGCCGAGCGGGTGCGGTCGGTGAGCTCCGAGCTGCGCTGCCCGGACTGCGAGAGCCAGTCGATCGCGCAGAGCTCGACCGAGACCGCCCGCGCCGCACGGGCCGACATCAGCACGCGCGTCGCCGCCGGTCAGAGCGACGCCGAGATCCGCCAGGCGTACATCGACAAGTTCGGCCCGTCGATCCTGCTGAAGCCGGAGAGCAGCGGGCTCGGCATCCTCGTCTGGGGGCTGCCGGCCGCCGCGCTCGTGCTCGGAGCAGGCGGTCTCGTGCTCGCGCTGCGGCGCTGGCGCCGGGAGCCGCACCTGCATCCCACGGACGCCGATCGCGAGCTGGTGGAGCGCGACCGGGCAACGAGATGAGCACGCGCCTCGATCCCGACGACCACGGTGAGCTCGAGCGTGAGCGCGACTTCCTGCTGAAGTCCCTCGACGATCTCGACACCGAACGCGCGGCCGGCAACATCGACGACGCGACGTACACCGAGTTGCACGACGACTACACCGCCCGCGCTGCCGCTGCCATCCGTGCCCTTCGAGACGGCTTCGACGCTCGTCCAACCCCGCCGGCGGTGCCGTGGCGGCGCCGGGGTCTGGTTGTCGCCGGCATCGTCGCGTTCGCGGTGCTGGCGGCCGTCTCGTTGGCTGCCGCCCTCGGTGCCCGCCTTCCCGGACAGACGTCGTCCGGGAACGCGCCCCAGGCCGCCGCGCCGAGCGGTGGAGAACGCAAGGCGCGGTTGCAAGCGGCGGCGGACAAGAGCCCCACCGACCCGCAGCCGCGCCTCGCGCTCGCCCGGTTCCTCGAGGAGACCGGCGACACCGTGGGATCACTCAAGGAGTACGACAAGGCAGTCGAGATCGCACCTACCGACGCCGACGCGCTGGCGAACGCCGGCCGGCTCCGTTTCATCGTCGCCGGCCAGGTCCCGAGCCCGGACGCGCAGCAGCAGCTG
The DNA here is from genome assembly GCA_046724435.1 of Actinomycetota bacterium. Classification (GTDB taxonomy): domain Bacteria; phylum Actinomycetota; class Acidimicrobiia; order IMCC26256; family JACDBD01; genus JALZAA01. Next base: position 12,566 of record JBKOWN010000077.1, read on the forward strand.
ATCACGAGCGCACGCGGCCTCCTCGATCGCGCCGTGCAAGCCGATCCCAACCAAGCCGACGCGCACTACTACCGAGGCGTCCTGCTGCGCGACGGCTTCAAGGAGGTGGACGGAGCCATCGCAGAATTCCAGCGCTACCTCGTGCTCGCTCCGGATGGCCAGTTCGCGACGCAGGCCCGTAACGCACTGGCCATGGCGGTCGAACAGCCCCCGGGCTCGGGTAGCGTTCCCTCGACGACCGCACCCTGAGAAACCAGGACGAGGAGCTTCGGTGGCCGAACCCCCTGCGCACGAGATCGATGACAGCGCGATCTACCGGGCGACGATCCACACCAACCGGGGCGCGATCGTGATGGAGCTCGATCCGCAGATGGCGCCGGAGAGCGTGAACAACTTCGTGTCGCTCGCCCGGCGGGGCTACTACGACGGGGTCACGTTCCACCGTGTCGTACCCGAGTTCGTGATCCAGGGCGGCGACCCCGACGGCACGGGCCGCGGCGGTCCCGGCTACCAGTTCGCCGACGAGCCCGTGCGCGGCGAATACACGCTCGGCGCGGTGGCGATGGCCAATGCCGGGCCCGACACCAACGGGTCGCAGTTCTTCGTGTGCATCGACGACTGCACGAAGAAGTTGCAGAAGAACTACAACCTCTTCGGCTACGTCGTCGACGGGATCGACGTCGCCCAGCAGACGCAGGTCGGCGATGTGATGGAGTCGGTCACGATCGAGGACACGCCCCGCGACTGATGGACGCCGGGCTGTTCGGTCCCGACAGCGTCGCGTGGCGCCTGCACGCCGACCCGTCGATGCTCGTGGGTGCGATGCGCGCCCTGCTCGTCCAGGCGCTCGAGCCGCGCGCCATGGCCGGAGTCGTTCAGCACAGCGACTACAAGGCCGACCCGTGGGGCCGCCTGAACCGCACGATCCGCTTCGTGCTCCATACGACCTACGGCGACACGTCCACGGCGGAGGCGGCGTGCGCAGCGGTCCGCCGGATCCACGACCGCGTGCACGGCGTCGACCCGGTGTCCGGCCGCTCGTACTCGGCGCACGATCCCGACCTGCTGCTCTGGATCCACGCCGTCGAGGTGCACTCGGCGGTCTTCTCGTACCGCAGCTACGCGGGCCGGCTCGCCGACGAGGACGCCGACCGGTACGTCGACGAGATGCTGCGCGTCGCCGAGCTCCTCGGGATGCCGTCCGAGATCGCGCCGCGGTCGATGGGCGCGCTGCGTGAGTACCTGCGCGGTGTCGAAGGGCTCCAGGCGACGCCCGGCGCGCGCGAGAGCGTGCGGCTGATCATGGCGCCGCCCTTGCCGTTGCCGCTGCGTCCGCTGTGGGTGCTCCCGGCGGGCGCGGCCGTTGCGTCCCTGCCCCGGTTCGCCCGCCGGATGTACGGCCTGCCGTGGTTCGAGCCGGCATCGCTGTCGGTACGGGCCGCCATGTTCGGCCTCACGCGGTTCCTGAACGTGCTGCCGATCGAGGCACCCGAGATCCGCGAGGCCAAGACCCGTCTCGCCGCGTGATGCGCACTGACGGTTCTTACGCCCTCGCGGTGTCGACCAACCCGTAGCGGCGGCGGATCGCGCGGTCGGCCGTCCCGAAGAGGAGCGCGTCGACGAGGATCCCGATGATCAGGATCACGATCATCACCGCGATGACGCCGGCGGAGT
>JBKOWN010000139.1:0-4763 GCA_046724435.1 Actinomycetota bacterium
CTTCGCCGTGCACCAGCACGACGATCGTGTCGGCGTGGTTGCGCGGAAGCACGAGGTCGGCCTGACGCTTGGGCGCACCCGGCGGCGAGTACACGACGGTCTTGCGGGTGACCTTCCCGGGCTTGGTCGTGCTGGTGTTCGGCTTGGTCGTGACGGGCGCGTCCGTGACCGTCGGCGGTGTCGTGCTTGCCGGCGAGGACGTCACCGTCGGCGCGGTCGTGCTCGCCGGCGGCGCCGTCGTGCTCGTCGGCGGCGCGCTGCCGACGGTCCCGCGTGGGACCGTGATCGCGGGAGGTGGCGCCGTCGTCGGTCCTGCCGGCGGGAGCGGCGGCACCGGGATCGTCTGGGGCCCGACCGTTGTCACGGTCGTGGGGATGGTCGTCGTGGTCGACCGGCGGCTGGAACTCTCGGAGGACCCCGACCGCCAAACGGCGAAGGTGACCGCGGCGGCGAGCGCAATGGCGACCGCGACGGCAGCGGCGATCACGAACCGTCGTGAAGTCACGGGGGGAAGTGTGCCCTACCGGACGCGCGCCGAGACGGCACGCGAGATCAGGAGAATGTGAAGGCGGTAGGCCGGCGACGCGGTCGGTCAGGCGCGGCCGGCGCGCCGGCTGGCCGGCGCGGATCGTCTCAGGTCCCGGTCTCTTCGTTCGCGTCGATGACGTCGACCGGATCGCCCACGCTGATCGTGCCGCCCTCGATGATCTCGGCCCGGAGCCCAGCGCGGTGGACCAGCGCCCGCCGCACCCCGGGACGCGTCAGGCCCTCGAGGTACGTGCACGGCTCGGCCAGCTTGAAGCCGCGCAACACGACGTCGCCGACCCGGAACGTGCGGCCCACGAGATGGTTGAGGGGGACGCCTTCGGTCACGATGTTGCGGCGAGCCTCGTGCTCGCCGAGCTCGATCTCGTACTCGCGGCCGGCGGCGGCGACGGCCTCGCGCTCGATCAGGGTGACGGCGCGCTTGCCGTCGTCGTCGGAGCGCGCGTATTTGCCGTCACCCTTGGCGTAACGGTCGCCGTCGAGGCCGACCCCGGCGATCGCTTCGACGCCGTCGTGCGATTCCATCGGCGCGCCCTCTTCCGGTGCCGTGTAGATGGCGACGACCTGCCCGTGGAACATGCGCGTCAGTCTCGCATGCGGCTGGCCTCGGCCTTCGCGGTTATCGCCCTCCCAGGGGCAAGCCGACCTGGAGCCATTCGCACCACCCCGTGCCGGTCCCGTGACCGGTCGTGTACGAACAGAGCGCCCGCGGGAATCGCGAGGTGCGTCCGTCCTGTGCGAGCAACGGGACGGGCGCCGGCGCCAACACCTCGACGTCGACCTCGAGCTCGTCATCGATCACGTACCGGGCCGCGGTCGGGATCTCGTCGACGCCGAGACGTGTCTCGAGCATCAAGTGCTCGACCGGCCGCACACCCTCGGCGTCACCCCAGACGTATCCCCACCCGCCTTCCATCTCGTTGGCCTTGACGACGTTGGCTGCGAACCCGTCTCCGATCTGGAACGACGTCCAGTGCCACCCCCACACCCACCAGTCACGATCGCCCCACGAGTGGTCTCGCTCGCCCCGCCCGTCGAACTCGATGCGCTCCTGGCCGACGAGCAGCTCGCCGTGCACGATCCCGGCGTGCTCGTAGTGAGCCGTCCGGGTCTCGTCCGGATACGGGTAGTCGTACACGGGTGTGGCGGCCTCCCACTCGAGGTCGAGCCCGACGGGCAGACGTTCTCCGATCTCGCCGCGATAGGCGTCGCCGGGCTCGTCCAGCCGCACTCCGAAGGCTTCGAGGCCCAGGCCCCAGTGCTCCATCGGCGTCTCGCACACGCACTCGGCCCACAGGCCGTCCGCCCTCACTTCGAGGGCGCCGCTCCGCGGCATCGGCACCTCGTGGTCGCGCACCACGACGAGCCCGAGCTCGGGCCCCACGAGGTACGCCCAGTACCACGCGACCTGTTGGTTCGGGTAGAGCCCGAGGCGGACATACCCGCCGGTGCCGTCGGCGCGCGAGAAGTCGAAGTACCACGACTCGTTCCAGTAGGTGCCGTCGGCGGGTTCGTGGCGGCCTTCGTCGCTGGCGGTGCTCTTGTTCACGGGGACACTCCCGTCTCGGGAACCGGTGTGTAGTACGGGATCGAGTCGTCGGCCTCGACGTCGGGCATCTTCTCGAGCGTCGCCAGTCCCTCGTACACGTCCAAGCTGTCGCGGGGCACCGTCCAGTCGAGACTGTCGTCGACGCCGGCGGTCTCCGCGAAGGGCCGCAGGAACGTGAAGTAGACGTACGCGCCGGCGTCGAGCTTCTCGCGCCGGCTCATGGCGGCGATGCGGCGGTACAGCTCCCGTTGGGCGCCCTTCACCGTGTGCGTGATGCCCTCGAGCTCCCCTGCCGCGACAGGCGCGAGCGTCCCGTCGTCCGCGGTGAACACGCTGGCGGCGGACAGGTGGCCGAAGTAGTCGGGAGGGTCGGTGATCGAGGTTCCCCAGTCGTTCGTCGTCACGCGCACGTCGCCGCCGAGCACGAAAGCGAAGGTGAGGTTCGAGTACGGGAGCCCGGCGCACACGTCCCGGCTCCACGGGAAGTGACTCACCCCGAATCGGTTGAAGTCGCGCACAAGCACGACGCGGCCGTCAGCGAGCGGGTACGGGCCGGTGTCCTGGTACCCGGCGCGGGTGTCGAAATAGAGGAGAAAGAGGAACGTGGTGAGGACGCGGTTCAGCCGGACGAGGTGCTCGCGCTCCTCGTCGACGAGCGTGCGCGACCCCGCGACCAGGGCGTCGATGACGTCGGTCCCGTAGCGCGGCACGCGTAGCCCGGCGTCCCACGCCTGCAGCTCCCCATCGGCGCGGAAGGCTCCGGCAGCACGCTTCCAGAAATCGAGCACGGTCGCGAGCGCGGGGACGTCACGATCCACGTCGACGAGGCCGAACGGCGCCAGCACCTGCCGGCCGAGCAGCGGGAAGTTCGCGATCGACCACAGGTGCACGGCGTCGATCTGGCTCCCGGGCGCGCGCCCCGCCGCGCCGAGCGCCTCGGCCGAGGCGGCGGTGGTGATCTCACGCATCATCTCGGGGTAGCGCCGGTAGCACTCGATGCAGGCGATGAGGATGTAGGCGGTGACGGGGATGAGCGCCGACTCGAGCGCCGTCCGCTCGGCCGTCATCGCCCGGGAGATCTTCCCGTGGTACTCGATCCAGCGGTTCACCTCGTCCGTCTTCATGGAGCGAGGCGGACGACACCGTCGTCGCCCGTGCAGTCGACTTCGACGCCTTCGCCGTCGGCGGGCGTGTCGTCGAGCGTCGTGCCCATGATGCACGGGACCTGGTACTCGCGGCTCACGATGCCGATGTGGCTGACCGGTGTGCCGGACAGGCAGACAACCGCGGTGAGCTCGTCGAAGATCGGCGCAAGGAACGTCGCGCCGGCGTCGGTCACGCAGGCGACGACGCCGTCGGCGGAGTCGTCCATGAGCTCGAGGACGTCGTCCGGGTCGTCGAGGCGCCGCCACTCGCCTCGAACGGGCGCGGCTTCGAACACCTTCGTCCCGCGCCCAAGGACCCTGTCCCCCACATGGCTGAGCTTTCCACACGCCCGCGTCTGCTGCGCGATCCTCTCTCCATGACAAGGGGGAAGGAGCGCGCGGCGCGCTTGCGCGAACTGCGCGAACGGACGCGACTCGAGCCGGGATCGCGAGCGGAGACGGAATGCGCCGCCGTGTACGAGTCGTTCGGGCCGCTGAACCGCCAGGTGCTGCAGGTCTGCTCCGACTGGCAGCTACGACCGGGCGGCGCGCCGAACGACCACGGCGACCCCGCGTACGACTGGTCGGTGATCGACCGGCTCTCGGCCGTCGACGAGCGCGCCGGTCCGCTGCTGAGGCGGCTGAGCGGGTCAGTCCCGCAGTTCGCGCCGTACCGGGAACGGCTGCGGTCGGCGCGCCGGCGCGTCGTCGACGGCGAGCGCGACTGGTTCACGTCGCCGCGCGTCGACTCGTACCACACAGTGTGGATGGAGCTCCACGAAGACCTGCTCACTGCGCTGGGTCGGGAACGCGAACGATGACCGATCGTGGGCAGGAGCAGTGGCTCGACGCGGACGGCTTCCGTGTCCATGCCGTGGAATGGGGGAATGGCCAATCCGACAACGGCGCGCGCGTCTTGCTCGTCCACGGTCTCGGCGGCCATACGATCACCTGGGAGCCCAGCGCCCCCGGCTTGGCCGAGCGGCTGCACGCCACCGTCACCGCCATCGATCTCCCCGGATTCGGCCTCACGCGGATCCCGCGGGGACGCCGCGCCACCCTCGGAACGCACGGCCGCGTGCTCAGAGCGCTGCTCGAGCAGTCGGGCCCGTCCGCCGTCGCCGGCAACTCGATGGGAGGCGCGCTCGGCATCGGTCTGGCCGCACGCCACCCCGACCTCGTGCACGCCCTCGTGCTCGTCGACCCTGCCCTGCCGCGACCGGCGATGAACCCGGCCCAGTGGAGCGTGATGGCGCGCCTGTCGCCGATGCTCGTCCCGATCGTCGGCGCGCAGTTCCTGGCGGCGCGGGGTCGGCTCCTCGGACCCGAGCGGCTGGTGAACGAGACGATGGGCTGGACGTTGTGCGACCCGACGCGCCTCGACCCTGAGCTGCGACTCCGGCTCGTCGACCTCGCGCGGACGCGCCGCGCCTTCCCGGAGGCGGCGGCTGCGTACGCCGAGTCGGCCCGCGGGCTGTTCTTCTACCTCACTCGCAACATGCGCGCCGACGAGGAGCGCGTCG
>JBKOWN010000113.1:0-10723 GCA_046724435.1 Actinomycetota bacterium
CAGATAGGCGTCGACGTCGACGTCGCGCACCCGGAACGAGCGCCCGACGCGCACCGCCGGCAGGTCCCCCGCCTTGATCAGGCGGTAGACCGTCATGGAGGACACCCTCATCAGCTTGGCGACTTCCTGCACTGTCAGGAAACGCGCTTTGGCGAACGACTCCGCCACGGTCAACACCCCTTGGCTCCAGCCCGCTGGGATTCTGAGCGTAGGTGGACGGTGCCCCTGTTGTCTAGCGTGAGCCGAGCGCGCCGGTGTCCAAGTCTGTGGACAACGGGACGCCCGGGCCCTCAGCGATGAGGACGGCCGATCTCCTCGGAGCGGCGGGTGGCGGCCTCCACCGCTTCGAGGAACGCGGCCCGGACGCCGTGGGCTTCCAGTCGGGCCAGCCCGGCGGCCGTCGTGCCGCCCGGTGAGGTCACCGCGGCGCGGAGCGCCTCCGGCCCTTCGGTGCCGTCGACGAGCAGCGCGGCGGCGCCGACGAGCGTCTGATAGACGAGCGTCGCCGCGGTCTCCCGCGGCAGCCCCACAAGGACGCCGGCCTCGATCATCGCCTCCGCGACCAGGAAGACGTAGGCCGGACCGGAGCCCGACAGCCCCGTGACGGCGTCGAGCAGCTCCTCGGGGACGCGCACGACGACACCGACCGAGCCCAGGATGCGTTCGGCAGCGTCGAGGTGCGCCTCGGTGGCATGACGACCCCCGGCGATCGCGGCGGCGCCCTTGCGCACGAGCGCGGCCGTGTTGGGCATCGCACGAACGACCGGCCGGTCGGGAACCGCCTCCTCGACGGTGGCCAGGGTGACGCCCGCCGCGATCGACAGCACCAGGGCGTCGGTCTTCAGCGACGGGAGAGCCTGCTCGAGCGCGCCGCCGACGTCACCGGGCTTCACCGCCAGCACCACGACGTCGCTCTCGGCCACGGCCCAGGCCGGGCTCGGCACGAGTCGCACGCCCCGAAACCGCTCCTCGATCTGGCGTCGCCGCTCGGGATCGACCTCGGCGACGGCAAGGGCGTCGGTGTCCCAGCCGGCGTCGACCATGCCGGAGAGGAGCGCCTCGCCCATGCGACCCCCACCCAACAGCGCGAGTTGCATCACGGGCGTTTCTCCCTCGTCACCACTGTTTGTCGCCGTCGCAAGCTCGGCTTTTGCAGCGCCGGTCGGCAAAGCCGCCGCCGCGAGGGTAACGGTGGCGCGGCCAGGCCCGAGGAACCTTCGGGCCCGCCTCGCACTTCCCCGAACGAGGCCGGCCGTCCCGCACCTCGGGCCCGGACCCTGCTACCGTACCGCCTGACGCCGGCTCGCGCAAGATGTGAAAATCTCAGACAGTCTGAGATTGAGGAGCCGGGCGGCGCCCGAACGCGATCCCGATGACGGGCTGGAACCAGGTCTCCACCGTCTCGTAGATCACGCCGATGATGCGGTCCAGCTCGGTGACGCTCAAGTGCTCGAGCGCCACCCTACCGACGAGATAGAGGTCGCCGTCGGGCCCGATCGAGAAGCGCGCGCCGTACATCGTGTGATTGCGGCGCAGCAGGTAGCGGTAGAGCTCGAGGTGGTTCGCCGGCGGGTCGGGGAGGAAGTACACCTCGTAGCGCAGCGTCCGCTCGTGCAGGTCGAAGTAGATCGTCGTGGCGTCGCGCCCGTCGCATCCGAACCGGACGTACCAGCGTCGGAGCTCGGGGTCGTACTCCACGTGCTGGACGTACTCGGCGGCCGCCACCGGTCCCTCGAGGTGGCGCGCGATCAGCTCATAGGCCTCGTCGACCGTCACGGATTCCTACGTGCACTCCACCGGCGCGCGGGTCGCGAGGTCGCCGTACAGGCGCCGCAACCGCGCCGCCGCGATGCTCCACATGTACCGGCTCGAACGCACGAGCGCGCTTGCGCCCATCGCGGTTGCGAGCTCCGGATGCGAGAGCAGCGTGTCGACCGGCGCCGCGTAGTCGACGGCGGCGCGGCCCTCGACGAGGAAGCCGGTGTGGCCGTCGTCGACGACGGACCCGAGGCCGCCGACGTCGGCGGCGACCACCGGCGTCCCGCAGGCCGCGGCTTCCAGCGCGACGAGCCCGAACGACTCCGTGCGCGACGGGACGAGGCACACGTCCGCCGCCTGGTAGTAGGACACGAGCTGGTCGTGCGGCTGGGGCGAGACGAACCGCACCCGGTCCTGGAGCCCCAGGTCGGCGACGAGCTTGCGGAGGGCGACCACCTGCGCCGCGCCGTTCGTCCCGCTCGGGCCCCCCACGACGAGCAGCGACACGTCGCCGTCGAGCTCGGCGAGGGCCCGCACCGCGAGGTCGGCCCCTTTGAGCGGCTGGATGCGCCCCACGTAGAGGAGCACCCGCGCCTCCGGGTCGAGCTGGAGGCTGCGGCGCGCCGCAGCGCGGTCACCCGGCACGAACACCCGGTGGTCGACGCCCGGTGGGACGATCTCGATCCGATCCTCCTGGGCGCCGTACAGCGTGACGAGGTGCCGGCGCTCGTCGTCGGTGGCGGCGATCATCAGGTCCGCGCAGCGGACGATCTCACCCTCGACCCGGGCGCGGGTCTCGGGATCGTCGCCCACGCCCGCCGCGGCCTTCACGCGGTCGAGGGTGTGGAACGTGGCGACGAGCGGCAGGTCGAGGTCGTGCTTGAGCCGGTGCCCGACGGCACCCGAGATCCAGTAGTTCGCGTGCAGCACGTCGGGCGGCTCGTGCTCGTCAGCGAGAAAACCGAGCGCGGCGTCCACGAACGGGTCGACGAGCTCGGGCAGCGTGCTCTTGGGAACCGGCGCGATCGGCCCGGCGGCGAGGTACACGACCCGAAAGCCCGGCTCGACCTCGACCACCGGGGGCTCCTCGGCATGGTCAGCGCGGGTGAGCACGTCGCACGCCACCCCGGCCCGGGCGAGGTTCGACGCCAGTGCGCGGACGTAGACGTTCATGCCGCCACCGTCGCCCGCCCCCGGCTGTGCGAGCGGCGACGTGTGGAGGCTGAGCATGGCGACGCGCTGTACCGACATCGAAGCAAGAGCCTACCGGCGACGCGATCGCGCGCCGTTCAGCCCGAGTCGGCTTCCGGCGTGCCGTCGTCCTCGGTCTGCTCGCGCTGGAACGAACGGTAGATCTCGACCAACGCCTGCTTCTGTCCCTCGGTGATGGTGCGGTCGCGCAGGATGTCGCCGACGAGGTCGGCCTCGGTGTCGCGCTCCTCGAGGATCCCGGCGCGCACGTAGAGCGTTTCCGAGGAGATCCGGAGCGCGCGGGCGATCGCCTGGAGGATCTCCGCGCTCGGCTTGCGGAGGCCGCGCTCGATCTGGCTCAAGTAGGGATTGGAGATCCCGGCCAGCTCGCTGAGCTTCCGCAGCGACAGCCGCGCCGTGCGCCGCTGATCGCGGATGAACTCACCGAGGTCGTGCAGCCTCGAGTCGAGGTCGGGTGTCATTCGCGGGGAGCGATCACGCTTGGCCCACCTTGTGTCGGGCGGCCAAGTCAGCCTCCATGCGGTCGATGACCTGGTGCAGCTCGCGCCGTTGCTGCGACACCTCATGCTCCAGCTGGCCGAGCTCCCGGATGGTGGACCGCAGCTCGTCGTCATCGAGGTTCGGCAGCTTCGCGAGCGTGGCGTCGGTGATGAGACGCTCGCGGCCGCGCCGCCACTCGATGTTCATCGACGGGGCCAGGTGACGGGTGAGGCGACTCTTCTCGACCGGAGCACGCGGCCCGGCGTCAGCGAGGATCTCCGGGAGTGCGGCGATGAGGTCGCCGACGGACCCGCCCGACGCCCGACGATCCAGCTCGGCCTCGAGGATGTCGATGCGCGCTTGCGTCATGCGACGGACGTACGACACCTTGGTCTCGATCTCGAGGCATTCGACCTGACGGCGGCGCAGCTCGTCGAGCGGCCACTCGGGAAGATCCACGAGAAACTCCGGATCGAGCACCTTGTCGATCCGGCGTCGGTGCTCGCCCATGTCCGCAACGGTACCAGCGCGCCTGTAGCGGATCTTTACAAGCGTCGGGGATGGGTCGACCGCGCGACAGGTCTGAATAGACCTAGGCCGTTGTCGCAGTCGAGACCGGTGCCTATGCCGTCCGAGCTGCCGTCGGAGGCAGACGCGAGTCACCCCCGCCCTCGTAGCAGCGGCCCCCGCCTGACCTGGAGGTTTTGGAATCCCTGGCGGGGGAAGGACGTTTGCAGGTCTGTGCGACGAGAATGACCGGAACAGCCTGATCGCGTCTGCGCCCCCAAGGAGGTACCGATGGCGGAGTACACCCTGCCCGACCTGCCCTACGACTACGCGGCGCTCGAACCGCACTACTCGGCCCAGATCCTAGAACTGCACCATGACAAGCATCACGCAACCTACGTGAAGGGCGCCAACACGGCGCTCGAGAAGCTCGCCGCCGCGCGTGAGAACGAAGAGTTCGGCACGATCAACCAGCTCCAGAAGAACCTGGCTTTCAACCTTTCGGGCCACGTCCTGCACTCCCTGTTCTGGAAGAACATGAGCCCGCACGGCGGCGACAAGCCGGCCGGTGAGCTCGCGGCCGCCATCGACGAGTCGTTCGGCACCTTCGAGGGCTTCCGCAATCAGCTCACCGAGGCTTCGCTCAACGTCCAAGGCTCGGGCTGGGGCGCGCTGACCTGGGAGCCCGTAGCGCACCGGCTCATCGTGGAGCAGGTCTACGACCATCAGAGCAACGTCGGGCAGGGCGCTCCGCCGCTCCTCGTGCTCGACATGTGGGAGCACGCGTACTACCTGCAGTACAAGAACGTGAAGGCGGAGTGGGTCGACGCGTTCTGGAACATCGTGAACTGGTCCGACGTCACCACCCGATTCGACAACGCGCAGAGCCTGAAGCTGATCTAGCCGTCACACGCGCCGGCTGTCACCCACCGCTCACCGGTGGGATGACCGCCACCTCGTCGCCGTCGCGAAGAGCTGTGTCGTCTCCATGCTCGGGCTCGTCGCCGTTGACCCACACGCGCGCCGACGCGAGCACAGCCCGGAACGGCGCGCCGTAGACCGATCCCGCCGCCGCCATCAGCTCACCGAGCGTGGCGGCGTCGAAGGTGTCGTCGGCGCGGCCCGCCGCTTCGCGCGCCTGGGCGAACAGCCGCAGCCGGACGGTCAGATCGCGATCTCCGCTACACCGTCCTTGATGACGGCGTCGCCGGCCGGGTTGGTGCTCTCGAACGCGTAGACCGTGTTGCCGTCGCCCTCGCCGGCGGTCCAGAACCGGGTCGTCATCGTCTCGCCCGGGAGCACCGGCTTCGAGAACCGCACTGCCAGCCGCTTGAGCAGTTTCGGCTCGCCGGCGGCGAGCTCGCCGATGGCGGCCCAGCTCGTGAACGCCATCGTGCAGAGACCGTGGATGATGATGCCAGGAAGGCCGACCGACTTGGCGAACTCCTCGTCGAGGTGGATAGGCACCTTGTCGCCGGACGCGGCCGAGTACCGGAACGTCTGGTCGAGGTCGAAGGTCTGCTCCGCCACCGCCACGGGATCGGTGCTCCGAAGCTCTTCCGGCAAGCGGTGCTCGGGTGCCGTTTCCCCCTTGCCCTCGCCCCCGGTCACGCCGCGAAAGAACGTCACCGAGTACTGCTCGTTGACGAGCTCGCCCGATTCGTCGCGCGTCTCCATGCGGCTGACGACCGTCGTACCCGACTGCTTCACGTGAATGCCGATCGGCGCGGCGCGCGAGCGGAGCACCGCTCCCGGAACGATCGGCTGATGGAAGTACATGTCCTGCTCGCCGTGGACGACGAAGGGGAACGCCTCTGCCGGCGTGACCTGGCCGACGGCACCGCCCATCGCGTCCCACACCGGCACCACCGAGAACACCGGTGGTGCGAGCTCACCGTTCGCGTGGGCCGGGATCGGGTCGTTCGTGGCGGCGGCATACTGCTTGATTCGCTCTGCCTCGACCTTGAAGTCCTGCTCGTCGGACCACTGCCCGACCTTGTCGATCGCGAACTGCATCAATACTCCTCGGGTTCGCCTGCGCCGCTGCGCGGCAGCCTACTTTCACGCTCACGTTGGTCTTCGGTGCCGAGGTTGGTGCGCGCGGTCGGCTGCGCCTCGAGGCGCTCCGGCACGATGGGCTCGCCGGTCACCTCGTCGATTCCGTACGTGCCGTCGTCGATGCGGCCGAGGGCCGCCTGCAGCTCGGCGAGCTCCTCTTCGAGCCGCTCGACGATCGAGACGTCCTTCTCGCGCTCGAACGTCTCGCTGGCGGTGTCGGCGGGATGCTGGTCGTAATCCGACAGCTCCGAGAGCTCGTCGTTTTCGCTCCCGCCGCCGAGCTCGTCCTTGAGGTTCTGGATCAACCCCTCGACGCGGGCCTTCTCGTCCATCACGCGCTTGCGCGCGTCTTCGGGGTCGACGCTCATGCCGAAATGCTAAACCGACCCGGAGCGGTCACGCTCCGGACAGCCGGAGCTCGAGCACGGACTCGCAGTCGGCGAGCAGGGCGCGCAGCCGGGCGAGGCGCTCGCCGGGGTCGTCGAGCTCGAGCAGGCGCTGGGCGTCCAGCGGGCCGATCGGCGCCGCCGCCGCCGCCTCGTAGGCGGCCTGACCGGGGTCGTCGTCGAGCTCGACGTCGATGGACATCGGCGCGTCCCCGACCTCGGCCGACATCGCCAGCACGCGCTTCAACAGACGTTCGACATCGTCGCGGGCCGCACGGGCTTCGCCCGGCGGCCCGAGCTCGCCGAGCAGCTCGACCTCGGCACGCGGGAACGGATCGTCGGGCAGCCACTCGCGCACGCGGAGGCGGCGGGTGCCCTCGGTGGCGAGGAGGTAACGGCCGTCGGGCAGGCGGCCGGCCGCGACGATGCGGGCGACCGTTCCGACCGAGAAGCGGGTGTCGCCGCCACCGACCTCGCTCCCACGCTCGATGAGCACGACGCCGAACTTGCCGTCGCCGGCGAGGCACGTCTCGGCGAGCGCGCGGTAACGCGGCTCGAACACGTGCAGCGGTAGCTGCGCGTGCGGGAACAGCACGTTGCCGAGCGGGAACATTGGGAGCGCGCGTCCGCTTCGCACGAAAGGCACCGTACCGCCGGACGGCCGGTCAATTGGCGCGTGACCGCAGTGCGGCAGCGTCGCGCGTCACCTGCTCGGCGTCCTCGCCCTCGAGCTCCGACGCCACCGCCTCCAGCTCGGCCGCCGCCTCGAGGAAGCGGCCGACGCCCCCGAGCAATCCGGCGAGCTGCCGCCGCTGACCCGGGAGAAGCTCGGGGATCCGCAGCCGCAAGCGCACCGCCCATGCCAGCGAGGCCGGGTCGCGTCGCATGAACGTCTGCTGGAGATTCGCCAGCATCCGGCTGAGGATGCTCCGCGTGTCGACGGCGCGCAGCAGGTCGACCGTGAACGGCGGGTCGAGCTGCATCTGTTCGTACAGCTCGCGACAGCCCGCTTCGTCGAGGCGTCGCCCTCCGTGGAACGGGTCGAACCAGACGTCGGGGTCGCCGGCGGGCTGCACCAGGAAGTGGCCGGGCATGCCGACGCCGTAGATCGGCACGCCCCGGCGGCGGGCGACCTCGATCATGACGACCGACAACGAGATCGGGATACCCAGACGCCGCGCGAGGACGTCGTCGAGATAAGAGTTGCGGGGGTCGGCATAGTCGATCGTGTTGCCGGCGAGCCCGCCTTCGCCGAACAGCACGTCGGCGACGTCATCGGCGGTGGACCCCGGCACGGTGTCCGCGAGCTGATCGAGCTCGCCGAGTGGCCCGGTGAGATCGAGGTCGGGGTGAGCGTGCTTGGCAATGAGGAGCGCGGCCTCGTCGAGCGGGACCTCGTCCGGCGGGCGGCGCACGAGCTCGGTGAAGCGCTCGGTCGCGTCCACATCCCTCCTCCGGTCGCCGCCGTGGCCGGTGACGGTATCGCTCGCGAAACGTGCGCCCCTCGCCCGTACACTGCGCGCATGGCAGGTGGCAACGGCGCAGCGGTCTCCGACGGCCTGCACGACATGGTTTCGACTCGGCTGCGGCGCGCCAACCAGCGGGTGACGGCCAATCGGAAGGCGATCGTCGACGCGCTGTCGACCTCGCCCCGCCCGATGACGATCCCGGAGCTGCTCGACTCGCCGGCGGGCCGAGGGCTGGCGCAGAGCTCGGTCTACCGGAATCTCGTCGTGCTCGAACAGGCCGGGCTCGTCCATCGGATCGTCACCGACGGCGAGTTCGCCCGGTACGAGCTGGCGGAGGACCTCACCGAGCACCATCACCATCTGATCTGCGCCAACTGCGGGCTGGTCGAGGACGTGCCGGCATCCGCCGGGCTCGAGCAGTCCGTGTACACGGCGGCCACCCAGATCGCGCGGTCGACGGGGTTCCACACGCAGCGGCACCGGGTGGACCTGGTCGGACTGTGCGCGCGCTGCGCGTGACGGGCTAGCCCTGCCCGGCGGCCTGGTTGACGGCGTCGGTCAGGGCCGACGGATCCGCCGCGACCGAGTTGCTGATCACCTTCCCGTTCACGAGGACGGTCGGCGTGCCCGTGACGCCGCGTCGCGACGCGGCGTCGGTGTTCTTCGTCACCCATCCGATGTAGCGGCCCGAGCTCACGCAGCGCGCAAAGGCGGGATCCGTGATTCCGGCGGACCTGCCGAAGCTGAGGAGTTGCGCGTTCGTGAGGAACCCCGAGTTCTCTGTGCCCGACTGCCCGTTGTAGAGGGCGTTGTAGTACTCCAGGAACTTCCCCGCGTCGGCCGCGCACGTCGCGGCAGCAGCAGAGCGCAGCGACTCCGTCGTACCCCGGTCGAGGTACGCGAGCCCGACGAGCTCGAACTTCACCTTTCCCTGCTGCATGAGCCGTTCGAGCGTCGGCTCCCATCGCTGATGAAGGTCGGCGCATACAGGGCACTGGAAGTCGCCGTACTCGGTGATGGTCACCGGCGCGTTCGCGTCGCCGACGAGCACGCCACCGTTGGGGCCGACGGCGCTCGTCGGGTGTGTGACCTTCGCCTGCTCGGTCCCGGACCGGCTGCGCTGCACGAGCACGCCGACGACCACCGCCGCCACGATCACGGCGCCGACCACCGCCCACATCCACGCGCGGGTACCTCCGCGGCGGCGAGCGCGAGCGCGGGCGCGAGAACGTCGCGGCGGCACGGCGTGCTTCAGTCCCGCGCCAGGTTGTCCAGCGCCAGGCGGCTCGGCGCGCCCGCGGCAATCAGGATCGCGAGGCAGAGGAACAGGCCGTCACGGCCCATGTCGCGCAGGTAGCGGGTGGCGTCGGCCGCCGCCTGACCCCCGCCGCCGAAGCAACCACAGTCGATCTGGAGGCCGCGCGCCCACACGGAGGCGGTGGCACCGAGGAAGACGAGCAGGAGCACGACCGACGCCCACGCCGCCGGCCGCGTCGCCAGGCCCAGGATCAGGAGGACCGCCAGCGCGAGCTCGACGAATGGCAGACCCCACGCGAACGGCTTGACGAGACCCTCCGGCAGGATGTCGTAGGCGCGCACCGCCCGCACAGCGGCGTCCGGGTCGCCGAGCTTCGCCACGCCGGCCCAGGCCCACACGCCGGCAAGCACGAAGCGGGCGGCGGTCGAGCACCACGGCCACCATCGCGGCGGGATCCGGTGGCGCGTGGCCGGGGAGGTCAGGGTGTCGGGCGAGCGCACGACGACTAGTCGATCACAAACCCGGCCTGGTTCCCGCGCGTCACCACTCGACCTCGGCGCAGCCGGTGTGATCGTCCGGCTCGACCTGGAGGGTGGCGTGCGCGATGGCGTAGCGCTCCCGGAGCACGTCGCGCGCCCGGTCGAGTACTCCGTGCGCGTCGGTCCCCGCCGTGACCATGAGATGCGCACTGGCCACGTCCATCTCGGAGGTCAGCGTCCAGACGTGGAGATCGTGCACGTCCACGACGCCGGGCACGGCGGCGAGATCGGTCTCGAGACGGCCGACGTCGAAGCCGGCCGGCGCGGCCTGGATCAGGATCCGCAGCGCACTGCCCGCGAGCCGCCACGCTCGGGGCACGATCCATACGCCGATCGCGATGGCGACGATGGCGTCGATGGGTTCCCAGTCGGTCACGACGATGACGACGCCGGCGAGAATGACGCCGAGCGACGCCGCCGAGTCGGCGAGCACGTCGACGTAGGCGCCCTCGACGTTCAGGCTCTCCCGGGCGCCGCTGCGCAGCAGCACGACCGAGACGACGTTGACGACCAGGCCGAGCGTGGCCACCACGAGCATCGGCCCCGCCTCGACGGAGGGCTCCGAACCGAGGCGCAGGACGGCCTCGACGAGGACGTACCCGGTGACGACGAACAGGAACACGGCGTTGGCGAGCGCGGCGAGGATCTCGAGCCGGTACAACCCGAACGTGCGCGACCGGTTGCCGCCGGCACGGTCGGCGAGGCGGATCGCCGCCAGCGCCATGCCGATGCCGACGGCGTCGGTGAGGAGGTGGGCGGCGTCGGACAGCAGCGCGAGCGACCCGGCGAGGAACGCGGTGACCGCTTCGACGACGAGGAACGCCGCCGCGAGCACGAACGCGACGCGGAGCCGTCCGGCGTACCGCGCGCCGGCTCGGCCCGTCGGCGATCCGTGGTCGAACCCGTCCCCGTGACTGTGCGCCACGGGGTCGATGCTACGAGCGACGGGGGCAGCCGAGCGCGGTTGCGATCTTCTGGAGGTTGGCGTCCATCAGCGTGAAGTAATCGGCCTTGTCGGCGCGCTCCTTCTTGCTGAGGTTCTCGAGGGGGCTCAGC
>JBKOWN010000080.1:0-10006 GCA_046724435.1 Actinomycetota bacterium
CCGAAGCGGCCGCCCGTCGTCTCCAGGTGGTTGAGCATCGTGGTCATCAGGCGCACGCCGCTCGCGCCGAGCGGATGCCCGATCGCGATGGCGCCGCCGCGCGGGTTGTACTTCGCGGGATCGGGCCGGAACTCCTTGGCCCACATGAGCGCGATCGCGGCGAACGCCTCGTTGCACTCGATCGCGTCGAACTCGTCGATCTTCATGGCGGTGCGCTCGAGCAGCTTGCGCGTCACCGGGTTCGGCGCCGAGAGCACGAGTACCGGGTCGTCGGCGAGCACGGCGAAGTGCACGAACCGCGCCCGGATCGGCAACCCGAGCCGCTCGGCGGTGGCCCGGTCGGCGATGAGCATCGCCGACGCGCCGTCGCTCATCGGGGACGAGTTCCCGGCGGTGATGTCGGGCGCCGGCTGCTCCTCGGACTCCCAGACCGCCGGCAACGCAGCCAGCTGCTCGAGCGACGTGCCGCGCCGGATCGCCTCGTCGCTGCGCAACTCCTCGCCGGTGGGCTCGCCGTGCTCATCCTTCAACGGCACGGGGACGACCTCTCGGTCGAAGAAGCCGGAGTCGACATTTGCAGCGGCCCGCCGGTGGCTCTCGAGCGCGAAGGCGTCCATCTCGTCGCGGGTGACACCGAAGCGGTCGGCGAGCACCTGGGCGACCCAGAACTGGATGCCGAGCGTGTGGTTCGTGTGCTCCATGAACGAGGAGCTGAACGGCCCGACGCCGCCCCGGGCGTTGCTCGACATCGGAGCCCTGGTCATCGATTCGACCCCGCAGGCGATGGCGAGGTCGTAGGCGCCCGCGATCACTCCCTGGGCCACGAAGTGCACCGCCTGCTGCGACGATCCGCACTGGCGGTCGACGGACGTCGCGGGAACGTGCCACGGCAGCCCCGCCGCGACCCAGGCGTTACGCGTGACGTTGCAGCCCTGCTCACCCGACTGGGTCACGCACCCGCCGACGACGTCGTCGATGGTCCCGGAATCGACATCGTCGCGTTCGAGCAGCGACCGCAACGCCAGCCCGAGCAGGTCGGACGGGTGCCAGTTGGCCAGCGCTCCCTTCCTCTTGCCGACCGCGGTGCGCACGGTGTCGACGATGACCGCCTCACGCGCCTCCATGGCGCTCCCTTACTGGAACCGATGGAACCTGACATGGTAGTCAGGTCGAATTAACGCGACGCCTGCGAGCGAGGAGGGCCACATGGGCGTGACCGGTGGTGACGTTCCCGAGCACGACCACATCGTCGACACCGGGAAGAGCAGCTTCGGCCTCGACGAGCTCGGTCACATCCAGCCCGGGTTGGCGCGCATCATGCCCGAGATCGGCGCGCGGATCTGGAAGTGCTACTACGCGGGCAAGGCCGGCAATCAGCCGCTGGCGCGCTTCCAGCTCAAGGAGGCCGTCAACCTCATGGAGATGGGCGCGTTCGTCCGGCCGAAGTACGAGGAGAACATGACGAAGTTCATCGCCGAGGACGTCGAGCAGGTGAAGCAGGCGATCGAGGCGCAGGACTGGGACAAGTTCGAGACCGCGTTCCACGCCATGGTCGATCAGGCGAACGCCTACCACGAGCTGTACGACAAAGAGTTCCTGCGCTGGAAGATCCCGGACCAGCCGCCGCCTGACCTCGACATGACACCGCGCCGCTAGCGCGGCACCGACTACCCGGCCGGTTCCTGCCGCGGCGGACGCCAGAAGAGGACGAGGAGCGAGAGCGCACCACCGAGGCCCGCGATCGCCGTGATCGCGAAGCCGGACCACCCGTCCACCCACGAGAACCCGAGCGCGTGATCGAGGGACCACTCCCCCGGGCCGAGCGCGCCGAGGGCCAGCCCGAGCACCGTCAACACCATGACGTACTCCCACCCTTCGGTCGGCCGCTTGAACACGAAGAAGCCGGCGTTGCGGTGGTTGGTCACCCACGCGACGGCGGCAACGCCCGTGACGGCGGCAGCGCCCAAGGGCGTGAGCAGGCCGAGCACCAGGAGCGGGCCGGCCGCCAGCTCGGTCACGGTGACGAGCCAGGCGTGCGCCGGACCGGGGCGCAGTCCGAGGCTGGCGAACCAGTTCGAGACCCCCGGCCCTTCCCGCATCCGGGCCAGGTGGTTCCACCCGTGGGCGAACATGACTGCGCCCGCCGCCACCCGGAGGCCCAGCAGGGCCAGGTTCACCGCGTTCATGTCCATCTGGAGCGGTCCTCCCGTGGGATCCCATCCTCCGTTCCCTGACGCTATCGTCAGGGTCGGATGAGCGCGCCCGAGGCGATCGACGGCACCAACGACCCGTTCGAGGAGTTCAACCGGAGGACCGGGGCGGGCGTGGTCGAGGATCCGTACCCGATGCTTGCGCTCGCCCGTGCGAAGGGCGCGGTGCTCAAGGAGAACCTCGAGGCCGAGTTGCTGTCGGCCGAGGTCGACCCCGGAGCCACGATGGCACCGGAAGTCTTCACTGCGTTTGGCTATGACGCGGTGCAGACGGTCCTGCGCGACGGCGAGACGTTCTCGTCGGCCGGTTACGCCGCGGTCATGGGCGCGGTCATGGGCCACACGATCCTCGAGATGGACGAGCCCGAGCACCACACCTACCGCGGGCTCGTGCAGCAGGCGTTCAGCCGGAAGGCGATGGAGCGTTGGGAAGTCGAGGCCGTCGCCCCGATCGTCGACGAGTGCATCGACGCCTTCGTCGACCGCGGCGAGGCCGACCTCGTGCGCGAGCTCACGCTCCCGTTTCCCGTGAACGTGATCGCCAGCATGCTCGGGCTCCCGCGTGAGGATCTTCCGCAGTTCCATCGCTGGGCGATCGAGCTCATCAGCGTGTCGTTCGATTGGGACCTCGGTATGCGGGCGTCGGCGCAACTACGCGACTACTTCGCCCGGGTACTCGCCGATCGGCGCGTCCATCCCACCAACGATCTGATGAGCACGCTCGGCACCGCCGAGCTCGACGGCCAGCACCTCACGGACGAAGAGATCTTCGCCTTCCTCCGACTGCTGCTCCCGGCGGGCGCGGAGACGACGTACCGCTCGTCGAGCAACCTGCTCTTCGGGCTGCTGACACATCCCGACCAGCTGGACGCGCTGCGAGCCGACCGGACGCTGATGCCCCAGGCCATCGAGGAAGGGCTGCGCTGGGAGCCGCCGCTCACGACGATCGTTCGCACCGCAACATGCGACACGGTCGTCGACGGTGTCGACGTCCCGTCGGGTGCGATCGTCATCACCAACATGGGCTCGGCCAACCACGACGAGAAGTATTGGGAGCGCTCCGAGGAGTTCGACATCCACCGCGAGCAGCGCCAGCACCTCGCGTTCGCGTTCGGTCCGCACATGTGCCTCGGCATGCACCTGGCGCGCATGGAGACCCGGGTGGTGCTCGAGCGGATCTTCGACCGCCTCCCGAACTTGCGTCTCGACCCCGCGGCCCATGAGCCGCACATCACTGGCATGACGTTCCGGGCGCCGCCCTCGTTGCCGGTGCTCTTCGGCTGAGAGAGGAGACCCCAATGCGGGCAGAAGACCTCATCCTCGTGAGTGTGGACGACCACGTCGTCGAGCCCCCCGACCTCTTCGAGGGTCACCTGCCCGAGAAGTGGATGGAGTTCGCGCCGAAGAGCGTGCGGCGCGACGGCATCGACGTCTGGGTCTACGAGGACAACGTGATCCCGAACATCGGGCTCAACGCGGTCGCAGGTCGCCCGCCCGAGGAGTACAACATCGAGCCCACGAGCTACGAGATGATGCGCAAGGGCTGCTACGACATCGACGAGCGCGTCAACGACATGAACCGCAACGGCGTTCTCGGCTCGATGTGCTTCCCCTCCTTCGTGCAGTTCTGCGGGCAGCTGTTCTCCCGCTCGAAGGATCTCGACATGGGGCTCCATCTCCTGCGTGCCTACAACGACTGGCACATCGACGAGTGGTGCGGCACCTACCCGGGCCGGTTCATCCCGCTGTCGATCCCGCCGATCTGGGACCCTCAGCTCATGGCGGAGGAGGTGCGGCGCGTCGCCAAGAAGGGATGCCACGCGGTCACGTTCTCGGAGAACCCGTTCAAGCTGGGCTGGCCGCACATCTTCGGCGACCACTGGGACCCGTTCTTCGCCGCCTGCGAGGACGAGGGCACGATCATCTGCCTGCACATCGGCTCGTCGTCGACGCAGATCGAGATCGCTCCCGGCGCGCCCATCGACATCATGATCACGCTGACGCCGCTGAACACGATGCAGGCCGCCACCGACCTGCTGTGGTCGCCCGTGCTGCGGAAATACCCGAACCTCAAGTTCGCCTTGTCGGAGGGCGGGACGGGCTGGCTCCCCTACTGGCTCGAGCGGATCGACTACGTGTACCAGCAGCACCGTTTCTGGACCGGTCAGGACTTCGGCGACGCGCTCCCGAGCCAGGTCGCGCGTGACCACTTCACGTTCTGCTTCATCAGCGACCGCGCCGGCGTCGACGAGCGTGAGGCCATCGGCATCGACAACATGACCTGGGAGTGCGACTACCCGCACTCTGATTCGTCGTGGCCGCACTCACCCGAGTCCGTCGCCAAGCAGCTCGACGGCGTAGCCGACGACATCGTCGACAAGATCACCTACCAGAACGCCATGCGCATCTTCCGCTACGACCCGTTCGCCCACCGACCGAAGGCCCGGTCAGGCGCCGGATCGCTGCGAGCCGAGGCGCCCGCCTGACACCGGCGCCGCCGCGCGTCAACCCGCCCGCTGACGCCGGTGCCGTAGCTCGGGGACGAGCCCGGCGTCGGCGAGCATCCGCACGGCTCGCTCCTCTTCCACGTCGATCACGATCGCCTCGCCCGGGCGCCGGTCGACGATGAACCGGACGACACAGTCCTCGCACGCGCTCGTGTGCTGCATCACGCAACTGTCGCAACTGATCTCCATGGCGTGAGGATCGCATGCGGGTATGACAGTTACGTGATCGCCTACGACCAGTCGGGCACCGGGAACAGCGAGCGGGGCTGGTCGCACCAGCACGCCATCACCCGACCGGCGAGCGAGTCGTCGCGGATCAGCTCGGCGGCGGCGTCGGCGATCTCGTCCGGCGCCAGGATCCCGACCGGGACGGTGGCTGCCTCCTCCTCGGGGGTCATGCGGGACCGCGTTCGCCGACTCATCGGCGTGTCGACCCAGTCGGGGCAGATGCAGTTCACCCGGATCCCGGCCTCACCCGCGAGGGACGCCAGCGCGGCGCTGAAGCGCGCGAGGCCCGCCTTGGTAGCGGCGTAGTCCGGCGAATCGTGAGGTCCGAGCCCGATGCCGGCGAGCGATGCCACGTTCACGATCGCGCCGCCGCTGCGTTCGCGCATCGCCCGGATGGCGTAATAGGTGCCGAGCAAGGGGCCGCGCAGGTTCACGTCCAGCATCCGCATCCACGCCTCGGGCTCGGCGTCCGGGAACGCCGGGGTCGCCACGATGCCGGCGTTGTTCACGAGGATGTCGAGCCCGCCGAACGTCGTGCCCGCGAAGTCGATCATCGCCCGGACGTCGGCCTCCTGCGCCACGTCGACGTGCACGAAGGCAGCGCGTCCGGACGTGGCCTCGATCTCGTCGACGGTCTCACGGCCGGTGTCGTCGTCGAAATCCGCCACGCCGACGGCAGCCCCCTCGCGCGCGAGCCGCAACGCGATGGCCCGGCCGATCCCGGCGCCCGCTCCCGTCACGAGCGCGACACGCCCCGCGATCTCCACGGGCTGAGTATGACCGAGGGGTATGACAGCGAACCGGGCGGAGAGGCCGGGCTGGCGTGCTACCGCCGGAGCGCCCGCAGGAGCGTCTCCGACGACACGACATGGGCGCCGGATTCGCGAGCGTGCTCTCCCACCCAGCCGTCCGAGGAGGCGACGACCACGGGCACCTCGACCGGCAGGTCCATGGCCTGGCGCACCACGACGGCGTCCGCCTCCTCGCCCTCGGGCGAGAACACGACCCGGACGCCCGGGCGCCGGGGCGGGAGCACGCCGCCGACGTCGGCGCCATCGAACACCAGGATCACGCGGGCCCGGGTCCGCAGCTGGAGCTCGGAGATGGCGCTGAGCAGGCGGTCGCGCTGCTGGGCCGGCGGGGCGTCGCCCCACGCCAGCATCGACACGTTGTAGCCGTCCACGACGAGCACGGCGCGGGGGGTCCGCAGCATGGCATCGAGTGCGTCCGGGTCGTCGTCCACCATGCCGGGCGGGACTCTCGGGTGGGCGCGGCGCGGCCGTGACTCCCTGTCCTGCTTCCCCTTCTTCATGTCGCCTTCCGGTGCCCCGTCACCCGGCGCCGCATCGTCGAGCACCCGCCGGGCCTGATCGGCCACACCGCTCAGCCCCGTCGCCAGCCGCTGGGCCAAGTCGGCGGCGTCGACCAGCGCGCGCAGGTCATCGCGTCGCACGATTGGCAAGCCTGCGTCCGCCTCGCGCGCTTTGGCTTCCGCTTCCTTCATGGCGCGTCGCAACTCGCGCAACTCTTCGTCGACCTTGCGGGCTCGGGTCGCCTCTCGTTCGAGACGCGCATCGGCTGCCTCGGCGGCGGCGCGCGCCCCCGCGACCTCGCGTTCGATCTCGGCGGCCTTCCGCTCGGCCGCAGCCACCTTCTGGTTGGCCAGCGCTTCACGGTCACGCCGGCTCTGGCGTTCCTCACGCAATTCGCGCTCGACGTGCTCCGCTCTCTGTTCGGAAGAAGCGCGAGCGGCTTCGGCGCGTCGGCGCGATTCCGCGAGACCCGCGACCTGCGACTCACGCGCCCGGTCGTCGTCACCTGCCTGCCGTTCGAGTCGCAGGCGCTCGAACGCGGCACACGCGACACCGAGCCCGAACGTCCACCCCTCCGGTCGTCCTGCGTACAGCGCCGACGCGAGCACCGGCAGCGTTGCGTCGTCGCTTGCTTTGCTCACCAGAGCGAACGCGATATGGGCGTCCCACGTCTCGAGCGCCTCGGAGACGTCGGGGCGAGCGAGGAACTGTTCGACCGCGCGGTCGCGAAAATCTGGTTCGGCGTCGATCGCGCGCAGCAGCTGCTGGCGCGCCGCGCCGCGCGCCAGGCCGCGACGGTCGAACTCGGCCACGGGCCGAAGAATGGGCGGGATCTCCGCCGGCTCCAGCGTTCGCAGCATCTCGCCTGCGGTGTCGAGCAGCGGGACGAGGAGCAACTCGGGTACGGGCGGCCGTGACACCCGCTGCGGCGGGCTCGACATCCGCTCACCGGCCGTCACGGTGACCCCCGAGGTGCTCGTCTCGGTGCCGACCCGTAGACTGATCCGGCGATGCCGGGTGGCGGGCAGTGAAGCCGGCGAAGGAGTGGCATGCGTTCACGGTACGAGGAAGTCACCCTCGACACGCAAGGCGACGGCGACATGCTCGACGTCACCCCTTACGCCCAGAAGGCCATCGACAACGCCGGCCTGGCCGACGGACTCTGCACCGTGTTCGTCGCCCACTCGACGTGCGGCATGACGACCATCGAGCACGAGCCGGGATGCAACGCCGACCTCAATACCGTCCTCGAAGGCATCTCTCCCCAGGACCGTCCCTGGGAGCACAACGCCCGCAACGCGGACACCAACGGCCACAGCCACGTGCGCGCCGCGCTCGTCGGACCTTCGGTGACGATCCCGTTCCGTGCCGGCGAGCTCCAGGTCGGGGTGTGGCAGAAGGTGGTCTGCATCGATTTCGACGACCGGCCGCGCAGTCGCAAGGTCGTCTTCCAGCTACTCGGCGAGTAGCGCCAACCCTTCCCGCTCACGCGGGCTCGGCCGGCGCCGCAGCGTCGGCATTCGTGGACGACCCGTCGAGCGTTTCGATGCTGTCGCCACTGGCGCCGCACCACCGGCACGTCACCCGCTCGACGGTCTCCTCGAGCAACTGTTCGTCCTCGATGGTCAGGTCGCCACCCACGCTGTAGTGATGGAACGCGCTCGTCCGCCGGGTCGTCACGACGTCGAAACGGGTGAGGTTCCCGCACGCACCGCAGCGGTACCGCACCGCCATGACTCCTCCATGGTCGCCCCAGGCTCGACTCGAGCAGCGGCGATCGCCGGATCCGCCCTCGCCGCGGATTGTATGGCTTCGTCCGCCTACGGGCCGCCTCGTGGGGCCGCGGCGCGTTTCGATCGCTGCCAGTCGGCCGCGCCCTCGTTGCCCGAGCTGAACCCGTCGTCGCCGTGGAACGGCTCGCCCTCGCCGCGCTGCGCGCCCAGTCGCGAGTCATTCGTCGTGGCGCGCTTCTCCGCCCGCCGCCGCGCGAGCGCGCGTCCGCCTTCGAGGAACGATGTCAGCAGAAGCGTCGTGAACAAGGCCCACACCGGCGCGACCGCGATCACGCGGATATAGCGCGCCAGGCCCGTCCCGACGAACACGTCGACGAGCCGGTCGCCACTGAGCCACCCGGTCACTCGAGCCACCCAGATCGTGACCACCAGGCCAAGCACGAGCGCGACGACCCACGCGAGCACGCGCAACGGCAGCGGGACCGTGGCCGACTGAGCAGCGGCGGCCTGGGAGCCGGGCGACGTGGCCGGACGCGCCGCCCTTCGCGCGGACGCCGCCATGGACGGCTTCGCCGGAGAAGGGCGTGCCGGGAGGACTGAAGTCGACTCGGGGCGAGGCGCGTCGGACGGACGGACGCGTCGAGACGACGACACCACCGACGGGCGGAACTGGGCCGGCACCTTCAGCTGCTGACCGCAGTTCTCACACTTGAACGTCGGCGCGTCCGGAAGGCCCGACACGCGGTGCTTGCTCCCGCACGACGGGCACTGGATGGCCTTGCTCATCGCCTCAGCCCTCGTCGGCGGCACGCGCCGCTTTGCTCGTGAGCACGAAGGTCTCCAGGACGGCGGCGGCCTTGCCCGATTCGATGGCCGCGATCGCCTGCTCGATCCCGGCGCCGAGATCGGGAGCGGCGTCGGCGACGACGAGCGCGGCGGCCGCGTTGAGCGCCACCACGTCGCGCACCGGGCCTGGCTCGCCGCCGAGCATCTGCTCGGCAATCGCAACGTTGGCGGCGGCGTCACCACCGACGATCTCGTCGGCGTCGGCGGCCGGGATCCCGAACTCGCCCGGGTCGATGATCGAGGCGCGCACGGAGCCGTTCGAGAGGTCCCACACGTTCGAGACCGTCGTCGTGGTGAGCTCGTCGAGGCCATCGCCTCCGCAGAACACCATCGCCCGTTCGACGCCGAGCTCGGCGAGGGTGTGCGCCATGCGCTCCGCCATCGACGAGTCCGACACTCCAAGGACGCGCCGCCGCACGCCGGCCGGGTTGGTTAGCGGGCCGAGGAAGTTGAAGGTCGTAGGTGTCCCGAGCTCACGGCGCGCGGGGCCCGCGAATCGCAGCGCCGGGTGGTACTTGGGCGCGAAGCAGAAGCCGATCCCGGCCTCGTCCACGCAGCGGGCGACGCCACTCGGGCTGAGGTCGATCACCACGCCCATTGCCTCGAGGACGTCGGCCGAGCCGCACGCCGACGACGCGGCGCGGTTGCCGTGCTTGGCAACCCGCACGCCCGCGCCCGCGACGACCAGGGCTGCGAGCGTGGAGATGTTGACGGTGCCGGAGCGGTCGCCGCCGGTCCCGCACGTGTCGACGACGGGCCCGCCCGGGCCGTCGAGCGGGATGTCGACGCTCTGACCGAAGCGCAGCATCGTGCGCGCCAACGCCGCGAGCTCGCCCGCCGTCTCGCCCTTGGAACGGAGCGCGACGGCGAAGCCGGCGATCTGGGCGTCGGTCGCCTCGCCGGCGAGGATCGTGGCCATGGCCTGCTCGGCCAGCTCGGCCGGAAGGTCCTCACGACGGAGGAGCCGGCCGATCACGTCAGGCCAGAGGGCAGGGTTGGGAGTCGTCATGAGAGCTTCTGTTCGTGCGCCGAGGTCAATCCCACCACAGATCGTGGTCGAGGACCCCGCGTACTATGAGCCCGAGCTGCACCTGCGTGGTGCCCTCGACGATCGTGAGCTGCTTGGCGTCCCTGTAATACAGCTCGGTGGGATGGTCCTCCATGTACCC